>JACRKA010000014.1 GCA_016219905.1 Verrucomicrobiota bacterium
AGGGCGCAAGCTCAACTCCAGCGACACGGGCGACATTGACATGCTGCTCAAGCGCAGCACCGACAACGGCGCGACGTGGTCGGCCGCGCAGACCGTCTGGGACGACGGCCCGAACGTCTGCGGCAATCCCTGCCCTGCCGTGGACCGCGACACCGGCACGATCTGGCTGCTGATGACGTGGAACCGCGGCGATGATCCCGAATCAAAGATCGTCGCGCAGACCAGCAAGGACACGCGCCGCGTGTTCGTCACGAGTTCCACCGACGACGGCCTCACGTGGGCCAAACCGCGCGAGATCACCGCCGACGCGAAGCGGCCGAACTGGACGTGGTATGCCACCGGCCCCGGCGCGGGCATCCAGATCGAACACGGCCCGCACAAAAGCCGGCTCGTCATTCCCTGCGATCACATCGAAGCTGGCACCGGCCACTATTACTCGCACATCATCTACTCCGACGACCACGGCCAAAGCTGGAAACTCGGCGGCAGGACGCCTCAAAACAAGGTCAACGAATGCGAAGTCGTGGAACTCACCGGCGGCCGGCTCCTCCTCAACATGCGCAACTACGACAAGACCCAGCGCGCCCGCCAGCAAGCCGTCAGCAGCGACGGCGGCATGACATGGATCGACCAGCGCCACGTGCCGGAACTCATCGAGCCGATCTGCCAGGCCAGCATCCGCCGCTACTCGTGGCCAAGCGACGGTCGCAAGAGCGTGCTGCTCTTTTCCAACCCCGCCAGCGCCAAGCGAAACAAGATGACGGTTCGCGCGAGCTTCGATGAAGGCCAGACGTGGCCCGCGTCGCGCCTGCTCGACCCGCGTCCCAGCGCCTATTCCTGCCTCGCCGTCCTCCCCGACGGCACCATCGCCGTCCTCTACGAAGCCGGCGACAAACGCGCCTACGAGAACATCGTTTTCGCCCGCTTCAATCTCGAATGGCTGACAGGCAAGCGCCCCTAGACGGCACCCCACATGCGGCTGGGATTGACGCCGCTGCGCGTGGTCGGCTACGCTCTGCGCGTGGATTTTCCGCCGCTAGACTGGAGCCGCATCAAGACCTATCCGCTCCGCGAGCGCCCCAACAAAGTCCGCTCCGAGGACTTCGCGCATGTGTGGGCCAAGGGCGGCTCCCTGCAATCGTTCCTCGACTCCTTGCCCAAAATCCTGGTTGCCCAGGATTTCCATGCTCTCGTCACCGATATTGTCGCCGCGACGCGGAAGAAGAAGCCCGTGCTGGTCTGCATGGGCGCCCACGTCATCAAGTGCGGCCTCAGCCCCCTCATCGCAGACCTGATGCGCCGCGGCATCGTGTCGGCCGTCGCCACCAACGGCGCGGGGGCCATCCACGACTTCGAACTGGCCCTCATCGGCCAGACCAGCGAAGATGTCCAGCGCGGCCTCGACGATGGCAGCTTCGGGATGATTGATGAAACCGGCCGCCTGATGAACGCCGCGATCAAGGAAGGCGTCTCGCAAGGCATCGGCGCAGGCCGCGCGCTCGGCGAGGCCGTCGTCAAAGGCAACTTCCCCAACCGCGAACTGAGCATCCTCAACGCCGGTGTCACCGCCCATGTCCCCGTCACCGTCCACATCGCCCTCGGCACCGACATCATCCACCAACACCCCACCTGCGACGGCGCGGCCCTCGGCGAGGCGAGCTACATGGATTTCCAGCGGCTCGCAGCCATCGTGGCAACGTTAGGTGACGGCGGCGTCGTCCTCAACATCGGCTCGGCGGTCGTGATGCCCGAGGTTTTCCTGAAGGCGCTCACCGTCGCCCGGAACCTCGGCCACAAAGTCGAGAACTTCACCACGGCGACGTTCGACATGATCCGCCACTATAGGCCGACGGAGAACATCGTCCGCCGCCCCGTCCACAAAGGCGGCCAAGGCTACTACATCATCGGCCACCACGAACTGATGCTGCCATTGCTCGCCGCCGCGGTCATTGAACAATCATGAACGGCATCTCCAACAAACGCCTCCGGCAACTGCTCGCGGCCTTCCACAACCGCCGCGTCCTCGTCGTCGGCGACGTCATGCTCGATCACTTCACCTACGGCCGGTGCGACCGGATTTCACCCGAAGCGCCCGTCCCGATCATCGAAGTCACCCGCGAGGAATGGCATCCCGGTGGCGCCGCCAACACCGCGCGCAACGTCGGCTCCCTCGGCGGCCGGGCCACGCTCATCGGTGGCATTGGTGCCGACGACGCCGGCAACAAACTCAAGAGCCTTCTCAGCACCGAAGGCGTCGAGTCGGAAAACCTGCTCGTCCGCCCCTCCACGCCCACCATCCGCAAGACCCGCATCATCGCCCAGCACCAGCAGCTTTGCCGCGTGGACCGCGAGCAATGCGCCGCCCTCACCGCCGCCGAGGCGGCGCAGGTGGTCCAGTCCATCCGCGCGCAACGCCGGTTCGACGCCATCATCATCTGCGACTACGGCAAAGGTTTCATCACCCAATCGCTGCTCGATGCCCTCAAGCGTCTCGCCCCTGTCGTCACGCTCGACCCGAAACCCACGCGGCATCAGCGGCTCAACGGTCTCACCGCCATGACCCCCAACCGCGCCGAGACGCTGCAACTGGCTGGCCGGCCGTCAGGCGACGGCGACTGGCGCGCCGCGGCCGAGGCGGTGTTGAAGAAATGGCGGCCCAAGATGTTGCTCAGCACGCTCGGCGAACAAGGCATGTGCCTGTTCCAGCAAGGCAAGCCGCCGCACCTGATCCCGACCGTCGCGCGCGAAGTGTTCGATGTCAGCGGCGCGGGCGACACGGCGATTGCGGCGTTCACGCTCGCCTTGGCCAGCGGCGCGACGCCGGTCGAGGCGGCCACCATCTCCAACCACGCGGCGGGCGTGGTCGTCGGCAAACTGGGCACCGCCACCTGCACGCCGGACGAACTGCGCGCGAGCTTTGACCGATGAAGAAACCAACGACACCCCGCGCCGTCTTCATTGACCGCGACGGCACGCTTGTCGAAGAGATCCATTACCTGCACCGCCCCGAAGACGTGATCATCGTCAAAGGCGCGGCGGCTGCGCTGAAGAAGCTCCGGCGCGCCGGCTTCCTCATCTTCATCATCACCAACCAGGCCGGCATCGGGCGCGGCTACTACACCGAGGCCGACATGCAACGCGTGCACCGGCATCTGCTCGGCGCGCTCGGCAAGGACGGCGCGGCGGTGGACGGCGTCTATTTCTGCCCGCACCACCCCGACGACCGCTGCAACTGCCGCAAGCCGTCGCCGAAGTTCCTTTTCGACGCCGCCGCGCAATTCAAAATCCAACTGGCCGACTCGTTCATGATCGGCGACCGCATCGGCGACCTCGAAGCCGGCCGGCGCGCCGGCGCGCGCAGCATCCTTGTCCGCACCGGCTACGGCGAGGAGGAGTTCAAGCAGGCCGGCGACAAACTGCCCGCTGACCACGTCGCGAAGGATTTATCCACGGCGATCAACTGGATCCTGAAACAGAAATGAAATTCATCGGCGTCATCCCTGCCCGCTGGCAGTCCACGCGCTTCCCCGGCAAGATGCTCACGCCCATCGCCGGCAAGCCGCTCATCCAATGGGTCGCCGAGCGTGCCAGCCGCTCGCGGCTGCTCAGCGAGGTCATCGTCGCCACCGACCACCAGCCGGTGGCCGATTGCGTTGCAGCCTTCGTCGCCGCCGACAAACGGCTTCGTGGCCGCGTTCGCGCGGTCATGACCCGTCCCGACCATCCGAGCGGCACCGACCGCGTCGCCGAGGTTGCACGCAAGATTTTGTGCGACATCGTCGTGAACATCCAGGGCGACGAGCCGCTGTTGCAGCCGGCGATGATTGACCAGCTCGCCCGCGCGCTGGCCCGCGACCGCACCGCGGTGATGGCCACCCTGGCCAAGGCTGCGACGGCGGACGAATTGGACAACCCGAACGTCGTAAAGCTGATTGTCAACCGGCAGGGTCGGGCGATATACTTCAGCCGCCATGCGATCCCCTACTTGCGGGACGCGGTCAAGGAAGCCGCCGGTGAGCGGCTCAAACGGTTCCGGTTTCTGAAACATCCCGGCATGTATGCGTATCGCCGGGACTTTTTGTTGAAGCTGGTGAAGCTGCCGCCGTCACCGCTGGAACTGGCGGAGCGGCTGGAGCAGTTGCGGGTGATCGAGAACGGTTACACAATCAAAGTCGTGGAAACAAAGATCGAATCCATCGGCGTGGACGCGCCCGCGGACGTGGCGCGCGTCGAGACGCTGATCAAGGAACAATGAGGCAGCCCAAATACATCTTCGTCACCGGCGGCGTGGTCAGTTCGCTCGGCAAGGGCCTGACCGCCGCCTCGCTCGGCACGTTGCTGGAAAACCGCGGCCTGCGGGTCTCGCTGATGAAGTTCGACCCCTACCTCAACGTGGACCCCGGCACGATGAACCCGTTCCAACACGGCGAGGTCTATGTGCTGGACGACGGCGCCGAGACCGACCTCGACCTCGGCCATTACGAGCGGTTCACCGACAGCAAGCTCGCCCGCCCCAACTCCGTCACCAGCGGCCAGATTTACCAAGCCGTGCTCGAGAACGAGCGCAAGGGCGATTACCTCGGCCAGACCGTGCAGGTCATCCCGCACGTCACCAACGAGATCAAACGCCGCATCAAGCAGGTCGGGCAGCAGGCTCCCACCGACGTGGTCATCTGCGAAATCGGCGGCACCACCGGCGATATCGAGGGGTTGGCCGTGTTGGAGGCGATCCGCCAGATGGGTCTCGAAATGGGGGCGGGCAACACACTGTTCATCCACGTGACGCTGGTGCCTTACATCCGCGTCGCGGGCGAGATCAAGACCAAGCCGACCCAGCAAAGCGTTGCGAAGCTGCGCGAGATCGGCATCACGCCGCAAATCCTCGTCTGCCGCAGCGAGAAGCCGATCGAGGAGAGCGTGCGCAAGAAGATCGCGCTCTTCTGCAACGTCGCTGAAGAAGCGGTGATCGAGGAGATGGACGTGAAGACCTCGATCTACGAAGTGCCGCTGATGTTGCAGCAGGAGAAGATGGATGACCTCGTCTGCCGCTGGCTGCGGTTGCGGTTGCCACCCGCAAGGATGATCGCGTGGAAGCGGATCATCCACCGCATCGTGCAGCCCAAGCACCAGGTCCGCATCGCGGTCGTCGGCAAATACATCGGCTTGCAGGATGCCTACAAGAGCGTCTATGAGGCGATCCACCACGGCGGCATCGCCAACAATGCCCGCGTCGAGATCGTGAAAGTGGACGCCGAGGACATCGAGGAGCACGGCGCGGCACGTGCGCTGCGGGGCATGGCCGGCATCCTGGTGCCGGGCGGCTTCGGCAACCGTGGCATTGAGGGCAAGATCAAGGCGGTCCGGTATGCCCGCGAGAACAAGGTGCCCTATCTCGGCCTCTGCCTCGGCATGCAGATCGCGACGATCGAGTTCGCGCGCAACGTCTGCGGGCTGAAGGGCGCGCACTCCACCGAGTTCGCTCCGGAATCGCCGCATCCGGTCATCTGCCTCCTCGAAGAGCAGAAGAACGTCAAGCGGATGGGCGCGACGATGCGACTCGGCGCTCAGGCCTGCAAACTCGCGCCCGGCACGCGAGCGCGGTCGCTCTATGGCGCGGAGATCATCAGCGAGCGACACCGCCACCGCTACGAGTTCAACAACGAATACCGCCGGCGGCTCGCTGAGAAGGGCCTTGTGCTGGCGGGGACGACGCTCGACGCCGAACTAGTGGAGTTGATCGAGCAGAAAGGCCACCCGTTCTTCATCGCCAGCCAGTTCCACCCGGAGTTCAAGAGCAAGCCGCACCGGCCGCACCCGCTTTTCCGCGGCTTCATCGAGGCCGCGCTGAAGCAGAGGGCGGGCAAACGACGCGCATGATGCCCAAGGTCACCATCGTCAACGCCGGCGGCACGCGCTTCGGCGGGCCATCGCTCGCGCTCATCGCCGGGCCGTGCGTGATCGAGAGCGAGCGGCTCTGCCTGCGCGTGGCGGAGACATTGCGGACGCTGACGGAGCGGCTGCGGATGCCGTTTGTGTTCAAGGCCAGCTACGACAAGGCCAACCGTTCGTCAGCGCGGTCGTTTCGCGGGCCGGGGTTGAACGAAGGGCTGCGGATTCTGTCAAAGGTGAAGACCGCCGTCGGCGTGCCGGTGCTGACGGACGTTCACTCGGAAGACGAAGTCGCCGCGGCAGCCGAGGTGTGCGATGTCCTCCAGATTCCGGCGTTTCTCTGCCGGCAGACGGATTTGATCTTGGCGGCGGCGAAATCCGGCCGCGCCGTCAACGTGAAGAAAGGCCAGTTCATGGCGCCGCGCGACATGAAGAATGCGGTCGAGAAGGTCGAGCGCGCGGGCTGCCGGCGGCTGTTGCTGACCGAGCGCGGCGCGAGTTTCGGCTACAACAATCTGGTGGCCGACATGCGCTCGCTGCCGGTGATGCGGGCGTTCGGCTATCCGGTGATCTTTGACGCAACCCATAGCGTGCAATCGCCCGGCGGCGCGGGCGACCGCAGCGGCGGCGACGCGGCGATGGCGCCGGTGCTGGCGCGCGCGGCGGTGGCGGCCGGTTGCGACGGCGTTTTCATCGAGACTCATCCCGACCCGTCGTCGGCGTTGAGCGACGGGCCCAATATGATCCCGCTGCGCGCGATGCGCGGCGTGCTGGAACAACTCTGTGCCATCCGCAAAGCTCTCCGCTAAAGCAAAACGCGTCCGGTTGTTGTTGTTGGACGTGGACGGCGTGTTGACCGACGGCCGGCTTTACATCGGCGAGGCGGTCGGCACCGACGGCCGCCCGCTGAGCGTGGAACTGAAGGCTTTTCACATTCAGGACGGCCATGCTATGAAGATGGCGGCCCGCGGAGGGTTGATCGTGGGTTGGGTTTCCAGCCGACATTCACCGGTCACGGCCCGGCGCGCGAAGGAACTGGGCATCCGGCTGTTGGCGCAGCCGGAGCCGGGCCAGTCGCCTCCGCCGCCGAAGCTCGATGCCGTGCGCCGGATGGCGGCGCAAGAGGGCGTCGGCTTGGATGAGGTTTGTTTCGTGGGCGATGATCTGGTGGACTTGCCGGTCCTGGCAACGGTTGGTCTGCCGGTCGCCGTGGCGAACGGCGTGGCCGAGGTGCGACGCGCAGCGGTTTACGTGACGCGGCAACCGGGCGGTGACGGCGCGGTGCGCGAGGTGATCGAGTTGATTTTGAAGGGCCAGGGCAAGTGGGACGGTTTGTTGGAGCGGTATCGGACTGAAACGACATGAAACGCTGGTTGTTGCTGGTGGGCACAGTGGCGACGATTGCGGCGTGGGCGCAGACCAATGCGCCTGCGCCGTCCGGCACGCCCGCGTCCACCAATGCACCCGCGGCCGCGATGGCGCCGGAGGCCGGCTCCGTGAAGGGTTTCATGGTGCCGGAGTATGACGAGACGGGCCAGTTGCGGTGGAAGATGTTTGGCGACACAGCCCGCGTGTTGTTGACAGGCGGGAAGGTCGAGGTGCATGTGATGAAGATCGAGGTTTACCGCGGCAACGCGGTGGACATGACGATGCGGTCGCCGGTGTGCCTGTTTGACCGCGCGGCCAAACTGGCGACCTCGGACCGGGCGGTCGAGATCGTCGCGACGAACATGACGGTGACCGGCATAGGATTTGATTGGAACGCAGCGGACAGCGTGGTGAAGATACGCAATGACGTGACGGTGACGTTGCAGAACCGGCAGGGGTCGGTCTTCCTGCCGCTGAAGTCGCAACCACAGTGAAACTGAACAGACAACTGGCATCCGGAGCCGCCGCGTGGCTGTTGGCCGCGCCTGCTGCGTGGCCGCAGGACACGGCAACGCCGCCGTCGCCTGCCCCGGAGGTGCCCCCGATGCCCTTGCCGGCATTCGCCCCGCCGGCAAGACCGTCGCCGGGACAGATCAACCTGCGGCCCGGCGAACCGGCCATCGTGGAGAAGCTGTCCAGCGCCGCGCCGACGGTCATCACTTCGGACGAGTTGCAGATGAGCATGGACAAGAAGGTGGCGACGTTTACCGGCCACGTGAAGGTGGTGGATCCGCAAGGCACGATGACGGCCGACAAGATGATTGTTTACCTTGCCGAGGGCGGCAGCAGCGGCAGCAGCGTGAACAAGATCGAGGCGACCGGCGGCGTGGTGATTTCGCAGGAAGGCCGCCGGGCGATCGCTGACGAGGCGGTTTACACGGCGGCCGACCGGATCGTGATCCTCAGCGGCGCGGCCCAGGTCCAAACCGGCAACAGCCTCGTGACGGGCGAGACCATCGTGTATGACATGAACAAGAACACCGCCGTGGTCAAAGGCAGGCCGCGCATGACAATCCCACAGAGCCAGAAGGGCGGCGGTTCCGGCGGCTTGTTCCCCAGCATGCCGAAGTTGCCAACGCCGACGCCCGCGCCAACATCCATGCCAACACCCGGAGGTCCGTAGCAAAGGTTCATGGCAGCGCTCCTGCAAACCCGAGGGCTGGTCAAGGCATACCGCGGCCAGCGCGTCGTCAATGGCGTGGACGTTTCCGTCAACCGCGGCGAAGTGGTGGGCTTGCTCGGCCCGAACGGCGCCGGCAAGACGACCTGCTTCTACATGATCGTCGGGCTGCTGCGCCCGACCAAGGGCAAGGTGGTTTTCGAAAACCGCGACGTGACGCGGCTGCCGATGTATCGCCGCGCGCGGGTTGGCATCGGGTATCTGGCCCAGGAACCTTCCATTTTCCGCAAGCTGACGGTCGAGGAGAACATCATGGCCGTGCTGGAGACGCTCCCCTACTCCGGCCGCGAGCGAAAGCTGCGTCTCCAGTATCTGCTGGAGGAACTGGACATCGCCGCGCTGGCCAAGCACAAGGCCTACACGTTGTCGGGCGGCGAACGCCGCCGGCTCGAGATCACGCGGGCGCTGGTGACCGCGCCGAAGCTGCTGTTGCTGGACGAGCCGTTCAGTGGCGTGGACCCGATTGCGGTCTATGAGGTGCAGCAGATCATCCGGCGGCTGCGCGACAAAGGCCTCGGCCTGCTCATCACGGACCACAACGTCCGCGAGACGCTGGCGATCGTGGACCGCGCCTACCTGATCCACCAAGGCGCCGTGGTCAGCGAGGGCACAAGCGAGTTTTTGATAAATGACCCGACCAGTCGTAAGCTTTACTTGGGTCCCGAGTTCAACATGTGAACAGAACCCCCGCACCCAACTGAAAGGAGAACCCCATGCCACACACAGCCCCAGTGGTCAGCGTTACCGGACGTCATGTCAGCGTGACCGAGGCGATGAAGGATTACGCCCGCAAAAAGCTCGAACATATCGGCATAGATTCCCCGCGCATCCTGAACGCCCAGGTGATCCTCGAAGTGGAGAAGTATCGCCACATCGCGGAGGTCATCCTGCACTGCAACAACCACATCTCCATCGAGGCCAAGGAAGCCAGCGAAGACATGTATGCCTCGATTGACCAGGTGGTGGCGAAGCTGATGCGGCAACTGCGCAAGGCCAAGACCAAGATCCAGCGCCACAATCCGCGCAAGACCCAGATGGCGGAGGTGCCGTTGCACATCATCGAGGCCATCGGTCGCGACGAGGAAGAACAGGACATCACCCACCGCGTGGTCCGCACCGAGCGGTTCTCGCTCAAACCGATGTTTGTGGACGAGGCGGTGCTTCAACTGGAGTTGTCGCCCAAGATATTTCTGGTCTTCCAGAACGCGGAGAACGAGCGGATCAACGTGTTGTATCGCCGCAAGAACGGCGACTTCGGCCTGATTGATCCGCACATGAGTTGAGCCGCCTTCATGCAGTCCAAGCCCATCACGGTCAAGTCCATCAGCGTCGAGCAGTTCTATACGGCGCATGCGCCGCAGTTGCGCATGAGCCTGATCGCGGGCGCCACCGGGCTGCAGCGCAAGATCCGCGAATCCACCGTCAACCGGCCGGGGCTGGCCTTGTCGGGGTTCTTCCAGTATTTCGCCTGGGAACGCGTTCAGGTCATCGGCAATGCCGAGACCGCCTATGTGAAGTCCCTCTCGTCAGCCGAGCGCCGCAAGCGCATCCGGGCGTTTCTCGCGCACAAAATCCCCTGCGTGGTGCTGGCCCGCAACATCCGGCCGACCCGTGAAGCCCTCGAGGAAGCCGAATCGTTCCGCGTGCCGGTCTTCCGCTCGCCGCTGGTCACCGGCCGCCTGATCAACCTCGCCACGCTGCTGCTGGACATGGACTTCGCCCCCCGCATCACCGAACACGGCACCATGGTTGACATCCTCGGAATCGGCGTGTTAATCAAGGGCGAAAGCGGCGTCGGCAAGAGCGAGTGCGCCCTGTCCTTGGTGGAACGCGGTTACAGCCTCGTCAGCGACGACATCACGCGGATCTACGTCCTCGACGGCCGGGAGCTGATGGCCACCAGCGATCCCCAGACGCGCTACCATATGGAGGTGCGCGGCTTGGGGATCATCAACGTCGCCTCGGTCTTCGGCGTCGGCGCGGTGCGCAACGAGAAGCGGGTGGACTTCGTGGTCACCCTCAAGGAGTGGAACGCGGTCTCCGAAGTCGAGCGCGTGGGCATGGAGCAGGTCCACTGCAAGATCCTCGGCATCGAGGTGCCGCACGTCACCGTGCCCGTCCGGCCCGGCCGCGACATCGCGCGCCTGGTCGAGGTGGCCGCCCTGGACCAGAAGCTGCGCGGCATGGGCCATAACGTGGCCAAGGAATTCAACGAGCGGCTGATCGCGAGGATGCGCAAGGACGGACAACGATGAAACAAGCTTCGAGCCACGACGACGACCGTCGCGGCGCGTTGACACGTGAAGTCACGATACAGAACAAGCTGGGCATCCATGCCCGGCCCGCGGCCTCTTTCGTCAAGACCGCGGGGCGGTTCCGTTGCGATATCAGCATCGAAAAAGATGGCGAAACGGTCAATGGCAAGTCCATCATGGGCTTGATGATGCTGGCTGCCGGCCAGGGAACGAAACTGCGCATCACCGCCTCAGGCGAAGATGCCGCCGCTGCGCTCAATGAGATTGAAGGCCTGATTGCGCGCAAGTTCGGCGAAGATTGACAACTTCCGGAGCCATGGCGGACAGAAGCCAGACTCGCACCAGCATCCATGACGACGGACCGAAATGACGGAGCAGCAGAGCCAAAAGACAGAACACATATTCCGCGGCGTCCAGGTTTCCCCTGGCATCGCCCGCGGCGTCATTTATCTCTACGGCCCGCAGGAAGAGCCGGCTGAAAAGACCGTCGTCGCTGCCGAGGATGTCCCGAAGGAGTTCACCCGCTTCGAGCAGGCGCTGATCAAGACCCGCCAGCAACTCACCGAGATCCCCACCCACTTCGGCAAGGAGCTGGGCAGCGAAAGCGCCAGCATCTTCGACGCTCATCTGCTGGTCCTCGACGACCCCATGCTCACCGAGCAGGTCTTCCGGCGCCTCGAAGCCGAGAAAATCAACGTCGAGTGGATCCTCCAGGAAGTCGCCGACCTGTATTTCCAGGTCCTCTCCAAGGTCGAGGACAGCTACCTGCGCGAACGGGCCGCGGACGTGCGCGACGTCGCCCGCCGCATCATGCGCAACCTCCGCGGCGAACACCGCGAAGACCTCCAGCACCTGCCCGGCCCGCGCATCGTCGTCGCCCAGGACCTCTCCCCATCCGACACCGCATTGATGGACCGGACCAAGGTCCTCGGCTTCGCCACCGACGCCGGCAGCCGCACCTCGCACACCGCCATCATCGCCCGCTCCCAGGGCGTGCCGGCCGTGGTCGCGATGCACGACGTGAGCCAGCAGGTGGCCACCGGCGACGAAGCGCTCCTCGACGGATACAGCGGCCTGCTGATCATCAACCCGACCCAGAGCACGCTCTACGAATACGGCCAGATCGAAATCCGCCACCACACCGTCGAGGAACGGCTCGCCCTGCTCCGCGAGAAACCCGCCCAGACCCGCGACGGCCGGCGCATTGAACTGGCCGCGAACATCGAGTTTCCCGACGAGGCCGCGAGCGCCCGCGACCACGGCGCCGAAGGCATCGGCCTCTACCGCACCGAGTTCCTCTTCCTCAACCGCCGCGACCTGCCGGGCGAAGACGAGCAGTTCGCCGCCTACCAGAACGTCGCCAAGGTGATGTCCCCGCACCCCGTCATCATCCGCACCATTGACATTGGCGGTGACAAGCTGTTTTCGCCGGGCCACGGCCAGGCCGAACGCAATCCGTTCCTCGGCTGGCGCGGCGTCCGGTTCAGCCTCGACCGGCCCGATGTTTTCAAGCTCCAGATCCGCGCGGCCCTTCGCGCAGGCGCCGAAGGCAACATCAAGTTGATGTATCCGATGATCAGTTGCCTCTCCGAGTTGGAACGCGCCGCCGCGCTGCTCAACGAGTGCAAGGACGAACTCCGCCGCGAGGGCAGGGCCTTCAACGACAAGATGGAGGTCGGCGCCATGGTCGAGGTGCCCAGCGCCGCGCTCGTGGCCGAACAACTCGCCGGTCACGTCAACTTCTTCTCCATCGGCACCAACGACCTCATCCAATACACACTCGCCGTGGACCGCGTCAACGAACGCGTCGCCCACCTCTACGCGCCCACCTTTCCCGCCGTGCTCCGGCTCATCAAGATGGTCGTGGACGCCGCCCGCGCCCACAAGATCTGGGTCGGCGTCTGCGGTGAAATGGCGGGCGATCCTTTGCTCGTGCCGCTGCTGCTCGGCTTGGGGGCGGACGAACTGAGCATGAGTGCCGTCTCCCTGCCGCTGGTCAAATTCGTCGTCCGCGCCATGAACCTGAGCGACGCCCAGGCCCTCGCGGACCGCGCCCTGCGCAGCCAGTCCCCCGGCGAGGTGCAGGGCTGGCTCGAAGACTACGTCCGCTCCATCGCCCCCGAAGTGGTGGAACTGGTCAAACCCAAGCAATCCGCGACCCCCTGACCCATGAAACTCCTCGTCCTTGCCGCCGGCTACGCCACCCGGCTCTACCCGCTGACCCTCAACAAGGCCAAGCCCCTGCTCGACGTGGCCGGCCGCCCGATGATCGAGCACCTGCTCGACAAGTTCGCCGGCAAGCCCGGCCTCGACGAAATCCTCGTCGTCACCAACGCCAAGTTCGCCGCCGACTTCGAGCGCTGGGGCCGGGACTACGCCCGCCGCCGGCCCGGCACGCGCGTCACCACCATCAACGACCGCTCCACCTCCGACGCCGATAAACTCGGCGCCGTCGGCGACATGAACCTCGTCGTCAACCAGACCCGGCTCGACGATGACCTCATCGTCGTCGCCGGCGACAACCTTTTTGATCAGCCGGCGGACGAGTTCCTCGCAGCCGCCCGCCGCAACGCCGGGCAGGGGCGCGCGACCATCGTCACCTACGACGTCGGCAACCTCGAAGAGGTGCGCAAGAAATACAACCACCTCAAACTCGACGCCGACGGCCGGGTCATCCACTTCAGCGAGAAAGACCCCGACGCCACCGGCACCGTGACAGCAATTTGTCTTTACTATTTCCCACAAAACACCGTTAAACTCATCGCCCGTTACCTGGCCGAGGGGAACAACCCGGACCAGCCGGGCCGTTACATCGGCTGGCTCTACAAGCAGACGCCGGTTTACACGTATCAGATCCGCGGCCGATGGCTCGACATCGGCAGCAAGGAAACGCTCGAACAAGCGAACCGAGAGTTCGCGCAATAGAAACAGCAGAAGGAAAACAAAGGACATGAATCCGAAGCGCCGTTACATCTTCAGCTCCGAATCCGTCACCGAGGGCCATCCCGACAAAGTGTGCGATACCATCAGCGACGCCGTGCTCGACGCCTGCCTCGCCGTGGACCCCCGCAGCCGCGTGGCCTGCGAGACGCTCGCCAAGAGCAACCTCGTCGTCGTCGCCGGCGAAATCACCACCCAGGCCCACCTCGACTTCCCCAAGATCGCCCGCGCCGCCATCCGCGAGATCGGCTACACCAAGGACGTCAGCACCGTCTTCAACGACGAGGACTGCTTCGTCCTGTCCGCCGTCATCAAACAAAGCCCCGACATCGCCCAGGGCGTCAACGCAGCCGCTGCTGAAGGCAAGAAGACCGCCGAGCAGGGCGCTGGCGACCAGGGCCTCATGTTCGGCTACGCCTGCACCGAGACGCCCGAACTGATGCCCGCCCCCATCATGTTCGCCCACAACCTCGGCAAGGCCCTCCGCGAGGCGCGCCGCAGCGGCGCCATGAAATGGCTAAGCCCCGACGGCAAGACCCAGGACAGCGTCGAATACGAGGGCCTGCGCCCCATCCGCGTGGACACCGTCGTCATCTCCAACCAGCACGACGCCGCCGTCACACACGCCGTCATCGAAAAGACCGTCATCGAGCAGATCATCAAGAAGACCCTGCCCGCCGAGCTTCTCGACAAGAACACCAAATACCTCGTCAACCCCACCGGCCGGTTTGTCGTCGGCGGCCCCGAGGGCGACAGCGGCCTCACCGGCCGCAAGATCATCGTGGACACCTACGGCGGCATGGGCCGTCACGGCGGCGGCGCCTTCAGCGGCAAAGACCCGAGCAAAGTGGACCGCTCGGCCGCCTACATGGGCCGCTACGTCGCCAAGAACATCGTCGCGGCCGGCCTCGCCGACCACTGCGAGATCCAGTTCGCCTACGCCATCGGCCATCCCGAACCGGTCAGCGTCATGGTCAACACCTTCGGCACCGGCAAGGTCAGCGACGAGAAGATCGAGAAAGCCGTCACCGAAGTCTTCAGCTTCAAGCCAGCCAGCATCGTCAAGGAACTCGACCTGCTGCGCCCGATCTACTCGAAGACCACCAACTACGGCCACTTCGGCAAGTGCGACGACAACAAGACCTTCACCTGGGAACGCACCGACAAGGCCGCGGCCTTGAAGAAAGCCGCCGCGTAGTCCGTTTCCGGAAATCGGAGATTTGTTCTGCCATCGTAGAACGGACGTCCACGTCCGTTTGATAACGGGCTTGGAAGTTCTACGAGGAATGCATTAGCTGGGAGCGGCGACTTTTCAGTCGCCGAAGCATCATTGGGCGACAAGAATGTCGCCCCTTCCAGTTATTCGGCGGTCGCAGACCGCCGCTACAGAACGCAGCCTGAAGGCTGAACTCCAACGCTCACGCCGCCTGGCCGGCGACCTTCTTGCGGATGATGGGGGCGCGTTTGCCCTCGACGACGGCGCGGTTGATGGTGACGCCGGCCACGTCGGCGCGGCTGGGGATCTCATACATGATGTCGAGCATGAGCTTCTCCAGCAGGCTGCGCAGGGCGCGCGCGCCAGTGCCTTTCTTCAGGGCCATCTGGGCCAGCGCCCGCTGGGCGTCGGCGGTGAACTTCAGGTCCACGCCCTCCATCGCGAAGAGCTTCGCATACTGCTTGGTCATCGCGTTCTTGGTCTCGACGAGGATGGAGACCAGTTCGTCCTCGGTGAGCGGCGAGAGCACACTGACGACCGGCAGACGGCCGATGAACTCGGGGATGAGGCCGAATGCGAGCAGATCCTCCGGCTCGACGTGTTCGAGGATGCGCGTGGAATCCTGTGCGCCGGCATGGGCCGACGTGCCGAAGCCCATCGTGCGGTTGCCGAGCCGGCGCTGGACGATCTTGTCGAGGCCGACGAACGCGCCGCCGCAGATGAAGAGGATGTGCTGGGTGTTGACCTGGATGTATTCCTGCTGCGGATGCTTGCGGCCGCCCTGCGGCGGGACGTTGCAGACGGTGCCTTCGAGGATTTTCAACAGCGCCTGCTGGACGCCCTCGCCGCTCACGTCGCGGGTGATGGAGGGCGAGTCGCCTTTGCGGGAGATCTTGTCTATCTCGTCTATATAGACGATGCCGACCTCGGCGCGCTTGACGTCGTAGTCGGCGTTCTGGAGGAGACGGAGGACGATGTTCTCGACATCCTCGCCGACGTAGCCGGCCTCGGTGAGCGTGGTGGCGTCGGCGATGGTGAACGGCACGTCGAGCACGCGCGCCAGCGTGCGGGCCAGCAGCGTCTTGCCGCTGCCGGTCGGGCCGATGAGCAGGATGTTGCTCTTCTCGATCTCGACGTCGTGGTGGGCGTGCGCCGCGGACACCTCATCCGCGCCGGCAGCCGGTTTGCGCTCCTGCTGGATGCGCTTGTAATGGTTGCGAACGGCGACGGCGAGCGAACGCTTCGCATTTTCCTGGCCGACGACGTAGTTGTCCAGATCGCGCTTGATCTCGGCGGGCTTGGGGACGCTGAGCTTGACGGGGCCGCGGCGGGATTCCTGGGCGAGTTCCTTGTCGAGGATGCCCTTGCAGACGAGGATGCAGGCGTCGCAGATATAGACGCCGGGGCCGGCGATGAGTTTCTTGACCTCGCCGTGGCTCTTGCCACAGAAGCTGCACATCGTGAGGTTGCCGGGGCGCGCCATAACTACTCTTTCCGGGCGGCTTCGTCGGGAACGATGTCCTTGCGGGACTTGACGACCTCGTCCACGAGGCCGTAGGCCTTGGCTTCCGCGGCGCTCATGAAAAAGTCCCGCTCGCTGTCCCGGGTGATCTGCTCCAGCGGTTTGCCGGTGTGATGGGCCAGGATTTCGTTAAGGCGGTCCTTGATGCAGAGGATTTCCTTGGCGTGAATGCTGATGTCGGTGGCGGTGCCCTGCATGCCGCCCCACGGCTGATGGATCATGATGCGGGCGTTGGGCAGGGCGAAGCGTTTGCCCTTGGTGCCCGCGGCGAGCAGCACCGCGCCCATGCTGGCGGCCTGGCCGATGCAGTAGGTGTTCACCGGAGGGGTGAGGTATTGCATCGTGTCGTAGATGGCCAGGCCCGCCGTGACGCTGCCGCCCGGCGAGTTGATATAGATGTGGACGTCCTTCTTCGGGTCTTCCATCTGAAGGAAAAGCAACTGGGCGATGACGAGGTTGGCGACGTGGTCGTCCACGGCCATGCCGATGAAGACGATGCGGTCTTTCATCAGCCGCGAGTAGATGTCGTAGGCGCGCTCGCCCCGGCCGGTCTGCTCGACCACCATCGGGATGAGGATCTGGTTTTTCTCGTTCATCGGCGCTCCATTTATTTCTGTGTGACTGTAGCAGTCGAGACCAGGAATTCAAGGGTCTTGGCCACCAGCAACTCTTCGTGGATCTCATCGAGTCCGCCGCGCTCTTCGAGCTGCTTGCGGAGTTTTGCGGGCTGAATCTCATACCGCTGCGCAAGCTGGAGGATGCGGAACTCGATCTCCTGTTGCTGGACTTCCACCTTCTCCAGCGACGCGATCCGGCCGAGGATGAAGGAGGCCTTGAGGCGGTCGGCGGCGTTCTTGCTGGCGAACTGGAAGATCTCGTCCTTCTTCTCGACAAGGGCTTCCTTGGCGATGCCGCGCATGGTGTTTTCCCGGACGACGTCTTGGATGACGTGGCGTGTCTCGTTGGCCAGCATGGCCGGCGGCAGGTCGAATGTCGTCCGCGACAGCAGGAATTCCACGACCTGGTTCTTCGCGTCGGTCCCGGCGGCGCGCTCGCGTTCGCGTTGGATGTCGGCGCGGATGGCGTCCTTCAACTTCGCCAGTGTCAAATCCTTGCCGAACGACGCGGCCAGCGCGTCATCCATCGGCGGCAGCTTGCGCTCCTTGATGCCGGTGACCTCGACAAAGTAGGTGGCTTTCTTGCCGGCGATCTCCGCAACCTGGAAGTCGGCGGGGAAGTCCACCAGCACCTGCCGCTTCTCACCGATCATCGCGCCAACGAGCTGCTCGCAGAATCCGGGGACGAACGCCTCCGGGCTGATCATGAGCAGCAGGTCCTTGCGCTCGGCGAGCGCCTTGGCGGCGGGCGCCAGTTCGGCGAGCGGCTTGCCGTCGCTGACGGCGGAAAAGTTGACGACCGCGAAGTCCTCCATGGCGAGGCCGCGGCCGGTCGCGTCCACCAACTCGGCCCGCTGGGCAGCGAGCGCCTGCACCGCCTTGTCCACGTCCTCGTCGGTGACGGTGACGGGCATCTTCGTGACCGCGATGCCTTTGTAGTCGGGCAACGCGAAGTCCGGCGCGGTTTCCAGTTCCGCGGTGAAGGCCAGCGGCTGGCCGCGGCCGAATTGCACGTCCTTGATCTCCGGCAGGCCGACGGGTTGCAGCGATTGCATCCGGATCGCCTCGCGATACGCTTTCGGGATGAGCGACTTCTGGACTTCCTGTTCGATCTCGGCGGTGAACCGTTTCTCGACGAGCGGGCGCGGCGCGCGGCCGGGCCGAAAGCCGGGCAGCCGGGCGTAGCGCGTGTATTCCTGCGCAACGAGGCCAAATTCCTTGTCCACGTCGGCCGTCGGCACCTCGATCTTCAGCAGCCGCCGGCACGGGCCGAGCGTCTCCGAGGTGACGTGTATCGCATGCTTCGTCTCTGTTGTGTCAGCCATAAAACCTTTCAATCCAAAGGCAGAAGGGCGGCAACTGTAGGCAGCAGCCACAGCCCAGTCAAGGCAGCAACCGGAAACGCGCCGGTTGTGCGGGTGGTTTGTCCGGTTACTTCAGTTCCTGCCCGTTCACCGTGTTGACGATCTTGAATTGCTCCAGGTGGAAGTTCGGGTCGGCGCGGAAGCTGAGTTTTCCGTAGAACTTCTTCTCCAGGTCAATCAGCAACTGCTCGTCCTGGCCCCGGAGCCGTTGCAATACGTCCGTGTGAACATAGACGCAGAGCTGGATGTCCGGCGGATTCTCCGGATCAATATGGGCCGGCCGATGCCGCCGCAAGACCTCGGCGATCTTGCGTTGGATCTCGACCGACATTGAAAGCGCGCTCTTGACCAGGCCGCGGCCCTTGCAATAGGGGCAGTCCTCATAAGTGGACGCGCGGACGCTCTCGGTCTGCCGTTGCCGGGTCATTTCCAGCAAGCCAAGCTGACTAATGGTGAGGATGTGCGTCTTGGCGCGGTCGCGGCGGACTCCTTCCTTGACCTTCTGATAGACCTGGTGCTGGTGCTTGCGGTTCTTCATGTCAATGAAGTCCACCACCACCAAGCCGCCAATGTTGCGCAGCCGCAACTGGCGGCACACTTCCGCCGCGGCTTCCATGTTGGTCTGGAGGATCGTCTGCTCCTGGTCGCGGTTCGGTTTATGGCGGCCGGTGTTGACGTCAATCGCCACCAGCGCCTCCGTCTCATCAATGACGATGTATCCGCCACACTTCAGCCAGACCTGCCGCCGAAACGCCTGCTCGATCTGTTTCTCGACGCCGCATTTCTCGAAGATGTGGATCGGCTCCGCGTGGAGCTTCACCTTGTTGCGGGAGCGCCGGCTGATCTGGCCGATGACGTCGCGCACGCGCTCGGCCTGTTTCTCGTTGTCAATGACGATGCGGTTGACGTCCTCGGTCAGGAAGTCGCGCACCGTGCGCTCGATGAGGTCCGGCTCCTGATACACGCAGCACGCAGCCGGCTGCGCCTTGATCTTCTCCTCGACCGCCCGCCACGAGTTCAGGAGCATGTGCAGGTCGCGGACGAAGTATCGCTGCTTCTGGCCCTCGCCGGCGGTGCGGATGATGACGCCCATGCCGTCAGGAATATTGAGGGCGCGGACAATCTTGCGCAGGCGCTGGCGGTCCCGGCCGTCCTCGATCTTGCGCGAGATGCCGCTCTGGTCGCTGAACGGCATGAGCACGAGATAGCGCCCCGGCAGGCTGACGCTGGTGGTCAGACGCGGCCCCTTGGTGCCGATGGGGCCTTTGGTGACCTGCACGACGATCTCACTGCCGGCCGGATAGACGGCAGGGATGTCCTTCTGCGTGATGCGCGGCTTCGGCTCCTTGCGCCGGGTGTCGCGTTCGACGGTCTCGATGCTGGAGTCCAGCGGGCTGGGGATGATGTCCCAGTAGTGGAGAAAACCGTTCTTGTCCAGGCCGATGTCCACGAACGCGGCCTTCAGGCCGTTTTCGAGGTTCTTGATGCGGCCCTTGTAGATGGAGCCGACGATGCGTTCCTCGGAGGTGCGCTCGACGGAGAATTCCTCGAGCTGGCCGTTCTCCAGCAACGCCACGCGCGTCTCCAACGGCTCCGCGTTGATGATGAGTTCCTTGTTCATGTTGTGATCGCGTCCGGTGAGTTTCTTCATCAGTCGTGAGAAGAAACCTTCTTTCTTGGGAGGCGGCGGCTGTGCCGCTCGCTCCTCTGCGGGCGCCCTTCGTTGTGTGTTGGGATCCATCGTTTCGATCCTTGCTTTAACGTTGTTTTAGTGTGCTCGACGCCGCGCCTGGATGCTTTGCAGGATCCCCAGCGCGACCATGGTGCTTACGACAAACGAACCGCCGTAGCTCAGCAACGGCAGCGGCAATCCCGTGATCGGCACCAGGCCGACGGTCATGCCCATGTTTACGAATATGTGACAGAACAGCATCACGGTGATGCCCGTGGCCAGCAACCGCCCCAGGCGGTCGCACGCCGTCAACGCCGTCCAAATGCCGCTCAGCAGCAACACCGTGAACCCCACCAACACCGCCAGACACCAGACAAACCCGCCCTCCTCCGCGATGACCGAGAAAATGAAGTCATTCGGCGCCACCTGCCGCGGCAGGAAGCCGAGCACGTTCTGCGTGCCCTGCAACCAGCCTTTCCCCCAGAACCCGCCCGAGCCGACCGCGATCAGCGATTGCCGCAGGTTCCAACCCCAGCCATACGGATCGCGCTCCGGGTTCAAAAACACCAGCACCCGCTCCCACTGATAAGGCTTCAGGATGAACTTCCGCCCCATCTTGTCGAGTTGCTGGACGTAAGCCGTGCGATCCTTGGCGACCGCGTGCACCTGCTCCGCCGCTGCCTCGTAACCCCGCAGGTTCATGTAGAACACCGCCCCCGCGATCGCGATGGCCGCAATCGCCGTCACGAAATACCGCAGCCGGATGCCCGCCACGAACATCATCACCGCCGACATCGGCACCAGCACCAGCGTCGAGCCGAGGTCCGGCTGCATCAGGATCAGCATCGCCGTCCCGCCCACCATCGCCAGGCAGACCAGCACCGACTTGAAACTCCGCACGTCGCGATCGGGGTTGCTCAAGTAGTCGGCCAGCGCGAAGGCCAGCCCGATCTTCGCGAACTCGCTCGGCTGGATGCCGAGGCCCTTGATCCCCAGCCAGCTTCGCGACCCGTAGCGCTCGACGCCGAAGATCAGCACGACGACCAGAAGCATGACGCAAATGGAATACAGCACCCATGTCCACTTGCCGATCTGCCGGTAATCCACAATCGCCGCCACCAGGAACGCGCACAGTCCCACGGCCACCCACGCCATCTGCATCCGGTAAAACGGGTCCGTCGGCTGGTCCTCACCGCGATAGCTGGCGCTGTAGATGGCAAACACACCCATCACGGCCAACCCGGCCATCGTCAGGAATGGCAGCCACGCAATGCGAGGCAGCAGCCGGCGCGGTTTTGCCGTCATCGTCGTCATCGCTACAGCGCCCTCCTTGGCCCCGTCTGCGCCGCGGCGCGCAGCGCCCGCGAGGCCGGCTTCGGCGTCTTCGTGTCCACCCCGAACAGCGCGGCGTATATCTGCCCGGCGATCGGCGCCGCCGTCTGGCCGCCCGAATCGCCATCCTCCAACAGGATCGCCATCGCGTATTGCGGATTCTCAAACGGCGCGAAGCTCACAAACCACGCCCGGTGGCCGATGATGTTGTTGTGGACATCCATCACCTGCGCGGTGCCGGTCTTGCCCGCGACCTTGATGCCCGGCACGGCTGCCTTCTTGCCCGTGCCGTCCGCGTCGTTGACCACGGCACACATCCCGTCGCGGACAATCCGCAGGCTCTCCGGCCGCACCGTCAACCGCCCGCGGTCACGCGCCGGGAAATCTTCCACCACCGACCCGAGTCCACCATCCTCGGCCGCCTGGTGGATGCTGCTGACCAGCCGCGGCGCGACAACGCGCCCGCCATTGGCGATGGTCCCGACCACGCACGCCATCTGGAGCACCGTCGTGTCCACCTCGCCCTGGCCAATCGCCAGGTTCGCGGTGTCCGCGGGACGCCAGCCGCGCTTCAGCGGCGACGGCAGATGCCCGCGCGCCTCGCGCGGCAACGCGATGCCGCTCTGCTCGCCCAGATGGAATTGTTGCGCCATCGCGACAATCGCCTGCATGCCGACCATCACGCCGTGCTCGTAAAAGAAGATGTTGCACGAATGCTTGAGCGCCTCACGCAGGTTCACCGGCCCGTGCTGGCCGCCCTTCGACTTGATCCAGCACCGCTTCAGCAACCCGCCCACGACCGTGTCACCCGTGCAGGTGCTGGTGGAGCCGGGGGCGATTCTTCCCGTCTCCAATCCGGCCAGCGCCACCAACAGCTTGAACGTCGAGCCGGGCGCGTAGTGCTCGGCACACGCGCGGTTCGCCAGCGGCTTGTCCGGGTTCTGCTGCAACTCGGCGAGGTCCTCGGGGCGGATGCTGGGCACAAACCGATTCGGGTCGTAGCTGGGGCTGGACACCATCGCCAGCACGTCGCCATTGCGCGGGTCGAGAAGCACGGCCGCGCCAACGTGATCACCGAGCGCCGCCTCGACCGCGTGCTGGCAACGCGCATCCAGCGACAGCTTCAAATCGTGGCCGGGCTTCGGCCGTTGATAGCCCAACTCGCGTTCCTTGTAGCCGCCGGCGTTGATCAGGATCGTGCGCGTGCCGGACTCGCCGCGCAGCTCATCATCAAACTTCAACTCCAGGCCGCTGACGCCGCGCATATCCGACATGATGTAAGTCGGCAGCCCCAGATCGGTCTCCAGCACGGACCGCTCGCGGGTCACGTAGCCCAGCAAATGCGCCGCGAGCGGGCCATAGCGGTATTGCCGGACCGCATTGACCTCGATGTCCACGCCGACCGGCAGCGGATGGTGCTCCTTCGCCACCGCGAGCGCCTGCGGGCTGAGGTCGCCGACCAGCACGAACGGCAACGGCCGCTGCTCGACGTTGTGGACGCGGATGGCGCGGTCGTTGAGCCGCGGCGTCGCCCCCACCAGGCGCCCGACCGCGTCGGCTTTCTGGTGGACAAGCCCGGACAGGATCTGGCTGCGGCGCTCCGCATCGAGCCGCTTGCCGCGGACGCGGATTTCGCTGCGGTAGAGGTCGCGCAGCTCGCCATGCAACTCCTCAAAGTAGAGCACGGCATCGAACGTGGGCCGGTTGTCCGCGAGGCAGACGCCGTTGCGGTCGAAGATGCGCCCGCGCAGCGCCGGCACGCGCACCACGCGCAGGCTTTGTTTTTCCTGGCTCGCGCCGAACGCCGCGGTCTCCACGACCTGGATGCGGAACAGCGTCGAGCCGATCATCGCCAGGCCGATGACAATCCCAACGGCCAGCAGGGTCAGCCGACCCTCCTCCCGGCGGAATATCTCGTGGAAAACGCGTTTCATCTAGAACGTCTCCGCCTCCACCGGATCGTAGCGCCGCCAGCGGCGCATCAAGTCCAGCGCCCAGAACAAGGGCGGCGCGACCGCCGCCGCCAGCGCCGCGATCACGAGAATCTTTGCCACCACACCGATCGTCATCGGCAACGGAGAAGCGGTGAGTTGCAGCACCAGCCACGTCCAAAGCGAGTTGGCCAGCGAAATGGCCGCCGCGAAACCGCACTGGACGATCGCATGGTCGCGATAGAGCACCTTCTGGAAATGGCTGATCGCAAGGCCCATGACCAGGAACGGCGGCACACTCAAGCCCAGCAGCGCAAACGACGGCGTGTCCAGCAACAGCGCGGCCACCACGGCCGTGCCCATCGTCTGCTGCCACGAACCGGTCAGCGCGGCGTAGAGCACGATCGCGGGCATCAAGTCCAGCTTCGCCCCGCCGGCGTTGAACACGCCGCCAATCGAGCACTGGAAGCCCATCGCCATGACTGCCGCCGCGATTAGAAACCAAGTCGTCATGTCAGTTCAGGATCACAAACACTTCCTCGAGCCGTTCCATGTCGGCCGAGGGCCGGACACGCGCGCTCTTGTAAAGGCCCGACTCGCTGACCGGCGCCTGTTCGAGGCTCCCGACACGGATGCCCTTCGGAAAGACGCCGCCGAGACCGCTGGTGATGACCGTGCTCCCGCCCGCAATCTTCGCGTCGCGGTTGATGAAATCGAGCCGGCACACCGCGTCGCCGCCCAGCCCCGTGAAGGCGCCCTCCACGATGCCGGGGTCGCGCGTGTTCTCGACCAGCGCGGCGACCTTGCAGTTCGGGTCCACGATCAACAACACGCACGCGCTGGTGCGCGTGGCGGAGACCGTCTTGCCGACCAATCCCGCCGGCGTGATGACGGCGCGGTTGGGCTGGACGCCCTGGTCGCTGCCGGCGTCTATGAACACGGTCTTCCACCAGCTCGACGTGTCCCGGCCGATCACCCGCGCCGCGCAAAGCCGCGTCGGGCTGGCCTTGCGGAAGC
The DNA here is from genome assembly GCA_016219905.1 of Verrucomicrobiota bacterium. Classification (GTDB taxonomy): domain Bacteria; phylum Verrucomicrobiota; class Verrucomicrobiia; order CAIQCK01; family CAIQCK01; genus JACRKA01. Next base: position 24,364 of record JACRKA010000014.1, read on the forward strand.
CGACCATCTCGCGCAGGCGGCGGTTCTCGTCCTCCAGCTCCTGCGCCCGCAGCCCCTCCTGCATCTGCAACGCGAGCTTCTCGCGAAGCTGCCGGTTCTCCTCCAGCATCACACCGCGCGACTGAAGCTCATGCCTCGCCCCATCCCACGAGGCGCGCAGCGCGGTGCCCAGCCGGAGCACGGGCGAGAAAATCCGGGTCGCAAACATTTTCAGCGTCAGCGACGGCCCCGCCGGCATGGCAAAATAGAGCAGCAAGCTCAGGATGATCAACCCGAGCGCCACCAGATAGCGTCGCTGTAACATTCGTCTTTCAAAGCGCCGGCACACGGTCCGGAGCCAGGGAGGCTGTCGCGCCTCTCAGGCGGGCGATCTGCGGTTGTTCAGGCGGGAAACGGCGCCAGCCGGTCAAGCCGGCGCTAGGTTCGATGGTCGGAGGAAATCTTTTCGAGGAAGTGAAGCTCGTTCAGCACGCGGCCCGTGCCTTCGGCCACCGCGCTGAGCGGGTCGTCGGCTATGTGGACAGGCAGGCCGGTCTCTTCGGCCAGAAGCTTGTCAATGCCGCGAAGCAACGCGCCGCCGCCGGCCAACACCACGCCGCGGTCCACGAGGTCCGCCGCGAGTTCCGGCGGGCAGCGTTCCAACGCGATGCGCACGCTCTCGACGATTTGGGAAACCGGTTCCAGGATGGCTTCGCGGACCTCCTGCGAGGTCACCGTCAACGTCTTCGGCAGCCCTGCCACCAAGTCCCGCCCCTTCACTTCCATCGTCAGCTCCTGCTCCAGCGGATACGCCGAACCGATCCGAACCTTGATATCTTCCGCCGTGCGTTCGCCGACCATCAAGTTATAGGCACGTTTCATATACTGGATGATCGCCTCATCCAGTTCATCCCCGGCCACCCGGATGCTGCGGCTGAACACAATGCCAGCCAGCGAGATCAGGGCGACCTCGGTCGTGCCTCCGCCAATGTCAACGATCATGTTTCCTGCCGGTTCCTGCACCGGCAGGCCGACGCCGATCGCCGCGGCCATCGGTTCTTCAATCAGGTAAACCTTGCGGGCGCCGGCGTGCTGCGCCGAGTCTTTCACCGCCCGCTTCTCCACCTCCGTGATGCCTGACGGCACCGCCACGATCACCCGGGGCGCCACCATCGAACGACGGTTGTGCACCTTGCGGATGAAGTAGCGCAGCATGCTCTCCGTGATCTCGAAATCGGCAATCACGCCGTCTTTCATCGGGCGGATGGCCACGATGTTGCCGGGAGTGCGGCCAAGCATCCGCTTGGCCTCCTCGCCCACCGCCAACACGTTGTTCGTGCCCGCCTGGATGGCGACCACGCTCGGCTCGCGCAACACAATGCCGCGATCCTTCACGTAAACCAATGAGTTGGCAGTGCCTAAGTCAATCCCGATGTCATTCGAGAACAGGCCTAAGAATTTATTGAACATGCTGTCGTGCGGTCGGCGTCAACGGCCCACGGCTGTGCGCCAGCCATGGAGCACTCCGCAGCGCCCGCGTGCCGACCACACTCGCCCCGCGGGCAAAATACCGCTGGATGTTTTGTAGCCGCAACCGCCCGCCCCGTCAAGGGGATATGCAACAAGCAACAGGCGGAGGATGCGATCCGCGGACGGCCGTGGCTTCCGCCGACGCACAGACGGCTGAACAGATTGTTCAGTGGCGGGTGGCGGCGCGATGGTTGGTGGTTCTGTCGTGTCGGGAGGGCGGGACGATTCGCGTGGCACCCTGACTGCTTCGCCGGCTGAGTGGCGGGTATGTCGTCCGTCTGGCGGACATGAACGAGCCAATCCAACCCTCGGAAATGGGCAGTGCCGGCGTGTGGCCTTCGGGCTTGGCCATCGCTGCGGGCGCGCTATTCACCTCCCCGCACATGCCTCAACAAACCGACTGGAACTTGTCATGAAGCGGGGCAGCGAAACCCTCTTGGTGGTGGAGGACGATCCAACGGTCCGGTCGCTGGTTGCCGTCAGCCTGCGCGAGTCGGGCTACACGGTGTTGGAGGCGATGGATGGGGAGGAAGCCGTGCGCATGGCAGCTTCACTCGACGGCCAGCTCGATCTGCTGCTCTGCGATGTCGTCCTGCCGGGCATGAACGGCAAGGATGTCGTTGACAGGATCCGGGCCGCCCACCCAGCCGTCGCAGCTCTTTTCATCTCGGGTTACACGAACATCACGGTGGCGCATCAGGGCATCCTGGAGGCTGGCCTGCCATGTTTGCAGAAACCTTTCCAGCCCGGCGAGCTGGCGGACAAGGTGCGCGAGCTTCTGGATGCGCGCGGTGGCGCTGTGCCCGGCGGATCGTTGCAGGCACAGAAGGAATAACGCATGAAGAACCTTCCGATTGTGGATGATGCGGCGGATGGTCACGGCATCGCCGCGCGAGGTCAACGGCGCGCAGTCCGGCCCGACCGCCCGCAAATTCAAGTGCGCCGTTACGCCCTGGCAGCCGCCGTGGTGTGGTCGGCGCTCATCGGCGCGTCCATGACCTGGAGGGTATTGGAGCATCGGCGTGGAACTTTGCATGATGCCCGGCTGGAGGCGGAGATCGGCCTGCAGAAGGATTTGCTCTTCCGCTTTTGGGGGGATGGTCACGGGGGTGTTTACGTGCCGGCAACCAACAATGCGCCGGCGAATCGCAACCTGTCGCACGGCGAGGTGTCCATCGTCCAGACCACGTCAGGGCAGCAGCTCGCCCTGGTCAATCCGATCACCATGATGCGCCAGGTGCAAGAGATGGGCCGCGATCTGTATGGGCACCGCAGCCACATGACCAGTCTGAAACCGTTGCGGCCCGAAAACGCCGCCGACGCGTGGGAAGCAGGGGCGCTCCAAGCGTTCGAGAAAGGGAAGACCGAAGTCTCGGCAGTCGAGACGATTGACGGCGGGCAACACATGCGCCTCATGCGACCCCTGATGACCGAGGAACGCTGCCTGGCGTGCCACGGTGACCAAGGCCACAAAGTGGGCGACGTCCGCGGCGGCATATCCGTTTCGGTTCCCATGGCCCCGTTGTGGGCCGCTGGCCGGCGCCAATTGGTTTCGCTGGTCATCAGCGATGGCGTTGTCTGGCTCCTGGGGCTTGCCGCCATCGGTTTTGGCGCGCGCCGCGCGCACAGGCACAACTTGGAGCGGTCCAAGGCCGAAATGGTGTTGCGTGACAGCGAGGAAAAGCATCGCGCGTTGTTCGAGAGTTCTTCGGATGCGGTCATGCTGTTGGACAACAATGGGTTCTTCGATTGCAACTCGGCAACGCTGCGGATGTTCGGCTGCGTCTCCGTCGCCGAATTCACCGCGCTGCATCCGGCGGACGTCTCGCCGCCCAATCAACCCAAGGGAGAAGTCTCGTTGACAGCGGCGAACGAAAAAATCGCCGAAGCTTTCCAGAAAGGCGCGAATCGCTTTGAGTGGGTGCATCGGCGCAGAAACGGGGAGGATTTTGCCGCCGAGGTTTGGCTGACGGCAGTGCCGTGGGGGGGGCGGCAGGTGTTGCAGGCGACCGTGCGCGACGTCACCGGGCGCAAGCGCGCCGAGGAGCAACTGCGCGAAGCCAAAGACGCCGCCGAGGCGGCGGCGCTCGCCAAGAGCGAGTTCCTGGCGAACATGAGCCACGAGATCCGCACGCCGATGAACGGCATCATCGGCATGACGGGCCTGCTGCTGGACACCCCGCTGACGCGGGAACAGCGCGAGTATGCCGAGACCGTTCGCAACTCCGCCGACGCCCTCCTGACCGTCATCAACGACATCCTCGACTTCTCCAAGATCGAGGCGGGCAAGCTCGCCATCGAGCCGGCCGGCTTCAACCTGCGCCAGGTCGTGGAAGACGTGGCCGACCTCCTCGCCGCCAGGGCTGAAGAAAAGAAACTCGACCTGATCGTCCGCTACGCGCCCAACACGCCGCGCCGCGTCATCGGCGACGCGGGCCGCATCCGGCAGGTGCTCACCAATCTCGCCGGCAACGCGATCAAGTTCACTCAAGAAGGCCACGTGCTGCTCGATGTCGAGCTGGCGGAAGACAACGGAGGGTTGGAAGAACAGAAACACAAAGGCGAATCTCCACCGCCCCCCCGCCCGGCGGCCCCGCTGCTGCGTTTCGCCGTCACTGACACCGGCATCGGCATCCCCGAGGACAAGCTGCCCGAACTGTTCCAGCGGTTCACGCAAGCCGACGGCTCCACGACGCGGCGCTTCGGCGGCACGGGACTGGGGCTGGCGATCTCCAAACAACTGGTGGAGCTGATGGGCGGCCGGATCGGCGCCACCAGCCAGCCGGGGAAAGGCTCCACGTTCTGGTTCACCCTGCCGTTGCCGCTCGACGCCGCGACGGACACGTCGGTGTCACCCCGGCGCGTGCTCCATCAAGTGCGCACGTTGATCGTGGACGACAACGAGGTCAATCGCCGGGTGCTTGTCGAAAGCCTCAATGGATTCGGCATGCGCGCCGAAGCCGTCGCCAGCGGACAGGATGCGTTGCGGGTCCTGCGCGACGCCATGCAGCTCGGCGACCCGTTCCTCATCGCGATCCTCGACGCCCAGATGCCGGAGATGGACGGGGAGATGCTCGCCCGCGCCATCAAGGCCGATCCCGCGATCGGCCAGCCCGTGCTGCTCATGCTCACCTCGCTCGGCCGTCGCGACAACGCCGCGCGGCTGCGCGAGGCCGGTTTCGCGGATTGTCTGAGCAAACCGGTCCATTTCTCCCAGCTCACACAGACGCTGGCAAACCTCTGGGGGTCGCGCTACGACGCCCCCACGGGCGGCCAGTCCGAAGTCACCCCGGCGACACGGAAGTTCCCCACAACGGAGCGGCCTGCGCCCAAACGCATTCACGCGCGCGTGCTGGTCGTTGAGGACAACATCGCCAACCAGAAAGTCGCGTCCCGGATACTGGAGAAGCTCGGTTGCCGCGTGGACGTGGCCGCCAACGGCGTCGAAGCCGTCAAACTGTCGCGCAACCTGCCCTACGACGTGATCCTCATGGATTGCCAGATGCCGGAGATGGACGGCTACCAGGCCACAGCGGAAATCCGCCGCTCGGAAGGCCCCAACCAAAAAGCGCCGATCATCGCCATGACCGCCAACGCCATGCAAGGCGACCGTGAAAAATGCCTCGCCGCGGGCATGAACGACTACATTGCCAAACCGGTGCGACCGGACAACATCAGCGAGGCGCTTGAACATTGGGCTCCGCGAACCGTAAGAGCCGCCCAACCCGCCGCCGGCAGCAGCGCCGCGCCACCCAGCCTGCCGTCGCCGGCCGCACCCCCTGAAACGTTGGCTCCCGCCCTCGACCCCGCGACCATGGTCCAACTCCGCGCGCTGGGTGACGATGGCAACCCCGGGTTTCTTACAGACCTCTTTCGCACCTATCAGCAAGACGCCGCGTCACGGCTGCCTGCGTTGCGCGAGGCCGCGGAGAAAAATGATGTCGCGAAATTGAAGCAGGCGGCGCACGCTTTGAAAGGCAGCAGTGTCAACCTCGGCGCCCGGCGGCTGGCCGGTCTGTGCGCGCGCCTGGAAACACTTGCCTCCGATGGCTCGACGACGGGCGCGGCTGACCTGATCGCCCAGGTCGAGCAGGAATTGCAGCGAGTGGTCGCCGAGATGAACGCCCACACCGTTGGAGGTGCCGCATGAGAATACTGATCGCCGAAGACGACACGATGTCGCGCATGATCTTGAAACGCACGCTGGAGAAGCTGGGCCATGAGGTGATCGTCGCGCAGGACGGCCAGGAGGCGTGGACGCTCTTCCAGCGTCAGGAAGTGCCCGTGCTCATCAGTGACCGGAACATGCCCGGCATGGACGGCCTGGAGTTGTGCCGCCACATCCGCCGCGAGAACCGCAAGCGATACACCTACATCATCATCATCACCGGCTCGGATGCGGGCGGCGGCTTCCTCGCGGCCATGGACGCCGGCGCCGACGACTACACCACCAAGCCGTTCATCGAGGAACAACTCGCCGCGCGGCTGCGCGTCGCCGAGCGCATCATCCGCCTCCAGCAGGAGGTCAAGGAACTCCGCATCCGCACCTGCTGCTACTGCGGCAACATGCTTGACGAAAACGGCCAGTGGGCGCCCGGTGACCCGTCCGTCGAGAAATTCCGCAACGTGGCCCTCTCGCACGGCATCTGCCCGCCCTGCTGGGAAAGCCGCGTCAAACCGCAACTGGACGCCTTCAAGAAGCAACGCCAGGCCGAAAACGAGCCGAAGCGGCCCGCGTAAACACGCCCGCGTTCGCAGCGCCACCTCGCCGGCTCGGACAAGAGTTGCAGACAGTGCGGCACTTCAGGCTATAAATGCGTTGCATGAACAACGGCAACCGAAACCGGCTTTCCCTCCGGCTGCTCACGCTCGTCCTGCTGGTCGGAGCCGCCTGCGACGCCCCCGCAGCCGGCCGCGTCCTCCAACGCCTGGAGTTCATCGAGCCGCACATGGGCGCCCTCTTCCGCATCGTCCTTTACGCGCCCGACGCGGACACCGGCAGCAGCGCCGCCACTGCTGCGTTCCAGCGCATCAAGGCGCTGAACCGGATCATGAGCGACTACGATCCCGACAGCGAACTCATGCGCCTCTGCAAACAACCCGCCGCGGTCCCGGCGCGCGTCAGCAACGACCTCTTCGACATCATCCGCAAGTCACAGGAGCTCGCCCGCCTCAGCGTCGGCGCGTTCGACATCACCGTCGGCCCGCTCGTCCGCCTCTGGCGCACCGCCCGCCGCACCCACACCCTCCCCGCGCCTGAAGCGATTGCTGCTGCCAAACAACGCGTCGGCTGTCAGAAGCTGAAGCTCGATCCTTCGCGCAAGACCGTCACGCTCCTCGCGCCCGATATGCAACTCGACCTCGGCGGCATCGCCAAGGGCTACGCCGCCGACGCCGCCCTCGCCGTCCTGCGCCAGCGCGGCATCCGCAGCGCCTTCGTCGCCGCCAGCGGCGACATCGCCATCGGCGACGCGCCGCCCGGCATGGCCGGCTGGAAGATGGGCATCGCCTCGCCCGCCGGCGATGACAAGCTCGCCGCCACCGTGCTGCTGCGCAACGCCGCCGTCTCCACCTCCGGCGACATCGAGCAGTTCGTGGACATCGGCGGCACGCGCTATTCGCACATCGTGGACCCGCGCACCGGCCTTGGCCTCACCGACCGCCTCCAAGCCTCCTTCATCGCCCGCAACGCCACCACCACCGACGCCCTCGCCACCGCGCTCTGCGTCATGGGAACAAAACGTGCAATCAAGCTCGCTGACTCGTTGCCCGACGCCGCAGCGTTCCTTGTGAGGCCCGGCCCCAACGGCAACGAAACCACCGCCTCACGCCGATTCGATAAGTTCCGCGCCCCTGCCTCATCGCTGCCGAAGAAGTGAGTTCGGTCGCAGAGTGGGCCGTGCGTCCCGCACGGCCAATCAATCATTGATGGCCGTGCCGGAGGCCCGGCCCACCCTGCCACACACCGCGCAATCTTCCCGTCGCGCGGTCTTCAGCCGCCGGAACTCCATCGTCTCCAGGTCCATCGCCAGCAACACGCCGGCCAGCGTCTCGCCGATGCCCGTGATCAACTTGACGACCTCCATCGCCCCGATGCACGCCGCCGTGCCCGGCACCGCGCCGATCACCGGGAACTGCCGCTTCCACGTCGCCGGCTTCTCCGGGTAAATGCACCGCAAGCAAGCCGTGCGGCCCGGCAGGATTGTCGTCACATACGCCTCCAGCGAATACATCGCGCACTCCACCATCGGCTTGCCCAGCCGGACCGCCGCATCGTTCAGCGCGAACCGCTCCTCGAACAACGGCGCGGCGTCCACCACCACGTCCGCCTGCGCCACGAGCCGCTTCGCGTTCGCTTCGCTCACGTTCTCGCCAACCGCAACCACGTCCAGTCTTGGGTTCAACTCGCGCAAACGGCGCGCGATGGACTCGATGCGCGGCTTGCCGATGTGGTCGTGCGTCTGCAAAAGCTGGCGGTTGAGGTCGGCGGGCTTGAGGTTGCCGCCGTGCGCGATCACCAGCCGGCCCACGCCCGCCGCCGCCAGTTCGTAAGCCACCAGCCCGCCCAAACCGCCGCACCGCGACACGAGCACCGACGCGCCCTTGAGCTTGCGCTGGCCCTCCTCGCCGAAGCCCGGCACCCACATCTGCCACTCGTAGATGGCGCGTTCCTCGGGAGTGAGTTCCGGCAGGCTCATCGCGGGTCGCCCATCCCGCGCGCATCGCACTCGCAAACGCGCCCCGCATCGAGCCGGAACAGCGCGTCGGCCAGTTGCGCCGCCTCGCGCCGGTTGTGCGTGACGTGCAGCACCGTCACGCCGTGCTGGAACTGGATCGTCTTCAACAACGCCCCCATCTCGTCCCGCGTCTCCTCATCGAGCGCCGACAGCGGCTCGTCCAGCAGCAACACCTGCGGCCGCGCCGCCAGCGCCCGCCCGAGCGCGACCCGCTGGCGTTCGCCGCCGGAAAGGCCGGGCGGCCGACGGTCCAGCAGATGCGCAACGCCCAACTGCCCGGCCAGTTCGTCCACGCGCGCCGCGACCTCCTCCGCCGGCCGGCGCCGCAGCCGCAGCGCAAACCCGATCTGCTCGCGCACGCGCATCGTCGGGAACAACGCGCCGTCCTGCGGCACGTAGCCGATGCCGCGCCGGCCGGGTGGCTCATCCGTCACGTCGCGCCCGCCGATCCACACCCGCCCCGCCGCGGGCCGCCGCAGGCCGCAGATGATCTCCAGCAAACTCGTCTTGCCGCAACCGGTCCGGCCCATCAGCACGCTGTAGCGCGCCTCCGGTGCCGTGAACGCCACGCCGTCCAGCTTGAAGGCTGCCGCGTGCCATGCGATGTCATCGAGCCGGATCATGGGAAATTGGAGTGATGGAGTGACGGAGTAATGGAGTAATGGATTCGGAGGGATTGAGTCGTCAATCCCCAACACTCCAATACTCCAACGCTCCAATACTCCATTGTCATACCCTTTCCCCCGCCAGCCTCACGCCGATCAGCACCACCATCGCCAGCCCGACCATCAACATGCTGACGGCCACCGCCGCCTCCAGGTTGCCCACGCTCAACTCCAGCCACACGCTCGTCGGCAACACCTCCGTCTTCATCCGCGTCGCCCCCGCGAACACCAGGATCGGCCCGAACTCGCCGAGGCTCCGCGCCCACGCGATGCTCGCCGCGGCGAACATCCCGCGCCGCGCCGCCGGCAGCGTCACCAGCCACACCGCCTGCCCGCGCGAACAGCCGAGCGTCATCGCCACGTCCTCCGGCCGCGATGAGAGATGGTCGAACGTCCCGTGCATCGTCCGGATGGCGAACGCCACGCCGATGATGAATTGCGCCAGCACCACGCCATAGACCGTATAGGTGAATGGCACCGCCCGTTCGACGATCTGGCCGAAGGGCGTCTGAAACAAAATCAGCAGGCACAGCCCCACCACCATCGGCGGCAGCACGATCGGGATGTCGAGCGCCGCGTCCAGCGCCGCCTTGCCGGGAAACCGTCCGCGTGAGAGCAGGTAGCCCACCGGCACCGACACCAGCAGCGACAGCAGCGCGCTGACCGTGCACGTCGCGAGGCTCAGCATGATGGCATAACGGATTTCGCGCGAATCGAGCGCGTGAAGCAGCCGATCGGGCGAACTGTAGCTGGCCGTCGTGCCGAGCATCCCGACGATGAACAGCAGATAAAACCCCGTCACCAGCGACAGCCCGATCCAGAACGGCGACAGCCTCAACGTTTTCGGCGCAGCGGGCATCAACCGGGTTCTCCTCGCTCAGCCCTTCGTGCCCTTGTTCGGCCTGTCCGCGCCCGGCTGGCGCAGCCAGGGCGGCACGAAAATCTTGTCGCTCGGTGTGGCCGGCTCGTCGCCGCGCCAGCGGAAGCCCGCCGCTTCGAACCGCCCGCGGTTCACCTTCAGGAAGTCCAGCAGCCGCGACGCGAGCTGGTGGTTGGCCGAGTCGGCGCGCACCGAGAACGGCTGCGCCGCCTTCGCGCCGGCGTGCGCGATGTCAATCGCATCGAAGTGCTCGGCGACGGGCTGGACGTTGACGCGATAGACGATGGCCGCGTCCAGCGCCCCGGCTCGCATCTGGTTGATGAGGAAATCAGCCGTCGGCACCTCGACGACGACGTTCTTCCGCACGGCGTCGTGCAGCGCCGACTGCCGCAGCATGCCGCGCGTCATGTAGCCGAGCGTGGACTGCTCGGCGTTGCAGAGGCCGATGCGCAGGCCCGGCTTGGCCAGGTCAGCCATCGTGCGGATGCCATGCCGGTTGCCCTTCGGCGTCGCGATGACGATGTCGGTCTCCGTCAGCACGGTCGCCTCCGGGAAATGTTTCGCCACCGGCGGCACGAAGCAGAGGTCGCACGCGTAGTAGGCGTCCGGGAATTTCGGGTTGGTGCTGTCGCCCATCGTCTTCATCGCCGCGCAGAGGATGCCGCAGCCGTTGAACACCGTCGTGACCGTCACACCCTCGTGGTCGGCGAACTCCTTCAGCAGCTTCTCGATCGCCAGCCGGTTCAACCCGCCGCTGTAGAGGATCATCTCCGGCTTCAACGCCCAGTGGTCGCCGGCGGCGGGCGTGAAGCCCTGATTCTTGAACACCGCCCCGCCCTTCTCCGGCGCGGCAAGGTAGCGCGCGAACCGCAGCGCCGCCGCCGGCTGCCGGCATGCCACGAGCACCGCGACACTGACATTCTCAATGCGGCCCGACAGCTCCGGCGCCTCGACGGCCTCGATGCCTTTGAACTGCGGCACGGTGCCGTCCCAGACTATTGCAGCGTCCACTGCGCCGATGGAAAGGTCGTTCGCGATCTCCGTCACGGTCGGTTTCATCACCGCCGCGCGCGCCGCGAGCTTCGCCCACGTCTCACCACGCGCGGCCCGCGATGCGCGGCCGATGCTAGCGGCCTCCGGATTGGCCAGCTCCACGCGCACGTCGCCGCGCAGAAGGTCGGCCAGCGCGCGAACGGCCTTCGGGTTGCCCGCGCGCACGGCAATGACCGGATGCTGGCGGGCGATCGCAATCGTCTCGCGGACCGCGTCGAACTTGCGCGCGTCGGCGACCGCGCCGTCGTCGGCGGCGATGTAGAGGTCGCCCTGCTTCGCGACACGGATCGCGCTCAACATCGTGCCGCTGCCGCCGAATTGCAGGTTCACCTCGACGCCGAACTCGCGCCGGTAGTCCGCCGCGGCGGCCTCGACCGGCTTCTTGATGCCCGTCGCGCAATACACCGTCAGCGCCGACTCCGGCCGCGACGGCCCGCCGCCGCGCTGGAACCAGACGATGGCGGCAATGCCGATGGCGAGAGCACCCAGCAGAATGGCAACAGGTCTCATGGTTTCTTCCTCCGGCTCAAGCCGGCAATCATGGCGCCAAAGCCCAGCAGCACCACCGCGACGAGCCAACCCACCAGGCGCGATTGGTCTTTCGGCGGCGGCGCGGCTTTCGGCTCCGCGCCCGTGATCACGACCGTCTCCGGCGCGGGCGCGTTCGTATTGGAAACGGAAGCCTTTGCCTCAGTGGCGGCCCCGGCAGTTTCCGCGGCCTTCTCCCGCGCTTCCTGCGCCTCCATCAGCTTCGCGTCCCAGTCCACCGCCATCAACAGGTCATAACCCGGATTGGCCTCCTTCGCCTGGCACGAGCACGCTCCGAGCAGGAACATGCACATCTCGTCCACCGTCTCGTCCGACACCTCGCCCGCGGGCGCGACGCCGAGCACCTTGCCGCGACCGAACACCGGCGCGACCACCGGCGCGCCCGCCGCGTCGGACTTCTCGGCCAGCGCCCACGTCAGCATCGCCACGAAAAACTTCTCAGCGGGGTCTGTCCGCGCCACGCGCAGCATCGAGAACTTCGCCTTCAGCGCCGGGCCGGGGCCGACCTGGCTGCTGGGATCGTTCGGGTCAATCTCCGGCAACGCCGCCACCGACTCGATGTATTTCAGCCGCTTCTCGATCGCCGCCGCCGCCGCGTCGTCCGCCGCGCGCTTGCCGCTCTCCACCAGCACCCACACGGCTGATTCACCGGCGAGGATGCGCTTCGCCAGCTCGCGCCGGGCGGGGGAATCGGTCAACGCACGGAACACATCAGCCGTCAGCGGGCCGGACCAGATCGGCTTGTCGGGAGCCTGCGGCAACAGCAACCGCGCCGGACCATCGCTGGTTGCCGACTTGTCCTCCGTCGCCAGCAGGTTCAGGACTGGGTTCTTGCGCAACTCCGCAAGCAACGGCGCGATCTCCGCACTCTTCGCGACCGCCGCCGGCACGGCGAGTTGATAGGCGTCCGCTTGCCAGCGATCCAGCGCGTAACGGAACACCGGCACCGAGCAGGCCCGCGCATCCCCCGCGGCAGCGACCAGCCACGCCGCGCACGCCATCGCCGCGCCCAGCGTCATCCGCCCGCATCCAAGGTGGTGTTTGGAAGTAAACATGTCAGTTTGAAATAATGCGCTATTACAGCCCATAATGCCAGTCCGCAACAGACTTCGGACTTGCGCCGCCTACTTCCCCAAATCGCGCAGCATCCGCCCGACTTCTTCCGCAAGCCGTTCGCCTGCGCCCGGCTCGTAGGGCGTGGTGCGGACTTCGTAGCCGCCGTCCGCGTAACTTTCCTTCGTCGGCACGTAGCCGGCCGCGCCGTTGCAGTGCGTGATGATGAACGTGTGCGGGAACGGCGAGGCCGTCTTGATCGCCTTGCCGATGGCGTTATAGACCTCGCCGCCGAGGCCCACGAACGCGATGTCGCCCACGCGCCCGACGGTGATGTGGAACGGCTGCGGTGGACTGACGGCCGCCGTCGTGGTTTCGACGCGCGGCTTGCGCGGGAACTCCACCGCTTTGAGCATCGTGCGGACTGTGCAGTTGGTGCTGCGCGGCTGAATCCCTTCCAACACGTGCGCGACTTCCTCGCCGAGCATCGTGCCCAACAGCACCGGCTCCGGTATCCAGCCGTTGTTGGTCTTGAACCCCGGCAGGACGCGGAACCACGGGTCAATGTCTCCCGACGCGCCCGCGAACGCCGCGGCCACGACGCCGCAGCCGAGATATTTTTCCAGGAACTGCTCCGCCAGCCCGTGCACGTCGCCGCTGACGAGCAGGTTCTTCGCCCCCAGCGACGTGCTGTGCGTGGCGTAGGCGAACAGGACGGCGGCGACGTCGTTCGTGCCGGCCCGCGTGAGCTTCAGCACCTGCACCTCGCGGTCGGTCATCACCGCCGGATTGCGATTAAGAAGGATCGTGGGGTTGCCCGCTTTGTCGCGGCCGGGCAGCCGGCGGTTCGCGCCGACGGACGACGCGCCGGATCCGACGCCGATCTGCACCGGGGCGAGGTTTTCCAGCGCCGCGCGGACGGTCTCGACCAGTTTGCCCTGCAACGCCTTCGAGTATTCCACGTTGTTAGTATGGCCCTTCTGCGGGTCGAAGTTCACCCACGGCCCGCTGTGTGTGTGCGTGGCGCTCAGGAACAACTCCGACGGCTTGAGTTGCGTCGCGTCCAGGATGGCCTTCCGGATGGGTTCCACCGAGCCGTAGTAGAACCCGATGAGGTCGCAGGACACGAGCACCAGCCGCTGGCCGCCGTTTTCGAAAGCGACCACGCGCGCGGACAACGGGTCGTGGACGCCCTGCGACAATTCCTTCCGGCTCGCGTAGCCCGCCAGCATCACAGGCATCGTCGGCGTGATATCGCATGACGCGATGCCCGCGCGCAACGGAGCGGGCTCCGCCGCGAGGGCATTCGCCGCGAGCAGACAAGCCGCCATCATGAACAGCCACGACCATCGTGGCGTGAGAGACAAGCGATGTGTTCTCATAAGTGATCCTCAACGAGAAGATGGTTGCGGCCCGGCGGCGCGGAAGGAATACAGGTCGGCGTCCCGAAGGAAGAACTCCAGCCGGACCACCTGGCCCGCGAGCGCGTCTAGCGATTTGTTTTTCCACTTCACCTCGTGCGCGACGCTGTCGCCCGTGAAAGCCGCGCAGTCGGCGTAATCGAAGCCCGGCAGCGGCCGGCGTCGCTCGTCCGAGACGCGCACTTTCAACTCACCGCCGGTCGCAGTGGCGTTGACGAATAATCCGCCGCCCGGCCAGCGGAGCCGCCGTGTGCAAACCACGCCGCCGCCTTTCGGGCCGCGCAGCGAGATGAAGCCTTCCTTGCGGATCGTGGCCAGGCCGATGCCGCCGGTCCGCTCGGTGGTCCCGTGCGGGCCGTCCCAGCCATTATAATAGATCCACCACTCGTCGCCGACCTCGACCCACGCGGGGCAGGCGAGAATTATCGTGTCGTCCCACGACCCGTCGGCGCCATACTCGATGAGCTTGGGCCGATGCGGCAGCCGCTCGAAATGGATCCCGTCCCGGCTCCACGCCAGCTCGGCGTGCATGAAGTCGTTCAGCCGGAAAGATTGGATGAAGCCCCAATAGATGCCCGCAAACGGGAAGACGGGCATCCCATAAAAATAGTTATAGCCATGCTCGCTGTCGGTCTCGTCGGGCATGAGGATGGTCTGCGGCTGGGCGGTCCACTCGGTCCAGAGTTCCTTGCTGGTCATGCGCGCAACGCCGCGGCGGGACTGGCCCGTATCAATCCGTTCCCGACCCTGGCCAGCGGCGAGGTAGATATGTTTGGCCCGCAGATACATCACATACTCCTGCCGCGCGGCGTCGAAGACCACGGTGTTGTGGTGGTCGCTGTGGATCTTGCTGAGCGTGGTCTCCTTCTTCTCGTCCCAATGAACCCCGTCCTGCGAGCCGATCAGCCGGAGACTGCCGCCCGGTCCTGTGCGGTTGTAGAACATCACGTAGCGGTAGCCGCGCCGGTCCTTCTCCGGCAACGTGACGATCTGCGGCGTGTCGGCGCTTTGGATCACGACGTTGCGAGGCAGCCGCGCGTCGTCCCGGCCGGGAAACAAATCGAGCGCCTGCTTCTCCCACGCGATGCCGTCCTTCGATTGCGCAAACGCGATGAACGTGCGGTAAGCCTTCTGTCCTTTCTGCCGCGGCCCGTCCTTGTATTTGATCTCCTGGTTGAGTTGATACCAGAGCCGGAACAGGCCGGCCGGCTCGTCGCGGACGACCCACAGATGGCTCGGCTGGTCGCCGCTCATGACCGGGTTGCCCGGGTGCTTCTTGCACGAATGAAACACCCGCTTCACCGGCTCGTGCTTCTCCTGCAACGCCCACGTGCAGTCCACGACGTGCAGGTCGAAAAGAAACTGTGGTTGGCAGCCGATTCCCAGCGGCTCGTCGGGCAACACATTCGGCCCCCACGCGCCGCGGGCGGCGCGGAGTCCAAGCCCAAAGCCGGCGAGCGCCAGAGCGCCCGACCGGAGCAAGCTCCGCCGGCTGAGCGTCAACGGCCGAACTGCCATTCTTTTTTGGTCTTGTTCGCCTGGTCGCATAGTCGAATCCAATCAATCTCCACAGCGCCGGCTTTCGACGCGGGATAGAGGCGGACGTGTTGGAGTGTGCCTTTCACCGGCAACGCGATGCGGACCTCGTGCCACTCATTGTCGCCGGGCAGGTCGAAGCCGACGACGTTCTTCGGGTCGAACTGCTCCTGGTCGGCGGCGCGCCACCACATCTTGCCGGGGCCGCCCGCGGCGCTCCTGGCGCGGAATTGAAAGACCGCCTCGCCTGCATGCTTCAGCGCCGTGGTCGCGATGAAGGCGTTGCCGCCCGCGAGTTGCAGCTTCAGGATGCCGCCTTCGATCTTCGCGCTGTTGGTCTTGTCCACCCAGCCGCCCAGCGGGTCTTGCGCCCTGCGGGCGACGGCTGGCCTTTCGCTGGGCTTGTAAGCCGGATTGGGCCGCGGATACGTCGCGCCGGTGTCGGCTAGGAAGCCGTCAATCAACGCGTCGAGATCCTTCACGCGCGCGGGCTGCGCGGCGGCGAGGTCTTTGGCTTCGCTGATGTCGTCGCGCAGGTTGTAAAGCTCATGGCTCGGCGGCGCGCCGAACCAGCGGATGAGTTTCCAGTCACCGCTGCGCACCCACACGCCGCCGCATCGGCCGACGCTGCGGCCGTGGGGAAAGTAGTTGAAGAACGCCTTGCGCTCGAGCGGGCCGGTTTGTTTCAGCACGCAGGCGTAACTGACGCCGTCCATCTTCTGCTGTGCTGGACGCGGCAGGCCGATCAAGTCGAGCAGCGTCGGATACAAATCAATGTGGCCGACCACGGCGTCGCTGGTGGTGCCAACTTTGATGCGGCCGGGCCACGCCCACATCAACGGCACGCGCGTGCCGCCCTCGTAGAGCGTGCCTTTGCCGTCGCGCAACGGCGTGTTGACGGTGGGCGGCTGGTTGCCCGCCCACTTGCGCCAGTCGGTCACGAACGGGTCGTCGGCCTTGCGCTTCTTGGCCTTGCCATCCTCGCCGGTGTTGCTGTGCGTGTTGCCGCCGTTGTCGGAGTTGAAGACGATGATGGTGTTCTCCGCGAGACCGTTCTTCTCCAGCGCATCGAGGATGCGGCCGAAACATTCGTCCACGCTGCGAAGCATCGAGGCCATGATGGGATTGCCCTGCACGCCGCGCGGGTCCTTCTTCGACGCGAACAGCTTCGTGTATTCCGGCTTGTGCCCCCACGGGCCGTGGACGCCATAGTTCCACAGATTAAGGAAAAACGGCCGGTTGCGGTTCGCCTCGATGAACTTCACGGCCTCCGCGGCGAGCCGGTCCACGATGTATTCGCCGGGCGGGCCGTCGGTGATGGTGCCGACGCGCGATTTGTTGCCATGCGGCTCGCCGTCGGGCTTCACGTCGTAGGGCGAGAAGTAGCCTCCCGGCGGCCCCGGATCGGGATGGCAGTGGAACGCGACATCGAACCCCTGCTGCTCCGGCCAGTGCGGCTGCGTAAGGCCGAGGTGCCACTTGCCGATATGCGCCGTGCGATAGCCCGCGTCGCGCAACGCCTCGGCGAGCGTGTATTCGGACGGCTCCATGAAATTCTTGCTCTGCGGCACGAGCATCGGCTGGTTCGGCGGCGCGGTGTCGGGCAGGAACTTGTGCCCCGCCGGCTGCGGCGGCTGATGGCCCGTGGCGCTGGTGATGCCGTGGCGGGCGGAGTATTTGCCCGTGAGCAAGCTCGCGCGCGTCGGCGAGCAGAGCGGCTGCGCGTAGGCGTCCGTAAACCGCATCGCGCGCGCGGCGAAGCGGTCCATGTTCGGCGTCTCGTAATATTTCGACCCATACGCGCCGCAGTCCATCCACCCCATGTCGTCCACGAGGAAGACGATGACGTTGGGCCGCTTCGCCGGCGCGTTGGCGGCGCTCGCAGGATGGAAGCACGCGCAGGCCATCGCGAGGCATGCGAGCAGGAGGTTTCGTGAGGTTGGTTTCATCGCAGTTTTCATGATGGGCAGCGCCTACTCAAACACCGCAGCCAGCTCGCCGGTTTTGGCCCGCGCCGATTTTACTGCGGCCTTCAGGAACTCGGACCGGAGCGGCTTGATGGCCAGCGCCGCCTTGAACAGCGATGCCCGCTCCAAGACGGAGAGGATTCGTCGCATCGCGCGGTGGCTGAGCTTCTGCGGGTCTTCAAAGACGAGGCTGGCCAGTTTGCCCCGCTCGACGGCCATGATGACGGTCCGGTCGAAGATCGTTTCCGGCGTGAACACCCGCTGCTCGCGCGGTTTCATCGTGATGGCCCCGGTCTTGCACGCGCTGTGGCACACGCCGCAGCCGAGACAGAGTTCCTCCTCGCAGACGGCAAACTTTTTCACGCGGCCGTTTGCCGGCTTCTCCACAAGGTCAATCACGTTGAACGGGCACGCGCTGGCGCATTTGCCGCAGCCTTTGCACCGCGAATCGTCCATCGCGGCGAACCAATTCGAGCTGACCACCGCGTTGCGGATGTTGAACGTCTTGACCGCGACGCACAGCTCGCAGCAGCAACCGCAGCAGTTGCAGATGCACATGGGCTTCTGCTTCACGTTGTCACAGCTTTGCGCCAGGCCGGCGTCCTTGCTCTCCTGCAGGATGCGGAGGCCGTCCTGTTTGGTGATGGCTTTTCCCAACCCGTGGCGGGCGACATATTCCGCGGCGAAGTTGAGGGACAGGCAGGTCATCTGCGGGCGGTCGCACGCCCTGCCCAGATGCTCCGCCTTGTGCCGGCAGGCGCAGAGCGACACGCTCACGGCCGTGGCGCTCTCCACGACGCGCGTCGCGCGCTCCCAGTCGAGGATGCCGGTGGTCACGTCCTGCGGCAGGGCCTCCTCGCGGAGAAGCGACCGCATGATCTGCGTCGGCCCCGAGAACAGCCCGCGGGTGAAGTCGCCTTCCTCGGCGATATACTTCTCAAACAACCGGGCCACTTCAGCGGTTGGCACGTCCGGGCCTGTGCGCATGAAGAAAAACTCGAACAACCCCATGACCACCGGCGGCAGTGCGTAGTAGCGTCGCCCGTCGCGCTCCAGATCCAGCATGAGGCCCCGCCGCGCGAGGTTCTTCAACTGCCCGTCCAGGTCGGCCTCCGGAACACCGAGCTTGCGCGAGAGCACGTCCACTGGTGTCGGGATGCCGGGGATGCGCCGCGCGATGTCCGCTTCATGCGGCTTGTAGAGAAGCTCCAGTATCCTCGTGA
The DNA here is from genome assembly GCA_016219905.1 of Verrucomicrobiota bacterium. Taxonomy (GTDB): domain Bacteria; phylum Verrucomicrobiota; class Verrucomicrobiia; order CAIQCK01; family CAIQCK01; genus JACRKA01. The sequence goes on from JACRKA010000014.1 coordinate 42,957, forward strand.
AAGTCGGCGATTCCGGCGCGCCACAGTTCATGGCATCCAGCCGCTGCTGGAGCTGCTGATAAGGTCGGTTCGATGACGCGATGTGGCCCATGAGTGTTCCGCCGGCGACGCGACCCTAGCAGGTGTCCGGATGAAACGACAAGAATCCTCGCGGCTCGCCCATGCCGCGGCGGACAGCGGATGGCGCGGCCCGGACGTTCATTTCTTCTTCACCGCCGGCTTCTCGATGCCGACGTTGTCGCGGACGATGACGTTCGTGCAACCGGACTCGACCTCAACCGTCCGCCTGCCGCCCCGGAAGATGTTGCCGGTGACCAGCAGCGTGTCGCCGCCCGGCTGGAACCGGATGGCGTGGCTGGCCTCGGGGCCTGTCACGAAGATGTTGTCGCGGACGATGACGTTGCCGTAGCGGCCGTTCGGCTCGTGCGTGGTGAAATACAGTTCGGCGTAGCTCTCGTAGTCGCCGGTCACAAAACTGCGCCGGCCCCGGCGCGGGTCGCGCTCGCACTTGGTCGTGTTGTTGATGAACACGTTGCCCTGGAGCACGAGGTTTCGCGGCTGGTTGATCCACGAGCCGCGCCCGCCGTTGCGGAACGTGTTGCCGATGATGGTCACGTCCTCGGCGGATTTCTCCACGCTCATCACGCGCGAGCCGTTCGTGCCGTCCACGGTGTTGCCCGTGACCGTGACGTTCTTGCAGAACTCCGCGATGAAGAACGCGCCCATCCGAGAGCCGAGGATGTGGTTGTTGGCGAACACGACGTTGTGGCAGCGCTGCACGTGCATCGTGTCGCCCAGCGCGCTGAGCTTGCAGCCGGTGATGCGGACGCCCTGCGCGCACGTGATGTCCACGCCGCCCTTGCCGGGGCCGCTGCCCTTCGGCGCATACAACGCCGGATGCACGGCGAACAGCTTGTGCATCAGTCTGGCCTGCGGCCCGGCGGCGGTTTTGAACCGGATCGGTTTGCCGAGCGGCTTCTCCGCGATGCGGATGAACTCCTTCGTGGACTCGACAACAAAGTATTGTTTGCCGCGCACAAGGTTCGACGGCAGCGTATCGCCGAAGAAGCAAATGCTGTCGCGCCCACGCTCCGCGTCGCGCCCTTCGCGGACCTGCGATACGGGCAACAGCTTCGCGTTGTCGAAGAACATGCGGTCGTCGCCCACGGCCATCTTCACCGGCCCGATGACCAGATCGTTTCGGAAATACTTCGCCGCCATCGCCCGCTCCTGCGGCGTGTGATCCTCCGGCCAGACGGTGATCTGCCACAGGTAGCCGTAGTCCCACATGAACTTGCCGCTCTCCAGCAGTGTGCAATTGTCCACCGTCACGTGGCGCGCGAACGTCTCCACCTCCGACTCGCTCTTGGCCTTCGCCGCGCCGTGGACGCTGACGACTGCGCCCGCGATGCGCTCGGAGCTGATGTCGCGGAAGGTCAGGTTCTCCGTGCGTCCGCCCGCCGAGGTGGTGATGAGGATCATCCGCGTGTTGACGTTCGGCTCCCACGTGTTGTCGTCGCGCTTGGGGTCGAAGCAGCGGCCTGTGAAATGCCCGCCGAACCAGTTGAAGTCGCGCACATCCTGGCCGCTGAAGACCACCACGCGCGCCTGGTCGCCCAGCTTCTCCGGCAGGTGGAACCTCGCGCCATAAGCCGACACGGTCGTGCGCGACGACAGCGAGACCGGCGTGCCACCGCTGACGAAGTAGTCGCCCGGCGGAATGACCACCGTCCCGCCGCCCGCTTTCGCGACCGACTCAAAACAACGCGTCAACGCCGGCGTGTCGTCCGTGGCGCCGTCGGCGCGCGGCGAGAAGCTCGCGAGATTGAACTGCCCGCCTTGCGCCGGACAGCGCGGTGCAGCGACCAGCCAGCCCACGAAGAAGCACTTCATGCCGAATGCGATCAGCTTCATTTCATATCCTCAATGTCCCGCCTCACCGTTGGAAAACCGTCTTGCCGCCGACAATAGTGCGCAAGACTTTGATCTTGCGGATGTCGTCTTCCGCGCAGGTGAGGTAATCCCGGTCAATGACGACGAGGTCGGCGAGCTTGCCGGGTTCGAGCGAGCCGAGCTTGTCCTCGTCGAAGCTCAACCACGCGGCCCAGAGCGTCACCGCTCGCAGCGCGTCGAGCCGCGAGAGTCTCTGGTGCGCGCCATAAACGTTGCCCCGGTCGGTTTGCCGCGCGACGGCGATCCAGAGCATCAGGGCGGGATTGAACGAGTTCATCGCGTGGTCGGGATCGAAGCCAATCATGTGGTCGCTGTTGACCGCGACAGGAACGCCGGCGCGCGCCCATTCGCCCAGGCCGATGAACCGCCCGGCCCACGGTTTGCCGTAGATGTCCGCCATCGCCTCGGCGTCGCGATGATAGAGGTAGCCCTGCGTGTCCACGCCAACGCCGAGTTCCTTCGCCCGTCGCGCGATGGCTGGCGTCGGGAAATAGGTGTGGAGCAGGTTGAACCGCCGTTGCTTGATGCTCGGGTCGCTCGCAGCGACGGCCGCGATGGCATCGAGCACGGCTTCCGTTCCGGCATCGCCGGTGACATGGATGCTCATCGGCCAGCCAAGCCGGTTGACGGTCGCGAAAACCATCTTCAACTCCTCCGGCGTGTAATAAAGCTCCCCGCAATAGTCCGGGTCGGTGAGCCGATAGAACTGGATGCGCTTTTCGCCGTAGCGCTCGCTCAATCGCGTCGTGCCCCAGTGGATGCCGCCATCGAGCGTCGTTTTCATCATGACAGCACGCACCCAGTCATCGCCGTCGCCGGGTTTGAAGCCGAGATTCTTGATGTATTTCTCGACCGCTTCCGGTGTTCGCGCGGAGAAACGGAATGTCGCCCGCATCCGCGCCGTGAGTTTGCCCTGGTCGCGCAGTTCGGCATACAGGCCGACGCCGTCGCGGTCTGTGGCGCGCTCGAAGATGGTCGTGATGCCGACCTCGTTGTAACGCCGCAGCAACTTGCCCAACGCCTCCATCGTCTGCTCGCGCGTCACGTTCGGTCGCGGCATGAGCTTGCGGAGCGACTGGTTGCCGCCACGGATGAGGACAGGCCGGCCCGCGTCGTCGCGGACGATCTCGCCGTCGGGCAGCTTGCTGCTGGCGTCCACGATGCCGAGCGCGCGGAACCCGGCCGTGTTCAGCGCGTGCTTCATCACGGAGGTATAGAGCACCGGATGATCCGTCGTGGCCGCGTCCAGTTCGGCGGGCGTCGGATGACGGCGCTCCTTCAGCCGCGTGATCTCATTGCGGGGCACCTCGATCCACTGGCCGGCCGGCAGTTCCTTTGCGCGGTGACGAATCCAATCCTGAATCTCCGCGATGCTCGACAGCTCGGCGTAAGTCTCCGTCACCGACGCCCGCGCCGCGCCGATGGAGTGGACGTGCGACTCGATGAAGCCCGGCAGGACGGTCTTGCCGCCGAGCCGGATGACCTCGGCGCGGTCGCCGCCGAGCTTGAGCATCTCCGCGCTTGTGCCGACCGCGACAATCCGCCCGTCACGAATCGCCAATGCCTCCGCGATTCGTTGGCGCGAGTCGAGCGTGACGATCTTGCCGTCCACCAGCAGCGTGTCGGCGGCGTTTACGGTTGACGCGATCAGCAGGGTCGCCAGCGCCGCTGAAACATTCGGGTTCTTGATCATGGTCTGCGCTCCTTCGTTCAAGCGGTTTCCGGCAGAAAAGTCGGCATGCTGATGCCCCGGAACGGCTGCCACGCGCCGCGCACCTGGCAGAAGTGCAATTCGCAGTTCCGCGCGCCGCGGGCGTAGAGGTCACGAACCATCTGCGAGCACTCTACGGGAAGCAGGAACACCGGCTGCCGGCCGCGATGGCGGTCCAGCTCGCGGAGCAGCAACGCCAACGCCGTGGCCGCGTCCCGCGCGACGCACGGGCCGACCATGTTCATGCCGGGATGCGCCGAGGACACGATCCAGCCCGCGAGACCGCCCGCGCTGTCCGGCAGCACCGCCGCGTGCCAGAAGCCCGCGCGGTTCTCGATGAAGTGGCGGTAGTCCTTGTCGCGACGGATGCCGGCCACCTCCATCTCCAGCGCCGTCATCGCGGCAACGTCATCGGGCGTGGCGTCCCGCACGCGCCCGGACTCGGCTGGCAAATCTTTCATTCCGTCCGCGGGCACTTCCAGCCACATGTCCTGATAGACACAACGCGGCACAAACCCCGCCCGCGTGTAGAGCGAGAAGGAATCGAGGTTGAACGCGCTGGACACCAGCCGCACCGGCTTGCGCTCGCGGTCGGCGAAGTCGGTGATGAACCGCAGCATCGCGGAAGCGACGCCTCGTCCCGTGTAATCCGGATGCACGTTCATGATGCCCAGCGAGACATGCGTTGGGCGCGGATGGTAAAAGCACGATCCCATCACGCGTCCGGTGGCCGGATCCTCCGCCACGACGCAGCAACCGGGATCGAGCGCCTCATAGATATCGGCGAAGACCGTCGTCACCGATGGGCCGCCAGGAAACACCGGCGGCCGGCCGTGCCGTTGATACCACTCGTTGGTTGAGAGGCAGATCAACTCGGCCACTTCCGGCCGGTCGGCGTCGGTCATGGCTCGCAAGCGCAGGCTCGGTGCAGGCAACGAGGTCTCCTTTCAGCGCAGGTCACTGCAACAGTTCTTTTCGTGCCGCATCCGCGATTCGGTCCACTTCGCGAAGGAACTCCGGCGCCAATTCCGGGTCGCGCTGGGCGGAGACGATTTCACGCCACGCGGCGTCGGCTTTGCGCAGAAGCTTCTCGTCTTCCTCGCCGGGGCGGAGCGCCGGGGCGCTGCGGTAGGCGCGGTCGAAGTATTTCGCGTCCCAGAGCACGTCTTTGAAATGCTCCGCCGTGTGGTCGGTGTCGAGGTAGGAGGTCGTCTCGGCAAACTCCATCGCGCGGATCACATCCAGCGCCAGCGTCTCGTCGTTGATCGCGGCGCCTTTGCTGAACATGTGCATGGCGCGGTTCAGGTCGAGGTCGAGCATCGCCTGCGCGGGCGAGAACACCGCACCATTGTCGAGCAGGCCGAGCGGCAACGGATGGCTGACCGTCGCGCCGAACGCCATCTGGCGGAAACATTTCAGCCACGCCGCCTGGATGCCGGGCGTTTTCGCCTCGATGTAGCCCGGCTCGACGTTCAGGACGAGGCCGTAACGGTAGCGGAAGAGTTGATGCAGCATCGCGTCGGTCAAGATGGCCGCGGGCGTCGCGTAGCAGACCTGAGTGGTGCGCATGTCCATCTCACCCGCGATGGACGTGCCGAAGTAGAAAACGTCCGGGTCAATCAACGAGCACGCGGTGATGCCGCCGAGGATTTCCGCCGTGGCGACCACGGCGCTGCCGGCCGGCGTGACGGGCGCAGTGCCGCCGAGGATCGTCATCGGCGCGAAGTTGACCGGGAACTTGTGCTTGAGCGCTTCCTCCAGCACCTCGCACGAGCGCGCCTCGATCTTCAGCGGCGACGTGGTGCAGTAGGCGGCGACAAAGATCGGCGGTTGCGTCCGCAGCCGTTGTTCATCGTTGCCGGTCACGAGCTTCGCCATCTCGGTGAGATACTTCACCTCGGCAGCGCAGCTTGTGCCGACCCAGCCGGGTTTTTTCGTGTGGCGCAGGAGCAGCCGGGCCGACTCGATGATCTCGATGCGCGGGTCCACGTCGCCGCAGATGAACGGCGCGCAGACGGCCCGGACGCAATCCAGCCCGTTGCCGAGACGGATCATCTCGACCTGGTCTTGCGCGGTCGGCTTGCGGAACTGGCCGGTCGGGAAATCGTAGAGGGTCGGCGTCGCGAAGCCGTAGTCGCAGGTGAACTCCTCCGGCACCGCCACGTCATCCTGCGGCAGTTCGCGACAGAACGGATACCACAGCGACGAGCGGACCATCCGGTAACGGCCGCGCTGCGCGGCGATCTGCTTCTCGACGAGGTCGGGCTTGAACCACGCGCGATGTTCGCCGAAGTCCACGCGGCAGCCCGCGTCCGCCAACGCGCGCAACAAAAACTCGCCGCGGATGCGCAGGCCGGTCCGTTCCAGCACGGCCAGCGCGCCGCGATGGATGCGCTCCATCCCGCCGGCGTCCAGTGCTTTCAACAATCCCTTGAGCATCGTCTCAGCCTTTGGGTTCCTCACGATACCAGACCAGCTCGATGCTCGCGCCGTCGGGCGTCTGGAAGAAG
>JACRKA010000110.1 GCA_016219905.1 Verrucomicrobiota bacterium
GCGGCTCGATAGCCTGCACGTCAGCGAACGGCGCAAACAGCAACGCGGCGGCAAATAACGCGAGCGATTTGGTTTTCATAATGCGTCTCACATTCCTCCCACAATCGGATACCAGTCCGGCCGGCGGGGGTCTTGGTGGAAGCGGGCGTAGTAGTCGCCTTTCTCGGCGTAGTAACGCTCGTATTTGGCCATCTTCTCCTCGTCGAGCGTGACGCCGAGGCCGGGGCCGGTCGGCACGCACAGGCAGCCGTCTTCATAACGCATCTTGCCGCCGACGATGATGTCGTCGGTGAGATGGTTATAGACCGCGTCGCCGGCAAAGTGCATTTCGGGAATCGTGCAGGCGGTGTGCAGCATCGCCGCCATCTCGATGCCGAACTCCGCGCCGCTGTGCATGCCGACGCCGAGGTTGAAGGTGCGCAGCACGGCGCAGAGGTCTTTCACGCCGCGCGGGCCTTCCCAGTAGTGCAGGTCGGTCAGCACCACGTCCACCGCGCCGAGCCGGATCGCCGGGCCGAGGTCGTCGAACTTCGCCGGATACATGTTCGTCGCGATCGGGATGCGCACCTGCCGCCGGACCGCCGCAAGTCCCTCGATGCCCCACGCCGGGTCTTCGTAGTATTCGAGGCCGAGCGGTTCGAGACGACGGCCGATCCGCACCGCCGTCGCCACCGACCAGACGCCGTTGGCGTCCACACGCAGGCCGAAGTTCGGCCCCATACGCTGGCGGCAGAGCTCCATCACGCGCACCTCCACATCGGGATCCACCACGCCGCCCTTCATCTTCACCGTCTTGACGCCGAGCGTGCGATGCAGTTCCTCGGCCTGTTCGACGAGGTCTTCGGCGCGCGTGTCGTCGCCGCCGCCGGGCCGGTCGTAGCGCCAACTGATCTCGCCCATCATCGGCACACGGTCGCGCACCGCGCCGCCCAGCAGGTCGCACATCGGACGGCCGAGCACCTTGCCCTGAATGTCGAGGCAGGCGATCTCGATGGCGCCGTAGAGCCGCGCATTGGAAAGGTAATAGATGCTGCGCAGGACCTTGAGCTTGATGACTTCGAGATGAAACGGGTCGAGGCCAACAATGCGCGGCTTGAGCTTCATCAACGCTCCGCGTTGATCGCCGCCGCCGACTTCGCCGAGGCCGACCACGCCCTCGTCGGTGATCAGTTCCAGGACCGTCCGCAGGAAATATCCCGGATGAACGCCCGTGTTGTGCCGCAACTGGCAATCCAGCGGGATCGCCACGCACCGCGCTCGCAGGTCAACGATTTTCATGGGTCAGTTCTTTCCACTTCACCACTTCGCAAAGGCGTCCACGAACGCCGCGACTTCCGTCACGATGCCGTTGAAGAACTTCCTGCCTTTCGCGGCGGTCGCCAGGTCGGGATGGCCGATGGTGCCGGTCTTCGACATCTCATGGAACTCGCTCACGAAATACACCGGCCGGCTGTGCTGGATATCGATCTTGCGATACGGGTCGGTGTGCTTTGACCCGTCGCGTTTCGCCAGGGCCATCTTCACGCGGCCGGGATGCAGGTGCAGCATGAGCGAGGTCTCCATCTCGCAGGCGTGGCCGATGCCGCCAAGCGCCGACTCGCGCACCTCTTTGATGGTCTTCATCGCCAGCGACCAATACGACGCGAACACGAAGCGCACTTTCGGGAACCGGCTCTTCAACTCGCGTAGCGCGGCGCGCAAGGGCACGTCGTTGCCGCCGTGGCCGTTGAGCAGGAAGACCTTCTTCGCGCCCATGCTCGCGATGGAGTTGCACAGTTCGACGATGAGCTGGATGTAAGGCATCTGCGCCACGCTGAGCGTGCCGGGGAACGCCAGGTGATGCGTCGAGTGCCCCGCCCAGAGCGTCGGCAGCAGAAGAATCTTGCCGGACCGCTTCCGCTCCACGGCGCGCGCGATGGCGGTGACGATGTCGGAGTCCGTGGTGAGCGGCAGATGGGGGCCGTGTTGTTCAAACGAGCCGAGCGGGAAGATTACGATCTTGTTCGCGGCCTTCGTTTTCTTCACGTCGGTCCAGCTTAGGTTTTCGAGGATCATAGTTGTGTCTCCAATTGGCAGTTAGTCCACCTCCGCCGGCAGCTCGAACGTGTTCCAGCCGGCGCGCTCGAACTTGCCGTCGGCCGGCACGAGCTTGCGCAGGATCGAAGCCGTCGCGGCACGGGAGAGGGAGCCTTCGGCTTGCCTGAGACCGAGCGCGGCTTGGTCCTTTGACCACACGCAGGCGGCGGTGTAGTGCAGCGTCGGGATGCTTTGAACCAAATGATGCCACGTCGTCATCAGCAAGCCGGCGCTGTTGTTCGCGATAGCAGCCTTGGCCAGCGCGCGGATGTTGGCCGCGGAGTTCCACGGACACGCGATCGTCTCCAGACCACGCTCGCGGAAATGCGCCAGCGTTGGAACCTCGCCCTTCAC
>JACRKA010000106.1 GCA_016219905.1 Verrucomicrobiota bacterium
GCCGGTGGTGTCCACGCCGATGCCGATCACATCGGCAGCGTTGAAACCGCGCACGGTTTTCTTCGCGAGCGCGAGCGCCTTCTTGACCGTGATCTCCGCGCCGCTGAGGTAGTCGGCGGGATGCTGGCGCGCGAGGTTCGGGTCGCGGGCGAGGATGACGCCGTGGTGGCCGTGGGCGTATTCCCAGACGGCGGTGGCGACTTCCTTGCCGTTGGCGACGTTGACGATGAGGGTCCGCACTGAATTGGTGCCGTAGTCGAGTCCGATGGTGAATTTGGCGCTCATGGGGATGCTCCGTTTAGCTCTTGATGATGACTTTGACAACCTTGTCCTTGTAGGCCGTGTTCAACTGGAACGCTTCGACGATGCGCTTCAGCGGGAAACGATGGCTGACGAGGCCGTGGAGGTCCACGCGGCCCTGCTCGGCGAGCCGGATGGCGCGCGGGTAGGCGTGCTTCATGCGGCGGCTCATGATGATGGTCAGCCCTTTGCGGCGTGCGTTGGAGTGTTTCAGGGAAAACTGGTCGCCGCCCGGAATGCCGACGAACACGAGCCGCCCGCCGAGTCGCGCCATCTCGGCAGCTTGCTCGACGGAATGATCGGCCCACGCAGCCTCGATGGCGACGTCCACGCCACGGCCGCGTGTCTCGGCATTGACTTGCTTGACCGGGTCTTCCTTCTCGCAATGGATCGGGATGCCACCCCACTTCTGCGCGAGTTTCAGCCGCCACGGCAATTTGTCGGTGATGAAAACCGGGTCCGCACCCGCGAGCTTCGCAAGTTGGAGGATCAGCAACCCGATGGGGCCGGCGCCGATGATGGCGACGCTGTAGCCGACGCGGAGCTTGGAGAAATCCACCGCGTGCATCGCGACGCCGAGCGGCTCCAGCAGCGCGGCGGCTTCGTCGTCAATACTCTTCGGCATCGGGAAGCAACTGCGCGCAGGCATCCGCATCCATTCGCAAAAACTGCCGCCGTAGGGATAGTTGCCGCAGAACGCCAGCCGGCAGCAGAGATTCGGATGGCCGTGTTCGCACAGTTCGCAGCGATGGCACGGCTGCGCCGGATCCACGGCCACGCGCGCGCCGGGCTTCAGCGGCTCGGAGTTCCCGTCGAGAGAACCCGACCCGACCGCCTCGACGACGGCGGAGAACTCGTGGCCGAGAATCAGCGACCCCTCAATCGGCGTGTCGCCGATGCGCGCGTCCAGATACGAATGCAGGTCGCTGCCGCACATGCCCGTGCAGCGCACGCGCAAGAGCGCCTCGCCGCGTCCGGGCGTCCCCGGATGCGGGATGTGCTCGATGCGCAGGTCGCGCGGACCGTGCAGCCGCGCGGCGAGCATGGTTGCAGCAGCTTTTCTCACAGTTATTCGTGGAGGTAAACGTCCCATCCCAGATACTTCGTCAACGCCTCCTTCACGCCCGCCGCGATGTGGGTCGGGTTGACGGCGACGTGGTGCTCGAAGCCGTTGTCGCAGATGTGCGCCAGCAGCTTCTGGAAGTTCGCGATGCGCACCACGCCGTAGCCACCGAAGGTCTTGAGCGGGTCGTCGGTGAACTCGCCTTCTCCGAGATAAGCGCGAATCTTGCCGGAGGCGTCGTCGGTGGTGCAGCGCAGGTAGGTCATCGGCGCGGCTTTCACGCGGCCGACGACCGTGCCGTAGGTGTTCTCCTTGCCGACCGTGTCCGCGAGGATCTCGTGCCAGTCCAACTTAGGTTGGCTTTGGCCTGTGTCGGCAAAGATGTCCTTTGGCAGATTGCTGCAATGGAACACGACGCCTTTGTCGGCGTCGTCGGCGTAATTGTTGTTCCAGTCCACGAGCGCGCTGGGCCGGCCGCTGGCCTGCGCCATCGCAACCATCCCCACGCAGCCCATCACGTCCACCTCGCACGCGCTGGACGCCAGCATGTTGCTCATCATGCTCATCAACGTGCAGGGCACGACGCCGAAGAATTCCTCGATCGCGGTCCAGCACTGCATGGCGGTGGCGTTCAGGTGCGAGCGTTTCATCCAGCCATCCACGGCCACGCCGAACTTGGCCATCTTCAACAGCGACGCCGGCGGGATGCCCTGCGTGGAGACGTATTCACCGATCGCGGCAAGCTTCGCCTTCACGGCGCGGTCGGTGTCGGGCATCTTGTTGACCCAGCCGAGCAGTTCGTAGAGATCGAGCGTCTCGATGCTGATGCCGGCGGCTTCGAGCAGTTTCTCGCTGTAGCGGACCGTGTTGAACGCGACGGGGCGCGTGCCGAGCGCGCCGATGCGCAGGCCGCGCAACGCGCGCAAGACGCGGCAGGTGATGGCGAAGTCGGCGAGGTCCTGCGCGAAGCCCTTGCTGGTCGGGCTGCACGTGTGCAGGCGGGTGAGCGTGAACGGGATGCCGTATTGGCGGAGGTTGTTGGTGACGGACATCTTGCCGCAGAAGCTGTCGCGGCGGTTGCCCATGCGCATCTTGTTCGGCTCATCCGAAAACGCGTGGATGAGCACCGGCACGCGCAGGCCGGCCCAGCGGAGCGCGTTGGCGATGGCGCGCTCGTCGCCGAAGTTCGGCAGCGTCACGACGATGCCGTCAATCTTCTGGCGGTTGGCGTCGAACAGCTCGGCGCACTTCTTCGCGTCATCGAAGCTCTCAATGCTGCCGAACTGGGTCGCCTTCGGGTTGAGCGTGACGACCTTGAAGCCGGCTTTCTCGAGCACGCCGAGCACGGTGGCGCGGCCGCTCTCGCAGAGTTCGGCGGGGAAAAAGCCGCGGTTGCCGACGACGAGGCCGAGGGTGACGGGTTTGATGGTGGCGGGTTTCATGGAATGGGTCTCCGTTGTTGGTGGTGTCTGTCTCTTGCCGGAATGTTGCCAAATACTCAAGACATCTCGCGGCCCGGCACCGGCGAAATCCGCCGCGTGAGCGTTCCGCCATCGTAGAACGGATGTCCACATCCGTTCAGAACGGACTTGGAAGTCCGTTCTACACAACCTCGCGCGGCTTCCGCTGGAATTAGCCGTTCAGATTCTCATCCACCGCTTTGCCTTCATCTCGGCGCGCTGGAGCGTGCCTTTCGCAACAGCGGAGACGGGAATGCGCAGGGCGAAAGCGGCGTTGAGGTCGTGCTCCACCTTCCGCGCCAGCGCAGCGGCATCTGCGCTGTCGTCGGCCGGCTCGACCAGAATCTTCACCTCGGCCATCGCATGCTGCTGGCTGATCTCGACGCGATACTCGGCCACGCCCGGCACGGCGCGAATGACGTTCTCGACCGCAGAAGGATGCAGGTTGACGCCGCGCACGATCACCACGTCGTCCGCGCGGCCGAGGATGCCGCCTTCAAACAGCAACCGCCCGTCGCGCAGCAGCGGCCTGACCAGGTCGCCTGTGCGATAACGCAGCACGGGCGAGCCGATGCGACCGAGCGTGGTCAGCACCAGTTCGCCAACCTGGCCTTCGCCAACCGGCTTGCCCGTGGCGGGCTTGATCACTTCGGCGATGTAAGCCGATTCGTTGACGCACAAGCAGCACGGACGGTCGGGACACTCAAAAGTCGCCGGCCCGACCTCGGTCATGCCGTGGTGGTCGAACACACGCGCGCCGTTCCATGCCGCCGCAATCGCCGCGCGCGTCGCGGGAATGCTGCCGCCCCCCTCGCCCGCGACGATGATCAACCGCACCTTCGAGGCGCGCAGGTCGAGCTTCTCCTCGCGCGCGACCTCGCCGAGCCGCAGCGCATAGCTCGGCGTGCAGCAGAGGACGGCCGCCCCGTTCTCGATGATCGCGCGCAGCCGCGCCGCACTGCTCAAGCCGCCGCCGGGAATGCACAGGCAGCCGAGGCGCTCCGCCGCCTCGAAGCCCATCCAGAACCCGAGGAACGGCCCGAACGAGAACGCGACGAAGACGCGGTCGTCTGCCGTCACACCGGCCGCGCGATAGACCTCGACCCAGCCGTCGAGCAGCCAGTTCCAACTCTCCGGCGTGTCGAGCCACCGCAACGGCGTGCCGGTGGTGGCGCTCGTCTGGTGAAGCCGCGTGTAGCGCTCCAGTGGAAACGTCAGGTTCGTCCCGAACGGTGGATGCGCGAGCTGGTCCTCGGCCAACTCCTGCTTTGTCGTAAACGGGACGCGCTCGCGGAACTCGTCGAGGCTGCCAACCTCCGCCGTCACGCCGGCCGCCTGCAGCTTGCGCGTGTAGAACGCGTTGGCCGGCACGAGCGCGCGTAGCAGCTCGCGCAGCTTCGCGAACTGTGCGGCTTCCACCGCTTGACGTGTCGTCTTGCCCCGCGCGGTCATGGCCTTCTTGCCTCAGTTGCCTTTCGGCAGCAGTTCTGCCGGCGCGACCTGGATCTTCGCGCGGATCGCGGCGGGGATCACCACCGCTTTCATCCCGCCGGCCGCCTTGTCTTTCGTCACGCAGACGACCGTGAGGCTGCCGCGCGCGACCTCGACCGGCTTGCCGTCCTCGTGCTTGCGGAAGATGAACAGGTAGGTCATCGTCTTCGCGCCGACCTCCCGCACCAGCAGGTGGATCTCGACCTCGTCCTCAAACCGCAGCGGCCGTTTGTATTCGCACTCGGCCTTCACGCGCGGCCAGCCGACGCCGAGTGACTTGTCCGCTTTCTCCCAGTTCACGGAAAAGCCGAGCGAGCGATGGAACGCGTGCTCGGCCGCCTCCATGAAGCGGAAGAAATTGGTGAAGTGCATGATCCCCGCCATGTCGGTGTCGGGGAACTCCACGCACCGCGTCATCTTGAATTCATAGGCCATGCAACACATCCTCCACCTTTTGCGCCATGCGTTCGACCGAAAAATCGAGCGCCACCGCCTCGCGTCCCTGCTGGCCCACCGCGAACGCCTTTGCAGGATCGAGCAACAACGACTCGATCGCGTCGGCCAGCGCCTTCGCATCGCCGGGCGCGCACAGCACGCCGCCGCCGGTCTTCTCGACCAGCTCCGGGAACGCGCCGTGCCGCGGCTGCACCACCGGCACGCCGCAGGCCAGCGCCTCGATGACGTAGAGGCCGAACGATTCACCGTAGGCCGCCGGCACGGACAACGCGCTGAGGCTTCGCAGGAATGCCGGCTTCACCTCGCGCGGCAGGTCCGGCAGCCACTCCGCCAGTTCCGCCACCCCGGCGGCGCGCAGCTTGCGTTGTTGCTCGCGGATGAACGGCTCATCAACGCGCGTCTTGGTGCCCGCCACGCGCAGTCGCAGCCCCGTGACACGGTCGCGCCGTTTCAACTCGATGAACGCGTCCACCAGCGTGTCCAACCCCTTCACCCGGCAGAGCCGCGCCAGGTAGCCGATCGCCGGCGGTTGCGGCGGCGCTGCCGCAGGCTCAAAGCCATCGAGCGCGATGCCGTTGTGAACAACGCTCACCCGTTCCGGTGTCAGGCCCAATCGCCAGCGCATCAGGTCACCGTAGTAGTGGCTGGGCGCGATGAACCGGTCCACGTCGGCGCAACGCGCGGCCAGCGTTTCCCAGCACTGCCGGCGATGCGGCTCCGGCAGGCTGTCGAGGAACGAATCCTCGCCCTGCAGCGAGCACACCACCGGCACGCGCAGCGCGGCCTTGAGCCGGCGCGAGAGACCTGCGAGCAGCGCGTTGGAAAGGCAGATCACGTCCGGCGCGGGCTGCGAGCGGAGCCAGCCGATGAGCTTCTCCATCTCCACCGCCTGGCGGCCTTCCTCGCCGCGCAACATCGAGAGTGTCAACTCGCCGTGGTCCGACGCGGAGGTCATGCCGACGAGATTCGAAGCCCATCGCAGCAGCGTGGGCGAGTTCAGCCAGCCGGGCAGTTTCGCGAGACGCGGGAATTTCTGCTCCAGATAGACGCTGATGCCGCCATAGAAAATCGGCGCGTCGCCGCTGACCGGCTCCTCCGTCACCAGCGGCAGGTAGAGCGGCACCATCAACGCGTCATGCCCGCGCCGGCGCAGCGCCATCACCAGCGCATGGTCGCGGAGGCAGCTTCCGCAGAAAAAATTGCCCGTGCCGGGCGTCAGGTGGACGATGCGCATGGTTCCCGGACCAACGGTTTGCCGTGCGCCAGCGGCGCGGGGACGCCGGCGAAGTCCGCGACGGCGGCGAACAGGGCGTCAAAGTCGCCGAACAGATCGCCGATGAGACAATCGGTCAACCGGCCGCGCACGCCGGGATGCTTCATGATGAGTCCTTTGAAGCTGAACTTTTCGTCATAGAACGCATAGACCAGCCGGCGCATCGCCTCGATGCCATTGCACAGCTCGCGCCCGTAGCCCTCAAACTGCGCCGCGCCATAGTCGCCGCTCGCCAGCGCGCGGTCCACCGCGTCGGCGGCCATCACGCCGCTCTTGAGCGCCAGGAACACACCCGACGAAAAGACCGGATCGAGAAACGCGAATGCATCGCCCGCCAGCACCAAGCCGGCCCGCGCGCAGTGGCGCGAGCGATAGGTGAACTCGCCCGTCACGCGGAACGTCTCGCACGGCTTTCCCGGCGCGAGGTGGTCCTTGATCCAAAAGTTCTTCTCGACCTCCCGCGCGAAGATGGCGGCGAGGTCGCGCGTGTCCTTATATAAATAATCGCGCTCGGCGACGACGCCGACACTGACGATGTCGTCGGGCAGCGGGATATACCAGAACCAGCCTTTCTCCGGCACGTAGGCCACGGTGGTGGAGCCTTCATCAAGCCCCGGGTCGCGCTTCGCGCTGCGGTAGTAGGTCCAGATGGCGATCTTGTTGAGCTTCGGGTCGCGCACGCGCCAGTCGAACCGCATCTGGCTGAGGCTGTCGCGCCCCGTCGCGTCAATCGTCATCGGCGCGCGGAACTCCAGCGGCCGGCCGTCCTTCGCGTTCGCGCGCACGCCAACCACCGCGCCATCCTCGACGATCAGCTCGCGCGCTGCGGTTTCCTCGCGAACCTCCGCGCCTTTCTCGCGCGCGTTGTCGAGCAGCATCAGGTCGAACTCGCTCCGCACCACCTGCCACGTCTGCGATGACGGATGGTCGTAGTGCTGGAAAAAGTAGAACGGCTGCGACACCTCGCCCGACATGCGCACGAACTGCACGGCATACTTCTTCGGGAACGCCGACGCCTTGACCTTCTCCAGCACGCCGATGCGCTCCAGCGGATACCAGCAGAACGGCATCAGCGATTCGCCGATGTGGTAGCGCGGAAACTTCTCCTTCTCCAACAGCGCCACGCGCCGGCCTTTCATCGCCAGCGCCGCCGCCGCCGTTGAGCCGGCCGGCCCGCCTCCGAGCACGATCGCATCGAATGGAGTATTGGAGTGGTGGAGTGGTGGAGTGGTGGGTTGATTTGTTTTCATCGCATCGCTCCAATGCTCCATCACTCCACTGCTCCGCTGCCCGCCGGCGGCAGGATCTCCACGATGTCCGCCAGCACCCGCTCCTCCGCGTCCTGCAATACATTGCAACGACCGAACAGCCCGCAGGGGCGTTTCAGGTGGAAATGTTGGGTCGTCGTCTCGTCGGACTCCACGCGGATATACGCCTTCGGCTGGCTGTGGAACTTCACGCCGCACTCGTGCAGGATGCCGCCCAACGGCCGCTCGGCCCCGCGGACCAGTTCGCGGGCCGCTTCAGGCAACAGCCGCAGGTCAATGAGGATCGCGCCCAGTTCCACCGGCGTTCCGGTCCGGTTGAGCGTGAGCACCACCTCGCGGTGATACACGCCGTCGCGCTCGCCGTGGCGCAGCACGCGCAGATGGATGCCGTCGCCGTGAAACGTCTCCAGCGTCGAGGTCATGTCGCGCGCATGGACCAGCAGGCGGTGATATGGCTCCGGCACCTCAGCGGCCTCCACGCGTTCAATCGCCGGCAACCGCAGCCCTGCTTCATCGTAGCAAACCGTCAGCGGGCACAGCAGCGACCCGCGCTCGCACTCGGCCCCGATGTCGCCGGGTGCGCACCGGCCTGGTGTCTGCCGCGCTGCGATCCGCAGCCGGCATCCGTGACTGCAAAGTGGTTCGATGTTACGCATAACGGGCCTCGCGATGTTGCGGCAGGAAGAAATCGTGCAGCAGAGTGTCCACCTGCAGCAGCCCCTGCCGCGTGTATCGGATCGTGTCGCCCTCGACCGCCAGGAAACCCTCGGCGGCGAGGTGCCGCAATGGCGCGGCGAACCGTTCGCCGATGTCCACGCCGAACTTCTTCTGGAAATAAGCGCGGCTGATGTGGCCGAGCTTCATCTGCAAGATCATCTCGCGGATCAACCGCTCCTCCGCCGTTGGCGTCAGCGCGCGCCAGTGCGGCAGTTCGCCGCGCTCGACGGCGTCGAGATAGGGCGTGATGTCGTGCTGGTTCTGGAAATGCACGCCGCCGATGTGGCCGAACGACGCCACGCCGATCGGAAGCAGGTCCGCGCCCTCCCACAGCCGGTCGCGATAAAGAAACTTCGTCCGCGACGGGTTCTTCACGACCGTGTAGGCGCTCGCGACCGTGTAGCCCGCGCGCTCCAACTCCGCAAACGCGTAGTCCACCCAACCGCGCTTGGCCTCCCAATCCGCCACCGGCGCGACTAGTTTCCCCTCGGCCTTCATCTGCTTGTAGATGGTCGTGTTGTAGGGGATCTCCATCTCATAGATCGTCACGCTATCCGGCGACAACTCGATGGTCTTCGCGATGCAACGCCGCCAGTTCGCCTCCGTCTCCTCGACCATGCCCGCGATGAGGTCAATGTTGATCTGCGGGAACGCGATGGAGCGGGCGAAGTGATAAGCCCGCTCGACTTCGCGCGAACGATGGGCGCGGCCGTTGATCTCCAGGATGTGGTCGTCGAAGTTCTCCACGCCGAGGCTCAGCCGCGTCACGCCCATCGCGCGGATGGCCTCCAGCTTCGGCTCGGTCAGCGTGCCCGGCTCGCACTCGAACGTGACCTCCTCGACCGCGTCCCACGGCAACAGCGCCTTCAGCCGGCCCGTGAGGTCCTCCAGTTGTTTCACCGACAGATACGACGGCGTGCCGCCGCCGAAATAAACGAAGTCCAGCTTCCGGCCGCCGATGAACGGCTTCGCCGCGTAGGTGGTCAGTTCCTTCACCGCCGAGTCCACGTAGCGCTGCACCTGCGCGGCGTTCTGGTCGGTATAGACCTTGAAGTAGCAGAAGTGGCAGCGCTTCCGGCAAAACGGGATGTGGACGTAGAGCCCCAGCGGCGTGCCCGGCGCGGGCGGCCGCTCCAGCGCGGCACGCGCCTCGGCGACGTGCTCCGGTTTCCAGAACGAGAACGGCGGATAGTTCGCGACGAAGTAGTTGCCCGGGCGAGTGGGATGGTGTGTGGGAGTGTGGGAGTGCGGGAGTGTTGGGGCCGAGGCTTCTCCAACTCGTTCCGTTGATTCGCTGTTGTTCATCTCATTACTCCACTACTCAAAAAACCATTACTCCAAAACTCCAATACTCCATCACCCCATCATCATCTCACCAGCACCCCTCATACAATTGCACAAAATCCGCCGCTGTCACGGGCCGCGGATTGAACTGCGCGGTCCATTGCCGCGCCGCTTCTTCGGCCAACTGCGGGATCGCCTCGCGCGGGACGCCGTGGTCGCGCAGCCGCGGCACGACACCGGCCGCCGCGAGCAGTTCATCCAGCAGGTCGGCGAGCCGCGGCGACAGTTCGTCGTAGAGGGCGCGCGTCGCCGCGTCCTGCGCGTTGAACCGGACGACGTGCGGCAGCATCGCCGCCACCGCGTCGCCGTGGACAACGTTGAAGCGCGCCGTCAGCGGGTTTGCGGCGCTGTGGGCCGCGCCAAGCATGCTGTTCTCGATCGCCGCGCCGGCCATCGCCGCGCCGACCTGCATCGCCGCGCGCGCGTCGAGATCGTCGGGCGCCACCATCACGCGCGGCAGGTTCACCGACACGAGCCGGAACGCTTCGCGCGAGAACACCGCCGAGAGCGCGTTGCGCTTGCGCGTGACCGCCGTCTCCACCGCGTGCGTCACCGCGTCGAGGCCCGTCGCGGCGGTCACCGCCTGCGGCTGCGTCACCGTCAGCACCGGGTCGAGGATCGCCACGCGCGCGGCGGCCTTCGGGTCGCCGCAAGCCATCTTCAGGTGCGTCTGCTCGTCAGCGATGAGCGCGAACGACTGGCATTCGCTGCCTGTGCCGGCCGTGGTCGGGACCGCGATCAACGGCAGCATCGCTTTCGACGCCTTGCCGACGCCCCAGTAGTCCTGCATCCGGCCGCCGTTGGTCAGGAGGAAATTACAGCCCTTGGCGGTGTCCATGCTGCTGCCGCCGCCGACCGCCACGATGATATCCGGCCGCGCCGCACGCGCCGCCGCGAGGCAATCATCCACGTCCCGCGTCGTCGGGTTTTCGTGGACACGGTCGAAGACCGTCACGTTAAGACCCGCCTTCGTGATCGCACTCTGCACGAGGCTGGCGTGGCCCGCCTTGACGATGCCCGGATCAGTCACCAGCAACGCGCGCTGGCCGCCCAGTTCGCGCGCCAGCTCGCCCGCGCGCCCGGCGCTGCCCGAGCCGAACACCACCCGCGTCCGCGAGTGCCAGTCAAAAGCGTTGGTGTTCATGGTGCCGAAAAAAATTTTAGTTTCTATGACGCAGGTTGTTGGTGTCCCGCCTTTCGGCGGTTGCTGCCACTTTGCCGCCTAAAGACGGGACACCAACAGCGTGTGTCGGATGGCGCGACAGAAACGGACTTGGAAGTCCGTTCTACATTACACGCAGCCGCCGACCGTAGAACGGACTTCCAAGTCCGTTCTCCACCATCAACACGCAGCCGCCCCGAAGGGGCGGCAGTAAACCAGCCCAGGGCAAGCGAGTCTGCGAGCGCCGCCCTGGGAAACACATTGAGAATGATAGCGCGCCCTGAAAGGGCGCGCGTGA
>JACRKA010000107.1 GCA_016219905.1 Verrucomicrobiota bacterium
TCGGCGCCGAAGTCCTCGCGCACGGCACGGTCGAAGCCTTCGGCGGTTTCCTGCGCGCGGACGCACTCAGCGCGCTAATCGTCGGCCTGACCGCGTTCGTCGCGCTCGTGTGCGGCATCTACGCTGTCGGCTACCTGCGCGAGGAGCGTCAGGCGGACCGGATCAACGACCTGCTCCTGCACCGCTACTACGTGATCACGCCGATCTTTGTCGGCACCATGATGGCCGTCCCGCTGGTCAACAATCTCGGCCTGCTCTGGGTGGCGATCGAGTCCACCACGCTCGCGTCGGTGTTGCTGGTGCGGTTCTACAACCACAAGAGTTCCCTCGAAGCGGCCTGGCAATACATCATCATCGGCAGCGCCGGCATCGCGCTGGCGTTGTTCGGCACGGTGCTGACCTACTTCGCGGCGGTGCCGGTGGTGGGCGAGCACGCGGAGAACGGCTTCAACTGGTCGGTTCTCATCGAGGTGGCGGACAAGTGCCATCCCGCTGCGATGCGCCTCGGGTTCGTGATGGTGCTCGTCGGCTACGGCACCAAGGCCGGCCTCGCCCCGATGCACACGTGGAAGCCCGACGCCTACGCGGAAGCGCCGGTGCCGTCGGCGGCGTTGCTGGGCGCGGCGTTCGTCAACTGCGCGATCTACGGCATCATGCGGTTCTACGCGCTGGCCGCGAAATGCCTCGGCCACGATTACACCGGCAACCTGCTGGTGATCTTCGGCGTCGCGTCCATCCTGGTGGCCGTGCCGTTCGTGCTCGTGCAGCGGAATTTTCGCCGGCTGCTTGCGTATTCCAGCATTGACCACGCGGGCATCATGGTGGCGGCGCTGGGCTTCGGCGGCAAACTGGGCGCGCTCGGCGCGGTCCTGCACATGGTCTTTCACGCGGTGGCCAAGCCGCTGATGTTCTTCTGCGCGGGCAACGTGCAACAGCACTACGGCTCCCCGTATTTCCGCAAGGTCACCGGCGTCATCCACACGCGGCCGTGGACGGGCGCGTTGTTCCTGATGGCCACGCTCGCCGTGACCGGCGCGCCGCCCTTCAGCTTGTTCCAAAGCGAGTTTACCGCGCTGAGCGCGGCGCTGGCGGCGGACCGCGGCTGGGCGGCGGGTTTGTTCGTGGGCGGCATCGTCACGATTTTTGCCGGGTTCCTCGTCCACATGTCGAAGCTGTCCCTCGGCAGGCCGTCGCACGCCGCGGCGCCCGGCGGCGAATGTCCATGGAAACTCGGCGCGATGGTGCTGGTGGCTGTGCCGGTGGTCGTGATGGGACTCGTCCTGCCTGCGCCGCTCTACGAGCTGGTGCATCGCGCCGCCGTGATGATCGGAGGAATGTCATGAATCTGGTTCCCGGACTACAGGCTGTGCTCGATGAACTGACGCACCACTTCGGCGCGCAGATCGAACAGGTCCACGCGCCGCGTCCCAACGAGCTTTACCTGCACGCGAAGGCCGAGGTAGCCGGCGCGCTGTGCTCCACGTTCTACAAGAAACACCACGGCCGCCTCGCCGGCGTGTTTGCCGAGGATGCCCGCGCGGGCCAGAAGGTGTTTTTTGTTTATTACCTCTACGCGCTGGACGCGATGCACGCCTTTGTCCTCGTGCGCGTGCCGATTCCAGCGGACAAACCGGAACTGCCGTCGCTGACCGATGCCATCCCGGCGGTCAACTGGCAGGAGCGCGAAATTCAGGATTGGTTCGGCATCCGGCTGGTGGGCCATCCCAACCCGCGTCGTTGCGCGCTGCACGACGACTGGCCGGAGGTCTATCCGCTCCGCAAGGACTTCGACCTGCGCGCGAAACTGCCGCCGTTCACCGGCGAGCGCCACAAGTTCCGCGAAGTCGAAGGCGAAGGCGTTTTCCAGGTGCCGGTCGGACCGGTCCACGCCGGCATCATCGAGCCGGGGCATTTCCTCTTCAGCGTTGCGGGCGAGCCGGTGCTCTACTTGCAGCTCCGGATGTTCTACGTGCACAAGGGCACCGAGAAGCTGTTCGAGAGCCTGCCCATCCCGCATGGCGTCCGGTTGGCGGAAAGCATCTCCGGCGACTCCAGCTTCGCGCACGCGACGGCCTTCTGCCACGCGGTCGAGCGCGCCGCGGAGGTCGAGCCGCCGCCGCGCGCCCGCGCGCTCCGGACCCTCTGCCTCGAACTGGAGCGGCTCTACAACCACATCGCGGATATCGGCGCGATCTGCACCGACGTGGCGTTCGTCACCGCCCACATGCACGCGATGCGGTTCAAGGAACGCATCCTGCGCGTGAACGAACTGCTCACCGGCAACCGTCTGCTGCGCGGCATGGCCTGCCTCGGCGGCGTGCGCTTTGATTTCAACGGCGACCAGCTCCGCGCCCTCGGCCAGCTTGCGGATGAACTGGAGCGCGAGTTTGGCGATCTGGTCGAACTGACCCGCAGCAACTCCGGCCTGCGCGACCGTCTGGAAGGCACCGGCGTGTTGACGCCGAAAGTGGCGGGCGACCTCGGCGTGGTGGGCATCGCGGGCCGCGCCTCCGGCTTCGACCACGACCTGCGCCGCGACTTTCCGCACGACTTCTACGACCAGGTGCAGTTCACCGTCCCCGTCTTCACCGAAGGCGACGTGCAGCACCGGTTCGACGTGCGCCGCGACGAGGTGTTCCAGTCCATCGCCATCCTCCGGCAGGTGATCGGCAAACTGCCCGCCGGCCCGATCTCGGTCCCCGTGGGCGAAGTGCCGCCCGACCGCGTCGCGCTCGGCTACGTCGAGGGCTGGCGGGGCGAGATCTTTCACTGGATCCACACCGCGCCGGGCAACCGTCTGTCGCGTTGCAAAGTCAAGGACCCGTCGTTGCAGAACTGGCCGGCGCTGAGCGAGGCCATTCTGGGCAACATCATCCCGGATTTCCCGGTGGTGAACAAAAGCTTCAACCTGTCGTATTCCGGAACGGACCGCTGATTATGTTTGAAACCATCAGTCGAAGTTTGAGGACCGGCGTCGTCACGACCAACTACCCGGACGCGCCGGCGGAAGTCTCCAGTCACGCGCGGGGCAAGCCGCAGATTGATTGGGCCAACTGGAAGGACGCACGCCCCGCGGCCGCCATCTGCCCCACCGGCGCCATCGAGTTGCGGGACGAATCCGCCACCCGCACCGCCACGCTCGACCTCGGCAAGTGCATCTTCTGCGGATTGTGCGCCGACGTGGACCCGGCCATCCGCATGACCAACCAGTGCGAACTCGCCGCCGGCTCACGCCAAAGCCTGCGGCAGACCGGCCAGTATCGGTTGAACGCCGACGGCACGCAGCAGCAGTTGCTGATGGCGCCCGCGACGGCGAGCGCCAAGGATGAATCCCTCGACGCAGTCGGCCGCCAACTCCACGCGCGCATCCAATCGGTGCTGGGCCGCTCGCTCCACATCCGCGAAGTGGACGCCGGCTCCTGCAACGGCTGCGAAGTCGAAATCCACGGCCTCAACAGCCCGGTCTATGACATCGAGCGGTTCGGCATCCACTTCGTCGCCTCGCCGCGCCACGCGGACATGCTGCTCGTGACCGGCCCGGTGACGCGCAACATGGAACTGGCCCTGCGCAAGACCTACGACGCAACGCCTGACCCGCGCCTCGTCGTCGCCGTCGGCGCGTGCGGTTGCAGCGGAGGCATCTTCGGCCAGAACTACGCCAGTTGCGGCGCCGTGGACGCGGTCATTCCGGTGGACGTTTACATCCCCGGCTGCCCGCCGAACCCGCACGCGCTGCTGCACGGAATCCTGCTGGCCATCGGCCGTCTTGAAAACGGCGGCGCTCGCCGCGGCGCGTGATGATTTTCGGTTGGCGTCGCGGCGGGTTGGTTCTTAAAGTGCCGCCATGAAACGCCTCTGCTGCCTGCTTGCCGTTCTGTCTTTTGTCAACTTCACCTTCGCTGCCGCGCCGCAACGGCCGAACGTCCTGTTCATCCTCTGCGACGACATCCGATGGGACGCGTGCGGTTACGCGGGCAATCCCTGCGTCAAGACGCCGAACATTGACCGGCTCGCGCGGGAAGGCGTCAACTTCCGCAACACGTTCTGCACCACGTCGCTCTGCTCGCCGAGCCGCGCCTCGATTCTGAGCGGCCTCTACGCGCACACGCACGGCGTCGTGAACAACTTCACGGAGTATCCTACCAACTTCGTGAGCTTCCCGATGCGGTTGCAGACGGCCGGCTACGACACGGCCTACTTCGGCAAGTGGCACATGGGCGAGGACAACGACGCGCCGCGACCCGGCTTCAACTGGTTCGTGACGCACAAGGGGCAGGGAAAGTATTTCGACACGGAGTTCTGCATGAACGGCCTGCGCCGCGAGACGCCGAAGGGTTACTACACCCACGTCGTCACCGACTTGGCGCTGGAATGGCTCGGCCGGCCGCGCGAGGACAAGCCGTGGTTGATGATGATCGGCCACAAGGCGCCGCACAGTTATTATTTCCCTGAGCCGAAATACTCGAACGCGTTCGACAACGTCTGGGTGCCGTATCCGGAGAGCGCGTTTCATCTGGACGACAAGCCGGCGTGGATCAAAGACCGGCTCCACACGTGGCACGGCATCTACGGGCCGCTGTTCGAGTGGCGCAAGAAGTTCCCCGACGACCGGCCGGAGGCGGTGAAGGACTTCGCGGCGATGACGCGCGCCTATTGGGCGACGATCCTCTCCGTGGACGACAGCGTCGGCCGGCTGGTCGCCGAACTGAAGCGCCGCGGCGAGCTGGACCGGACGGTGATCGTGTTCATGGGCGACAACGGCCTGCTCAACGGCGAGCACGGCATGGTGGACAAGCGCACGATGCACGAGGCGAGCATCCGCATCCCGCTCGTGGTGCGTTATCCCGGACTGACGCCAGCGGACAAGCCGCAGGTGGTCGAGCAACAGGCGCTGACGGTGGACGTCGCGCCGAGCCTGCTGGAGTTGTGCGGCGCGCCGCCGCTGCGCGGCATCCACGGCCGCTCCTGGGTGCGGCTGGTCCAGCGCGGCGACCCGGGATGGCGGCGGTCGTGGTTCTACGAATACAACTACGAGAAGCAGTTCCCCTACACGCCGAACGTCCGCGGCGTGCGGACCGGTTTATGGAAATACATCCACTATCCCCACGGCGACGGCGGCCCCGACCGTCACATGGCCGAGCTTTACAACGTCGAGTTCGACCCGGAGGAAGACCACAACCTCATCGCCAACCCGCGCTACGCCAGTGTCGTGCGCCGGCTCCAGATTGAACTTGCCCGCCAGATGGCCACCACCGGCCTCACGCCAAAGACCGACAAGATGCCGCTCGACGCCGGCATCAAGAAGGAACTGCCGGACCAGAAGCTTCGTTAAGCAGGAATCGAAATCCGGTGGGGCGAGGCTCCGCCGAGCCGAAGTCCAATATGGATTGGCGGCCAGGCTTGGCGGAGCCTCGCCCCACCACAAAGACCAGTGAGAACGCATGCAAACGAAGAGGGCGCCTTGAGCGACCAGCAACAGCCTCAGCGCAAGAACCCATCGCCGGGTGTTCTCGTCAGTCTGGGCGGACCGAACGTCGTTTTCCTGACCGTCACCACACACCATCGCGTTCCTTGGCTGGCCAGCGCGGAGGTCCACCGACTTATCCACGAAACGTGGCACGATGCGATGGCGTGGTTGGTCGGTGACTATCTGCTGATGCCTGACCATCTGCACCTCTTCTGCGCGCCTCGCGATCCCAAATTCGAAATCGAACAATGGATCGCCTACTGGAAGAGCGAATTCCGTCGCCACCACGGCAATCCGGACTGGCGTTTCCAATCCCGCGGCTGGCATCATCGCCTCAGGCACGATGAAGATTATTCGGCGAAGTGGCATTACGTTCAGGAGAATCCGGTCCGCGCCGGCTTGGTCAACCGGGCGGAAGATTGGCCTTACAAAGGACGCGTTCATGAAATCCGGTGGTGATTGCACAATCTCGATGCGGCAGGAAGCAACAGGCTGGTGGGGCGAGGCTCCGCCGAGCCTTGTTTGTTCCGGTTCACCGACTGTCGGCTCGGCGGAGCCTCGCCCCACCATTTCAAGCTCCACCTCATCACGACACTTCTGCTCTATCAAGGTCATGGCAACGGCGGCCCTCGCCTTTGTGTTCATGTCTGCGACTGGCATACACGCCGCCGATGCGTCTGCGCTGACACTAGAGCGCACCAACCACTGGCTGATCGTCCACGGGCCGCAAATTCCGGGCGGGAAGTTCACCATCAACTACCTCGAAGCCTACTGCCGAGCCGGCTCCACCGACGCGGATTGGATGAAACACACCGTCATCAAGCACAAGGCCGAGTTGCTCTCGATCAGCGACGACAAGAAGACCGTGAAGATCAAGGACACGCTTGCCGACGGCGTCACGGTCGGGCACACCATCACCGCGGGCGACGACGAGGTGGATTTCCGGCTCGTCGCGCACAACCCGGGCGCCACGCCCTCCGAGGCGCACTGGGCGCAGGCCTGCCCGCGGCTCGGCGACTTCACCGGCTTCAACAATCCCAGGAGCAAAGACCTCGACGACTACCTGCCGAAGTGTTTCATCTTCCTCGACGGCAAACTGACGCGGATGCCGACGCGCGAGTGGACGAAGACCGCGCGCTACACGCCGGGCCAGACGTGGTGCCCGCGCCACGTGCCGCGCACCGACGTGAACCCGCGCCCGCTCAGCCCGCTCGTGCCGAGCAACGGCCTCATCGGCTGTTTCAGCGGCGACGAGAAACTCATCTGGGCCACCGCATGGGAGCCGTATCAGGAGTTGTTCCAAGGCATCATCCGCTGCCTGCACGCCGACTTCCGCCTCGGCGGTCTCCAGCCGGGCGAGACCAAGCGCATCCGCGGCAAGATTTACATCGTGCCGAACGACATGCCGGCCCTGCTGCGGCGTTACGAGAAGGATTTCCCGGAGCACGGAAAGTCTGCTGCGCTGGTCGGTGCGGTAGAGATGCCGCGGCCTGCGCGATCGGGCGCGCCCGTATCGCCCCCAGCAATCTCAGTGTCTCAAGCAGACATCCAGCGACTGATTGCACGAATTGTTGAGGAACAAAAACAGCCAGGGGCTTGCGAATTCACGCCGGGAATAAAGTTCAACCGTCAAGCACTGGTGAGCGGGGTGTATTTGGTGGGGGGCGACGCGAACGAAACCAACGTCGCGGTCGCTTGTGCGATTCCGACACTCGAACATCTGGAACTTATTCGCACGAGACGCCTTACTGAATCATCTTTCGAGTATCTAAGAAATGCCCGACAACTCAAGGTGCTTGCCCTGTGTGAAGCATGCCCCGCTATCACTGCGGGGATTATCCGCAAACTGTCAGCATTACAGAACCTGCGACGGCTTGAGATAGAGTATTCGCAAATTGAACCAGGGGCACTGCAGTTGCTGTCTAGAATGCCACACTTGGAAGTCGTCCACTTATATGACTGCGGTCATCTCAAGTTTGTGCCTATGTTCACCTTTTCCGTCACATCGAGTGCGGACTGTCAGAAGCCAAAGCCCGGTGCAGAGACTTCCAGTCAACTGGATGACCGCGATTTTGCCGCTCTTCTGGAATGCAAACAATTGAGAGAGATTCACGTCTGCGACATGCGGCTGTCTGAGCGGGCGATACGTGCCGCAGCAGGAAGCCGTTCCTTACGACGGCTGGACTTGTCTGGGAATGGTTTTTCTCATGAAGCGGTTGAGTGGTTGAGATCACATTCACAGATCAAAGTCGTAACGCATCCTGAGGAAGAACACTGGCTAGGAACACTTGGCTTCTGGGCGGAGAGTGAGGAGAGACCATAGATGACCAACAGAGTCGCCGTTGGCCAAACATTGTCGGAGTCTGTTCCTGATTCTTGACGGAATCATCGCAGACGATTTCCTTCCCAAGCTGTGCAGCGGAGCCAAAACCGCAGTCAACGTCAACAGCGGTAAGCGGGCCGGAGTAGAGTTGAACGCTTCACTCTTCTGAACGCTCCAATAGGCAGCCATCTTGCCGCGCCGGCTGAATGGCTTGATTTCGTGAGCGTCTTTCGCAAGGCTTTCAAAGTTATGTTTCGCACGTCTTTCTGCGGGTTGTTGATCGCGGCTGCTGCACTGGCTGGTGCGGCGGAGTTGCCGCGGCCCGCGCGGCCCGGCACGCCTGTGAGGCCCGGCGCGCCGGGAACCAACATCACCACGAACACGACGACGAATCAGCCGGCCCATACCATCGGTTTCAGCACCCGCCGGCTGAGCACGTCGTCGGGGGTGGAGGCGACCATCCGCGAGATGTTCCAAGGCACGGTGCGGCTGCTGGCGGATGACCGCGTGGAGTTCTCCTACGATTTTACTCTCCGGCCACAGCTCGATGATTTCGCGCCGGAGCCGGGCGACCGCGCGCCGACGTTCGGCACGACGGGATTCTGGGCGATCAGCGACGGGTTCATGCAGAAGGGCATGACCAACGACGTGCCGCTGTTCCATCGGGCGCGGTTCGTCGGGCCGGTGACGGTCGCGTTCAAGGGCTTCCTCCTCAAGGGCCTGCAATACACGGCCGGATTCTACGACACGGAGAAGCGCGGCCAGATGCAGGCGGGCGTGGGCGGCAAGCCGCTGGTGATGTTCCTCGGCGAGAACGGGAAGGTGGTGGCGGACGCCCCGCAGGTGCCGTTGAGCGGGAAGGTGCAGGACCTCATCGTCAACTTCGACGAGACCAACTTCGCAATCGGCCCTGTCGGCTGGAAGCCGTTGACGGCGCCCCGCAGGGTGGGCCACATCGGGCAGGTGTTCTGGGCGGCGCCCGATGCGAGCGTGGCGTTGGACGACTTGAAGATCACCGGCCGGCTCGACCTGGACTGGTATCGCGCTGCGGTGGACGTGCGGCTGACGAAGGAGTTCCAAGGCCGGGTCGGCCCGCGCTACGGGCCGCCGCCTTGCACGGAGTCGCAACTGCGCCAGATGATCCGGGGTTTCCAGCGGATCCTGGGCGACGGCAAGATCGAGCTGCGATACGACTTCGCCGACACGGCGCAGTTCGCCGACTGGCGGGTCAACGACGCGCGCGGGGCGGCCGACCCGCACGCGTG
The DNA here is from genome assembly GCA_016219905.1 of Verrucomicrobiota bacterium. Classification (GTDB taxonomy): domain Bacteria; phylum Verrucomicrobiota; class Verrucomicrobiia; order CAIQCK01; family CAIQCK01; genus JACRKA01. The sequence continues at coordinate 9,056 of JACRKA010000107.1, forward strand.
GCGCGTCTATGACGGCGTCCTGCACAAGAGCCAGTTCGGGCCGACGTGGATCACGTTGTTGCCGCCGCTGGCCGGGCCGATCAAGGTCTCGGCGCGCGCGGCGATCGTGAGCGGCACGGAGGCCGGCATGGGCCTGCGCGACGTGGAGGCCAACCTCCTCTGCGGGTTCAAGCTCGGCGCGATGGGATGGTTCCTCGGCGATGACAGCGGCCAGCGCGCGCGCGGCCTGAGCACAGGCCTGCTTCTCAACCAGTTCCACACGCTGGAACTGGATCGGGGCGAGTCGAATGTCGTCGCCCGGCTCGACACCCGCAGCGCCCTGCGTTGCGCCACGAACCGCAGGGAGCCGTTCAATGTCGTGCTGACCTCGCTGGATTCCACGGCGGTCTTCGACGACGTGTATGCCGTGGGCTACCTCGACTACGACTGGTGCGTCCGGCAACTCCGGCTGCACGGTTTCAAGGAGTCCACGCTGCCCGGCGGCCTCGTGCCGGGGGTGAAGCGGACCGATGCGCCGGGCAAGCTCGCGCAATCAGTGTCGTTCGCGTCGTCCTCGCACCTGAAGGTGCAGTCCAATGCTGACTGGCAGGACACGCGCATCACGCTGAGGCAGGGCGACAAGGTGAACATCGCCGCTTCGGGGAGCTACAAGTTCGAAAAAGCGTCAGCCGCGGTGACCGCCGTCGGGCTGGAGGGAGAGACGCTGAAGAACCGCCCGCCCTGTCCGAAGCTGACGCCGTGCGCGCTCGTCGGCCGCATCGGGTTCGGCGAACCGTTCCTCATCGGCGCCGAGAAGGAGTTTGTCGCGCAGGAGATGGGCAACCTCAGCCTCCGTGTCAACGAGCAGCCGCTGTATGACAACACCGGCGCGCTCGACGTCGAGATTGTCGTGATCCCCGTGGCGAAGTAAACCATCGCCGGGCGCGCGTCACTTCTAGATGCGGAAAAGATGTTCCTGCCTGGAGATTGGTTGCCACGAATCAGAGAAGTTTCATCTGTTGCTCGTCTCCTATCTTCGGCGGCCAGAACACCCCGAGCACGATGAAACTGCGGGGATGAGCGAGTTGGTTGCCAACGAACAAGTAGCTGTCCTTGTCTCCTCCCCATAGCTGTTCCACCCACTTCTGGCGCATCTTGGCACGGACAGCTTGTTCGCTTGTCTCACTGTCGCGCAGCTTGCGATACAACTCGCACGCCTCCCAATCCACGATGGTTTGCTCGTGGCCCTTACAGTGCGCATCGTCACAAACGTAGCGATACTTGAATCGAAATGGAATGGGTTCGAGAGGCTTGTCAGGTTCCTCAAAGAAGTGAAGTTGGTTGACGATGTCGTTCCACTCTTTGTCAGCTTTCTCGATTTTGAGGTCAGGCGCGCACCTCGGCTTGAACATCCCCAATGACTTGCCGTGTTCGCGTTGAAGTCTCAAAATCTCGCACATTGAGGCATTGGCGGTTTTCAGTAACCAGTCCTTACGCGCCTGCCAGGTCTTCTTGGAAGAGAGCACCTCGCCAAGCACCAACGATTCTTGGTCCGGCCGATAACTCTCCGGGCGAGCTTCTTCGTGTTTGCGCATACGCAGCCGAACAAGTTGGTATTTTGTGAACCGTCGTTCCTTGGGCAAGTGCCGGAAGCTGATTGGATAGAGCCGCACCCAACCTTCCTCCTTGGTAACGCCCGCCACGCAGACAGTCTCTCGATATCTCGCACTGGGATTGGGGTAAGCTTTGACCGTGATAAGAACGTCACGCACGAGGGGAAACTGATCCGCACGACTCATAGGTGCACAATTTGGAGGCCGTTGCGCCCCAGTTCTTTGATCTGCCGTGCAATGAACTGCCGATGACACGCTTCATGATCCTTCTCAAAGCAGAGCAGGCAGCACACTCGATCATAGGCCAACCGCTGCAGTTCTTGCAGTTGTTCACCTTGCTTTCCGAGATGATGGAGGTAACCCCGTGTGAACGCAGCAAAGTCACCCGAATCCCGAAGCTCGTGTCGCAGCTTGCGAGGACTGCCGAGTTTTGGGATGTGTTGGTATTGAATGTCGTGCTGTTTCAGTGCGTGCGCCAACGCAGTCTTGCTGAAACCTTGAATCCGACTTTGTGCCAACTCGCGAACGTCAAGAAGCACGACAACTCCTGCTTCTCGCAGCCGACGCAAAAAATCGGCTGGTGCCATGTCCTGATAACCGATTGTATAGAGGCTGTGTGGCATTTCAACTGCGCCTTATCTCTCGGAATTCATAGCTGATAGTCTGGCCATATGGAATGATGAAGTTAGTTGCAGAATGGGTGCCTGAGAAACACGTTCGCGGCCTATTTCTCGACGCGGTAGAGCGCCGTCTTTGTCCGCAGGAACATCGCCTTGCCGGAGATGGCGGCCGACCCCATAAAACCATCGTCGAGTTGGTTCTCGGCGAGCAGCTTGAACTCGCGCGTCGCGGCGATGACGGTCGCCTTGCCTTCCTCGCTGAAGAAATAGACGCGGCCCTCTGCGCCGATCGGCGACGCGGAGAAATGGCCGCCGATCTTCTGCTCCCACACCTGCGCGCCGGTCTTCGCGTCCACGCACGTCGCGATGCCGGTGTCGTTGACCATGAAGATCAGGTCGCCGACGACCAGGAACGACGGCTTGCCCGGCACGTTCTTCGTGAACTTCCACGCGATGTTCGCGTCGGTGAGCAGGCCGCGCCCGCCGGGCTTGATGGCCCAGAGGTCGGCCTTGCCCATGCCCGTGGCGGCGTAGATGAGGCCGTTGGCGACACACGGCCGCACGACGGGCGAATGGTTCTTGTGCTCCTCGCCGCGCCAGATTTCCTTGCCGGTCATCACGTCGTAGGCATAGAACGCTTTCGAGCCGGGGCTGATGAGGATCGGCAGCCCGCCAAACGACGCGACCAGCGGCGTGCAGAAGCCTTTGCGATAGTCGCCGTCAATCTTCGGCTTGCCGTCGGTGTCAAGGTCTTTGAAATCAACGGACCGGTTCGTCTTCCAGACCGTCTTGCCGGTGCGCTTGTCGAGCGCGACGACGTATTGGTGGTCGCTGCCGTCGAAGTGCATGATGAGCAGGTCGCCGAACAGGATCGGCGACGAGCCGGCGCCGCGGAAATGGTTGCAGACGAAATCGCGCCGCTCCCAGAGCACCTTGCCGGTGGCCGTGTCGAGGCACACCGTGCCGGGCGAGCCGAAGGTGACATACACGCGCCCCTCCTCGATCACCGGCGTCGGCGACGCGGCGCTGTTGAACCGGTGGACGAACTGCGGCGTCTCGACATCAAACAGCTTCGTGTCGCGCAAAACCTTGCCGCTGTCACGGTCCACGCAGAGGACGAAGAGCTGCTTGCTGTCCTCGGTGGCGGTGGTCAGCCAGATCTGGTTGCCCCAGATGACGGGCGACGACCAGCCCTTGTCGTGGATCGGCGTCTTCCACTTGATGTTCTGCTTCTCGCTCCACGTCATCGGCAGCCCGGTCGCGTCCGAGTGCCCCTGTCCATCCGGCCCGCGGAACTGCGGCCAGTTGTCGGCGGCACAGGTGAAGGTCGTGAGGGATCCCAGCAGCGCCAAAGCAACACAGAATCGTTTCGTCA
>JACRKA010000108.1 GCA_016219905.1 Verrucomicrobiota bacterium
GAGAACCAATCGGCGATCTCCAGGTTGATCAGCGCGAAGACCAGCAACAGGCCGAGGAAACCGACCACGGGCGCCAAACCCCACTTGCCGTTGCCGAAGAACTCGCGTTCGCGCCCGCTGAGTCGCGCGGCCTCCACCGTCCGCAACATCGCCGCGCCGACGAGGCAGCAAATCGCCGACACACCGTAGGTGTAGAGAATCCAGTTCAGGATCAGCAGCCCGCGCTCCTCGTAGCGCAGCACCTCCGGGTTCACCAGCAGGCGCGCGCCGACAACAACAAACAGCGCCATGCCAAAATACTTCAGCCCGACGTGCGGCACGCGCAGGTAGAGCCACCACACCGCCGCGGCCTCCAGCGCCCAGCCGATGGTGATCCATTGCTTGTCGAGCTGGAGCGGGATCGCGACGCTGATGAAGCCGAGCGCCACCGCACCGAACAGCGCGAGGTTGCGGAGCCGCTGCCGCGCCAGCGCCGGGTCGTCCGCCGCGTAACGTTGCCGCACGCCGGCCAATGCGAGCACCGAGGCCGCCGCCATCGCCACCGGCAACACGCCGATGAAATCCTTGCCCCAAGCCGCGACGCAGGCCTTGTAGATCGGCAGGAAGAACGCCGGCCCGCTCAACGCCGACGCGAGCCACGGCCACGGCTGGTTCCGCCACGACGGCGCCAGCGCTCGCGGCATCGCAAACGGCAGCGCCAGCCACGCGAGATAAAAGGCTGCGTAGATCGGCAGCGCCACCGGCCAATCCGTTGCGGTGAAATAGCCCGCGTGCCATTTGCCAGCGAATGCCGCGCTCGCCGCGGCCGCCACCGCCACCAGCCAGCTCCAGTCGCGACGCAGGGCTGACATGACCAACAGCGCCGCGAGCACCGCCATCGAGAGGAACAGCGGCCACGGGTCAGCGCCGAGTTCGCGCGTGTCGAGACAGCCGAACAAGCCGGCCAGCGCGACGCCGATGGCGAGCGCCGCGCCGGCCTCGTGCGCATCGGCCTTCGCCGGCGGCAATGGCTCAGGCGCAGCCTGGCGTTTCGCCGCGGCGAGCGACCAGCCGAGCGCAGTCAGCAGCGGCAGGCTGAGGTTGCGCAGCAACGTTTCGCCGGCGGTGTTCTGGAAGAACCAGAGCTGGACCAGTCCCGCCACCGCCAGCGCGCTGAACGGCGGCACGAGCGGCAGACCGTCGCGCCCGCCGCGTTCCCATACCATCGCGCAAATCGCCGCCAGCAGGCAGAGGAACACCCACGGCGGTTCGCCGAACGCGCGCCCGACCATCACGGCCGCGTAGATCGCAACGCCCGCGCCGGCGACAAGGCCGGCGGCTTCGAGGACTCTGCCATCGGTTTCCGCAAGCTGCGGACGCCAGCGGCGCGCCGCGCGCGGCAGGAGGTTGAAAATCGCGCCGAGGCCGATGGCGGCGAGGCTCGCGCCCCAGAGGTTGTCGCGGTTGAGCGCCTGCGCGGACCACAACACCAGCGTGAACGCCGTGGCGACGGCGTTGCTGACAACGAGGACGGTCTGGCCTCGCGCGAGGGTCATCGCGGCAGCGGCAAGGTCGAGCAGCGCGATGAAGCCAAAGAGCAGCGGCCATTCGATGGCGTAGGCGCGCGTGCCGGCCATGTAGAGCGCGAACGCGAACGGCGCCAGCCCGCCCAGCGTCGCGGCCTGGAGCGTCGTCTTCTCGTCGGCCTTCTTCGCCGCCAGCGGCAGCGCGAGGTAAAGAAGCGCGAAGAGCGAGAAGATGCCGAGGCCGAGCGCCATCTTCTCCGGCGTCATGAAGCGATGGAACCACGCGACCTCCATGAACAGCGTTGCCGCAAGGCTTAGCAGCACCACGGCGTTCCAGTTCTTGCGCACGGAAACCCAAAGCAGGCCGACATCGAGCAGCAGGATGTAGCTGAACAGGCCGATGGGACGGTCCTCGCCGGTCGAGAGCACGATGGGCGTCGCAAACCCGCCGAGAAGGCCAAGCACCGCGATGAACATCGCGTCGTAGCGAATGGCGAGCAAGCACGCGACGACGGTGACCATCGCCATCAGCGCGAACGTCGGCGTCATCGGCAACAGGTGATAGACGCCGTGCGCGGCGAAGAAGCCGGCGTAGAGCATCGCCACGCCCGCGCCGCAGAGCGCGTTGGCGGTGGTGGCGTAGCCTTTGCGCAGGCCGAACTCCGCGCTGAACAGCAGGCCGACGCCCGAGAGGACGATGATCGCCACGCGCATCGGCGGCGTGATGAGGCCGTGCTCGAAGCTGTATTTCAGGAACAAGCTCGCGGCGATGACGAACGCAATCGCGCCGAGCCATGCCGCGCCCCGCACGCCGAGCAGTTTTTCCCAATCGAACGCCGGCTGCGGCGGGAGGACGGGCGGCGGCGGGAGTGGTGGAGGTTTCGGAGGTGCGGGCGGTGCGGCGGGAGCCGTGGGGCTTTCGATGCGGGGCGGAACGCTCGCGCGTTCCGCTACGGGTTGCGGCGGTAGCTTGGGCGGCTCGGGCGCGATGACTGGCGGCGGGGCGGCAGGTTTGGGCGGAACGGCGAGGCGTTCGGCGGGTGGCGGCTTCGGCTGCTGTGCGCGCAGGTCGAGCTGTTTCGCGGCGAGGTCGCCGATCTGTTCCTCTTGCTCGGCAAGGCGCTTCTCAATGCGCGAAATCCGCTGCTGGCTGACGACGGCGAAGATCAGCGACACAACCGGCAGCACCAGCAACACCAAGCCCAGCAACACGAGCAGCGATTCAAATCCATGCATGGTCGGTTCCTTTGTTGGCCATCTTCTGTAGCGGCGGTCTATGACCGCCGGTTGTTGATCGTCACGATCCGGCGTTCATAGACCGCCGCTACAGTTTCAAATCATCACCCTCACGGCCGGTTTGGCTCGACGTGCAGGTCGCGCAACGCCGCCTTGCCCGACGACAGCAGAGCCACCTCGGCAACGAGCTGGCGCGCGTTGCGGGCCTGCTCCAGTTTCTTGCCCGCGCCTTCCTCAACGTAGAACGCCTCGATGCCGAACTGGATCCGCGGCGAACCCCACTGGCGAACGTATTTGCCGCGGATGAATTTGCCGGACGCTGGTTGGTGGATGCTTGTCTTCACGCCCCGCCAGAGTTTGCCGTCGGCGGTCGGCTCCAGTCTCACGTAAACTATCCGCTCTTCCATCCATTGGTCGCGGCTCCAGTAACGCCACGAGGTGTCCTTGGCGTCCGGGATGCCCTCGATGCCGTCCTTCGGCACGCGGCTGATGTCGTAGCTGAGGATGACATAGTCACCGCGCATCAGGTTGCGCGGGTCCACCGGCTCGACTTTCAGGCGGATGGTCTCGCCGAACATCAACGGCGCGGCGTGCAACGCGATCATGCCGGCCAACACGATGACCTGGAGCGCCGCCAGCGCGGGCAACAAGCCGCGTTCGCGCGTGGCGAGCCAGCGTGCCGCGCCGTCGAGCCACGCCGGTCCGGTCCACGGCGCGGGAGATTCGCTAGCGGCGGCTTCCATCTTTTCCGGCTGGCGCGACGCTTTGCGGCGGCCCCAAAATTTCGCCAGGCCGAACAGCGCCGCGCCGCAGAGGAAGAACATCAACGCCGCGCCGAGCATCCCGCCGCGTTCGCCGAAGAGGTCCACGTAGCGGCAGATGGTCCATGCCAGGAAGTAGATCACGCCAAACGCGAACGGTCGGCCGCGGTCGTCGCGCAGGCCCACGTTCATCAGCCAGAGCGCTAGCGCGAGCATGGCGACGTTGGCGGCGACGGTCGGTGGAATCCAGTTGATGTCCCGCTTCGTGTCGCCGAAGTCGTGGCCCGCAGCCCATACCCCGGCGAACGCCACCGCCAGCGAGAGGCCGACCGGCAGCCATTGCGCGCGCAACATCTCGCGCATCCGCGCCGACGGGTCGGCGGGCCGTGACCGGAACAGCGACGC
>JACRKA010000109.1 GCA_016219905.1 Verrucomicrobiota bacterium
CAGCCGATAGCCACACCATGGTCGGGGCACTGAGGCCCCTCCCACATTCAACACCGGCATTCGTTCGCTGCATAGCGTATCGAACCCTCGACCAAAGCAGTCGTCTCGCTCCGCAAGACGCCAGCCTGCGAACGGCTACCTCTCGCGGAGAGAGAGGAATACAATGCAGACGATTGGCCGCCCCTGGCCGTGCCTCACATGTGCTCCGTCCGCGCGATGATCTCCTCCTGCATGTCGGGGGTGAGGTTGATGAAGAACTCGCTGAAGCCGGCGACGCGCACCACGAGGTCGCGGTATTGGTCGGGGTTCTTCTGCGCCGCGCGCATCGTGGCGCTGTCCACGACGTTGATCTGCAACTCCTGGCCGCCGTTCTGGAAATAGACGTTCACCATCGCCCGCAGTTTCTCGCGCTGGCCTTCGTCGGCGATCATGCCGGCGTGGAAGCGGATGTTGACCTGGTAGGCGCACTGCCAGCTTTTCGCGGCGTTGAGTTTGCAGACGGAGTTGAGCGTCGCAGTCGGGCCGCTGCGCTCGCAGCCGGCGGAGACGGCGACGGAGTTGGCCACCGGCGTCCACGCGAGCCGACCGTCGGGCGTGGCCGGCGTGATGCGGCCCATCGTCACCGCGCTGCTGCGGACGACATGGCAGTTGCCAAACTTGCTGCCGTCGCGCGGGTCGCGGCAGATGGCCTTCATCGGCTCGTCGCGCAGGCGCTCGACCAGCCGGATGATCTCGTCCACGCGCGGGTCATCGTTGCCGTGCTTGGGCGCGGCGCGCAGCTTCGCGCGGAGCCGCTCGTAGCCTTGGAAGTTCGCGGCGCACGCCTTGACCACTTCATCGAGCGTGGCCTGCCGTTTCTCGTAAACGATCTCGCGCACGGCGGCCATCGAGTCCACCGCGTTGGCGAACGCGGTGCCGCCGCAGGAGAGGATGTTGTATTTGGTGCCTTGCGTCAGGTCGTGGGCCTTCTCGATGCAGCCGTCAAAGAAACACGAGGTCAACGGCGTCTGGCCCCATTGCATCTGGGCCTTGAGCACCTGCATCTCGCGCTCGTAGGACTGTTTGATCTCCGCGCGCATGTAGGCGCCGACCGCCGAAGTGAATTGATCGAACGTGGTCAGTTCGTTCACGGCCGGCGCGACGTCCTTCCACTTCCATTGCTTCTTGTAGCCCTTGCCGCTGGTCATCGCCGCCTCGAGGGCGGTGAGGTAGCCGACGTGCGCGCCGGGGTTGAAGTAGAACCGGCCGGGAACGCCGAGTTCGTTGCAGCCGACGGGAACGTAGTTGAACGCGTCCTCGTGGCTCACGCCCAGCTCCATCAAGCCCTCCGACACAACTTTGTCGTTCCACATCAGCGGGAAACAGGTCGAGCGCGACAGCCGCGTGAGGCAGAAGTCGAAGAACTTCTGGTCCATCGCGGGATGCCAGCGCATCCAGACGAGCGGTTCCGGCAACGCCATGTTCGTCGCGCCCTCGATCATCAGCCAGCTCAGCCGGTTCGTCAGGTCGCGCCCGTCCGGCGTCGAGCCGCCGACGACAAAGCCCTGCGTCAGGTGATGCTCCGGCCCCCAGTAAGTGTTGTCGTACATCTTGAGCACGAAGTTCTCGATGAGCCGCACCTAGTCCGCGTCGTCGAGCCGGCCGGCCTTGGGGTCGGCCTCGTAGAACGGCAGCAGCAATTGGTCGAGCCGGTCGGGCGTGCAGGAGTAACCGTGGCCTTCGATGTGGATCGCCTGATGCGCGAGCCAGACCAGTTGCAGCGCCTCGCGGAACGTCTCCGGCGGCTGTGTCGCAATCTTTCCGCAGATGCACGACATCTCCTGCTTCCCTTCCGCCGCAAGAAACTTGCTGTAACGTTGCGCCCACGTCGAAAGTCCCGCCAGTGTGTGCTCGGCTGCCGTGAGGAACGCAAGCTTGTCGGTGTTGCTCTCGCCCTGCCGACGCGCTGCGACTTTCTTCTGCAAGCCGCCGATGCCAACGCGCAACAGTTCTGTGTAGCTCGGGCAGAGATGGCCTTGGTTGGAGATGAGCTTGTAGTTCGGGCAATTCTGCGGCAACTCGTCGTGGCTCTTCACCGGCGGCTGGCCGAGAATCTCAATTCGATAGCGCCCCCACATGTTGCGGTTTTTCCAGAAGTCGCGGATGTCGTCGGGCACCCGGCCCTTGAGGTGGCCTTTGCGGTCGGGGCGCTCGCTGAGGTAGATGTTGTTCTCGCCGATGCCCAACTCGACCATCACCGGCATCGCGCCGCCGCGCTCGCTGATCGAGCCGGCGATGCCATCGTGCTCGCGCAGGTAAAGCGGCACGGTCTCGAAATACTCTCGCAGCGCCATCGCCTTGCGGACGATCCACGGCTCGGCTTCGTGTTTGCGGAAGACCTCGGTGAAAACCTTCGCGCGGTGAAGGCCGACGGAGAACGGCGAATCCACAATGTCCCGCCGCAGCGCGCCCAAACCCGCCGTGGAAGCCGCGGCCCTTCCCTGCGCGGGCGACGCGCCGCCGCCCGCAAACAAGGGACTCGCTGCGCCGGTCCCCAGCAACGCCAAAAATGCGCGACGGCTGAAACCGTCGCCACTGCGGAAGTCCAAACTCGATGCTGACATACGCTCAACTCCAGTTGTTCCGACCCGGTCACTGCGCTGTCGCTGCGTGCGCATTCTACAGCACGCCGCAGCCATTACAAACACAGATACCGCGCCGCGGTTTCCCCTGGTCGCTGGAATGACTGCGGCTGAAACCTCTCACGGTTTGCGACCGCTCGTGGTCACCTTGACGCGGCAGAGGAACATGTCGGCGGTGATGTAGAGCGTGGAGCCGTCATCGCCCCAGGCGCAGTTGGCGGTGGCCTCGCCGGTGTTCAGCGTGCCGAGATGTTTGCCGTCGGGTGAGAAGATCAGCACGCCACCGGGGCCGGTGGCGAAGACGTTGCCGCGGCCATCCACTTTCATGCCGTCGGGCAGTCCTTTGCGGCCCTTGCGCAGCGGCGTGGCGTCGAAGAAAACGCGGCCGTTGGCGAGCGCGCCGCCAGGTTTCACGTCGTAAGCCATCCAGATCGCGCGCTGCGGGTCGGAGTTGGCGACGTAGAGCGTCTTTTCGTCGGGCGAAAACGCGAGGCCGTTGGGGAAAGTCAGTTCCTTGGTGAGTAGCGTCAGCCCGCCGTCCTTGGCGAGGCGATAGACGCCGTTGAACGGCAGCTCCTTGGCGGGATCGTTGTTGAGCTTCGGCAGGCCATAGGGCGGGTCGGTGAAGTAAAGGTCGCCGTTGGATTTGAAGACGAGGTCGTTGGGGCTGTTGAGCCGCTTGCTTTCGAAACGGTCCGCGAGCGTGGTTTTGCGGCCGTCCTTCTCCAGCCGCGCGACGCGCCGGTCGCCGTGCTCGCAGAGGACCAGCCGGCCCCCGGCGTCGAGCGTGAGGCCGTTGGAGCCGGGTTCGCGCTGGCCGGGCATCGGCTGGCCGGTGTAGCCGCTCGGTTTCAGGAACACGCTGACGCCCGCGCCGGGCTTCCATTGATAAACCGTGTTGCGCGGCACGTCGGAGAACAGCAGGCAGCCGTCGGCCGGCATCCACACGGGGCCTTCGGACCAATCAAAGCCCTCGGCGAGTTTCTCGATGACCGCGCCGGGCGGGATAAGTTTATCAAGCGCGGGATCGAGCCGCTCGATGGCGCCGAGCGTGCCGGAGGCGGGTTGTTGGGCGGTGGCGGGCAGGAGGCAGAAGGCCGCGGCGACTGCGAGAAGGAGGAATGTCTTCATGTTGTCGCGCAGCTTAGACCCCATCCCGCGTTGGTCAAGCGCAGGTTGGCCGCGCTGTGTGGTTGAACGCAGAAGTCTCTTCCGGGTATGGTTCATGGCCAACCTCGCTATGAAAACAACACTCCCCTGTCTCCTCGTTCTCGCGCTCGCCGCGAACCCTCTTGAAACAGCGGAGACCTCGACGACTCCGGGCGCCAGCGAGACGGGGCTGGAGTTCATTGACTCCAGCTTTGAGAACGCGTCGCCGCTCTGGTATGAGTTCGCCGCCGACGGCACGGTCGTGGTCAACCTGCTCTACGACCACGAGCGCTCCTCGCCCAACCGCGCCGCCGGGCACTTCCACTTCCTGCTCCACGCCAAGCCCCGCTCGAAGCTGACGTTCGAGTTCAAGAACCTCGACAATGTATGGAACGGAAAATCCGGCTCTGTCGCGAAGGAACTGAAGACGGTGGTTGTCTCGGAGAACGGGCGGGACTGGAAGCCGGTCACGACGGAACTGCTTCCCGAGAACCGCGTGCGGCTCACCGTCGAGATGCCCAGCCCGCGGCTCTACGTGGCGCGCCTCGAACCCTACCGTCTTTCGGACCTCGACCGTCTGCTCGCGTCCATCCGCAAGAACCGGCTCGTCGAAATCACGCCCATCGGCAAGACGGTTCAGGGCCGCGAGTTGGAAATCATCCGCGTCGGCGACAAGCGCGCGCCGCATCGCGTCTTCCTCCGCGCGCGGGCGCATCCGTGGGAGACTGGCGGCAACTGGGTCGTGCAGGGACTCATCCACCGCCTGCTCCGGGGCGATGCCGAGGCGAAAAAGTTCCTCCAACGCTACTGCGTTTACATCCTGCCGATGGCGAACAAGGACGGCGTCGCGCGCGGCGGGACGCGGTTCAATCTCCTGGGCAAAGACCTCAACCGTAACTGGGACAAGCCCGCCGACCCGCAGTTCGCGCCGGAGAACGCGGCGTTAGAGAAATGGCTGGAGAAAATGATCCAAGCCGGCCAGCGCCCGCATCTGGCGATGGAACTCCACAACGACGGCAGCGGGAATCTGCACATCAGCCGGCCGCCGGTGCCGCAACTGGAGCAGTATCTCGCGCGCATGGCGACGTTGGAAGAACTGCTCCGCAAGCACACGTGGTTCACCGAGGGCAGCACCAAGGCGACGTTCCGCAACCCCGGCTCGCTCGGCGACGGCTGGCTGGAGCGGTTTGGCATTGACGCCGTCGTGCAGGAGTTCAACTGCAACTGGATCGCCGGCCTGAATGACTACGCGTTGGGCCGGCATTGGGAGGCCTACGGCGCAAAGCTTGCGCAGGTCTTCTACGAGTATTTCGGCGTGGTGAGACGTTGACTGCGGTCACAACGCCGCCATCGGTTCCGCGGACTCGCGCAAGGAGGCCTGCGTGCTAGAGTTCTCACGATGAGCTGCCTGCCGCCAACCGCCACGCTGGTCTATGACGCCGATTGCGACTTCTGCAAAGCGAGCGTCGCGTGGGTCCGCGCGCACGCGTTGCCGGGGGCCATCGAGTTTCTCCCGTCACAATCGCCGCAGCGCCGCGAGCGTTTCCCGTGGCTGACCGATGCGCACTGCAACACCGCCATGCAACTCATTCTGCCGGATGGCCGCACTTTCTCCGGCGACCGCGCGCTGCCGGAACTCCTCGCCCGCACCCGCCGCTGGCGGCGCGTGGCATGGCTGGCGCGGTGGCTGACGACGCTCGGCATCGCCGGGCCGTTCTACGGCTGGATCGCCCGGCACCGCCACCAACTCTCTCGCACCCCGCCAGAGCGGACAAATCAGGCCGTCCAATAATGGACATGGCCCGCGGCCACCAGCCCTCCGCCAAGCCCGCAGTCTTGGGGAAAAACCTCTGCGCCAGCCAGCACGCCTCCAGGTCGCACTCCTCGTGGCAGGTTGGTAAGCGCCCTGCTATTGGGCATCAGCAACGATGGTTGAATGATTAACATGTCCAAAAAACTGAACAAAAAGCGTCCGTTTCTGGCAGCCGGCAGGCAATTTTGGCAAAGCCGGAGGCTGGCGTTTTGACCCATTTCAAGGTGCAATCATGATCATGTTCAACTCCCCCACCGATACGGACCCGTCATCCGATCCGGCCGGCCCGCAGACGTCAACTCTCGACCGCTCCTCCGCGGCCACGGCGTCCCGCACCATCGAGGAACAACTCCTCGAAGACCACCGGCGCATGGAGCAGGAACTGTCCGAATCCCGCTCCCGCCGCGAGCAGGAGGCGCAAACCGAAGCCCGCCGCCGCATGGAGGAGGAACTCGCCGCCACCACCCGCCGCATCGAGGAGGAACTGGATGCCGAGCGTTGCAAGAAACGCGACCAGTTACTCGCCGACCTCCGCCAGCGCAAGCAGCAGCAGGCCAAGGCCGACCTCAGCAAGCGCCTCGACCAGGAACTGGCCGATGTCCGCCGCCGCAAGGAGGAACAACTGGCCCCACTCCAACAGCGCCACGAACAGCAGCGCATCGAACTCGACCGCCAGCGCGGAGAGGCCCAGGCACAAGCCGAAGCCCAGCAACAAGCGCTCACCGGGCAACTCACCCAGGACGAGGCGCGCTACGCGCAGCAAGCCGTTGAGACCCGCCAGCGCAAGCTCGCCGAAGCCGCGGATGAAATCCGCCAGCGCCACGAACAGGAGGCGACCGCCGATGGCCGCCAGCTCCAGCAGGAAGCACAGGAAGCCGATGCGCGCCACCACGCTGCCGGGGAGAAACTGGCCAAGACCCGCAAACAGCTCGAAGCGGAAATGGCCGCGCTCCAGCGCCGGTTGGAAGAACTCGCCGCCGCCGAGTCAAAGCACAAGGAGACGCAGCAACAGCAAGCCGACGAGCGCGCCCGCCGCAAACAGGCACTGGCAGAGGCGCGCCAGCAGAAACAGGAGAAGGACCTCGTCACCGCCCAGCATCGCATCGAAGATGAATCCGCGGAAACGCTGCGCCGCCAGCAGCAGGAATTGGCCGCAGCCTCCCAGCGCCGCCGCGCGGAGATCGCAAACACCTTCGCCGGGCAGTTCCAGCAACTCGACCAACAAGCCCGAGCCTGGCAGAAGCAGGCCGAAGACGAACAGGCCGCGCTCCGCCAACGCATCGAGGCCGAGTTGGCCGCCGAACGCGCCCGATGGGAACAAGAGACGCAGGCCGAAATCGAGCGCCGCGTCGAAGCCGAGCTGGCCGAACTTCGCCGCCAGCTTGAGCAACGAGCCGAGGCTGAAAGGCCCGCCCCCAAGGCCGCCGCTCCCGAAAGCTTGGCCCCGCCGCCCGCCGCGAAACCCGCCGCGCCGGCCCCGGACACCGAGCGGCCCACAATGGTCGTCGGCAATTACCTCGTTTACCGCCAGATCGGCGAGAGCGCCAACGGCACGGTCTATCGCGCCGTCCATCAGTTCGCGCGCCGTCCCGTCGCGTTGAAGATCCTGTTGCCCAACCTGGCGCAGGACGCGGCCTACTCGGAACACTTCGTCGCGTGGGGCAACTACCTGGCGCAGCTTCACCACGCGCACCTGGCCACCGTCTATGAGGCCGGCCGCTGCGGCGACGTTGTCTATTGCGCCCGTGAACACGTCGAAGGCCCCTCGCTGGCCGGTATGAGCGCGGCGAAACAGAAACTCGCGCCCGCCCAAGCCCTCAAGCTGGTGACCGGCGTGCTCGATGCGCTCCAGTTCCTCGCGCAGCATCGTGTGCCCTTCGGCCCCGTGCAGCCGCGCAACATCCTCGTGGAGCCTGCCACCGGCGACGCCTGGATCGTCGGCTTCTCCTACCTCGACGGCTCCACCGGCCCGTTGACCAGCACGCCCCTCGGCGAAATGCCGCGGCTGGCGCAAATGGCGTGGAACAGCCTCGACCTCTCCGCCCCCCACGCGCAGGAGGTCCACAAGTTCATGACCCGCCTCATGGGCCGACACTCGAACATCGAGTCCGTGGACCAGTTGATCCACGAAGCCGCGGAGTTGATCGCGGCCTGCGCGATGCCCGTTCCCTCCGCCTCACGCAGCCGTCACGAAGCCGTCGGGCAGAGGAACTGACGAACAAGGTGGGCCGCCGGTCTCCGACGGCCAATCATTAACAATCAGCCGTGCGGGACGCACGGCCCACTTTTCTTGCAGAATCCTCCGCCAAGCGCAGCCTACTTCGTCAGCCCGTAGCTTTGCGCGTCGCAAGCGATGCGGCAGCCTACGACGACGACACGCTGGTAGGGGAAGAGCCAGACGCGGGTGGAGGAGCGGCAACTGCGCGCGCCGAAGTTCCACGCGCCGCCGCGGACGACGCCCCACTCGGCGTCCTTGACGCCCGTGGGGTCGGTCTGTTCCTTCGGGTCGTAATCGTGAGCGTAGCCTTCGGCGCACCACTCGAAGACGTTGCCGTGCATGTCGTAGAGGCCCCACGCGTTGGGCGTCTTCCGGCCGACGGGATGCGTGCCGGTCTTCTCGTCCTTGTTGCCGATGAACCACGCGTAGTCGCCCAGCGCGGCCGGGTCGTCGCCGAAGCCATACGCGGCGGGACTGCCCGCGCGGCAGGCGTATTCCCACTCGGCCTCGGTCGGCAGCCGGAAGTTCCGGCCGGGGAACCGGGTGTTGAGTTTCTTGGCGAACGTCCGGCAGTCGGTGCGGTTGAGTGTGTCCGCCGGTTTCTGCGGGCTGACGAAGTGGGACCAGTTCGTGCCCATGACGGCCTGCCACTGGGCCTGCGTGACCTCGAACTTCCCGAGGTAGAACGGCCGGGTGATGTTGACCTTGTGGGGCAGCTTCTCGTTCTTGTCGCCTTTGTCGGAGCCCATGATGAACGAGCCGGCCGGCACGAGGACCATCTCCAGCTTCACGCCGCCGCCGAGATCGAAGGCGGGTTCTTTCTCGAAGTCGGCGGCGGTGGCGGAGGCGAGGATGATGGTGAGGGAAAGGAGAGCAGCGGCGGCAGACGGGGAGAAATCCGAAAGTCGAAATCCGAAAGTCGAAAGAAACCCGAATGACGAGGTCCGGATCGCCCTCCGTGCGTCAGACGGATGTCCCCCGAACGACCCTTTGCGCGCCGGCTTGATCTTTCGAGCTTCGAGCTTCGGATTTCTTTCGGATTTCGAGCCTCGGATTTCGGATTTTGATTTCAGTAGTCTTTTTCTCCCGGCTCCGGGACGGCTTCCAACAGCATCTGGACGATCTTATCCGTGTCCACGCCCTCGGCGTCGGCGGTGAAGTTGGTGAACATGCGGTGGCGCATGATGGGCCGGGCCACGGCGCGGACGTCGTCGGTGTTGACCAGCAGCCGGCCGCCGACGACGGCGTGGGCCTTGGCACCGACGATAAGATACTGCGTGGCGCGCGGGCCGGCGCCGCAGTGGATCCATTTCTTGATGAAGTCGGGGGCGCGTTTGTCGCCGGGGCGCGAGGCGCGGGCGAGGCGGGTGGCGTATTTGATGACGTGGTCGGAGATCGGCATGTTGCGCACGACGCTCTGGAGTTCGAGGACCTGCGCGCCGCTCATGACCTTGTTCAAGTCGGGCTTCTTCTGCATCGTCGTGGTCTTGCCGATGAGTTCCTCCTCCTCCTCGGTCGGGTAGTCTATATAAATGCTGAACATGCAGCGGTCGAGTTGGGCTTCCGGCAACGGGTAGGTGCCCTCCTGCTCGAGCGGGTTCTGCGTGGCGAGCACGAAGAACGGCAACGTAAGCTGGTAGGTGTGGCCGGCAGCGGTGACGCGGTGTTCCTGCATCGCCTCCAGCAACGCGGCCTGGGTCTTCGGCGGCGTGCGGTTGATCTCATCGGCGAGGAGGATGTTGCAGAAGATCGGTCCTTTGATGAAGCGGAGGTTCTTCTTGCCGCTGGTCTCGTCAACTTCCATGACGTCGGTGCCGGTGATGTCGGAGGGCATGAGGTCGGGGGTGAACTGGATGCGGCGGAACTGCATGTCGAGCACGTCGGAGAGCGTGCGGATGAGCGTGGTCTTGGCGAGGCCCGGCATGCCGATCATCAGCACGTGGCCGCCGGAGATGATGGCGGTGAGCATCTGCCAGACGATCTCCTTCTGGCCGATGATGACTTTGGAGATTTCCTTTTCGATGCGTTTGGTGCGGTCGCTCATCTGGCGGACCATCTCGGCGATCTGCCCGTCCACGACCGGCGCGGGCGCGGCGGGCGCGGCGGCGGGCTTGTCGCGGACGACGACCTCTTCTTCGACGACCGATTCGTCGGCAGCGGCTTCGGCGTCCTCGAAGACGAATTTGTAGTCACCGATGGTGATGGTGTCGCCCGGAAGCAGCGGGCTGTCCTCGATGCGCTTGCCGTTGAGGAAGGTGCCATTGGAGCTTTGCATGTCCTGGAGCCGCCAGCGGCCGTCGGAGTTATAGAGGCACGCGTGGCGGCGCGAGGCCTGGTCGGTCTTCAGGAGGAAGTCGCAGTCAGGAGTGCGGCCGATGACGAAACGCCCGACGTTGAGTTCAACGGTCTGCCCCTGCTGCGGGCCGGCGGTGACTTTGAGTGTGGCCATAAACCAGTCCTTCGGTTACTTCGTGATTTTCAGGTCGAGCGTCCCAAGCTGCTTGACGCTGTCCACGACGCGGATGCCGCCCAACGCGGCAAGGTGAATGTCCTTCAGGAACGGCGTAGTCGTCTCGGCCGGCTCGCCGAGGCGGTAGAAGTGGCGCGTGCGGGCCATCTGCCAGTCGTCAGCAGCCTGATGCAGCTCAATGATCTCCAGCCGCCGCTGGTAGCCGCCGAACTTCTCGCCGGACTGTTTGAGGATGAGGCCCACGCGGAGGCGCTCGACGAACACCAGCACGCGCTCGCCGTCCACGCCGATGCGGTGGATGGTGCGCTGGTTCCAATAAGTGTCGGCCACGTTGATGCGCGTGGTCAGATTCGTCTGCTGCGTCGGGGAAAACTTCGACGAACTGTCCTCGCCGAGCACGAGGCCCTCCCACATGTGGCGCGTGCGGTCTATGAGCACGAGGTCATACTTGCCGGTCGGCAGGCCGGTGAACTTGAATGTCGAGATGACCTTCTTGTCATCTCCCCCGATATCCGGCACGGCGCGATAGACGCGGATGCGCTCCGGGTCGGCGGCGATGGTGGGCGATTCGATGGCGATGCACATGCCCAGTTCAACATCCTCGACCTTGCCCTCGATGCCACCGGTCGCGCTCGCGTCGGGCGCGGTGTAGATGCGTCCACTGCCGCCATCGGTGCTCTTGTCATGCTCCGGCTTGAACAACTCCCACGGCGACGGGACGAAACCCTTCTGGTATTGCGCGTCCGCGGCGGAAGCGAGCGCCAGAGCTGTCAGGCAAACGATGAGCAGAGGCGGTTTCATGGCGAAATCTTCGTCATCAATCGCCCAGAGGCAACTCCGGGCCGTCAACACGACTGCGCGGTCCAACAAGACGGGGGCGACGTCCCGTAGGGACGCAACGACAATAGCCCGGCACTTCAGTGCCGGGAACGACGAACGAAAACCCTCGCAGTCCCGTAGGGACGGTTGATGCGGACACGTTACCGGCAACGGCGATCCCCTCAATCTTCCCTACGGGACTCAATGGATACGCGCCGACATTCCCGGCACTAAAGTGCAGGGCTACTTTCACAGCGTCCCTCCGGGACGCCGGTGCAAAAGCCAAGTCCCGCCGCCTTCCGGTTCTTCCATTTGGATTTGTTTCGGATTTCGACATTCGGATTTCGGGTTTACTTCCCGTCGGCCAGCTTCCGGCTTTCCCTGGCCAGCGGGTGTTTCGGATATTTCGTGGCGATCTCGGCCCACATCTTCCGGGCTTCGTCCTTCCGGCCAAGCTCAAACATCGCCTTCGCCCGGTAAAATGTGATGTCAATCTGATACGGGCTGTCAGGCTTGAGTTTTTCAAACGAATCCAGTTCCGTCAATGCTTCACCCCAACGTCCGAGCGTCTCGAGGAACCGCGCGCGCTGGAGCAGGAAATCGCTCTCGAGCTTGCCCATCGGGTGCGCGCACTCCCACTCTTGCAACTTGGCCTCGACCTCCTGCCGGAAACCGTTGAGGAGCATCTCCTGCACGGCGACCGAATAGGCGCGGTCCTGCGCGGGCTGCTTGCGCCCGCCGGACTCGTCGGCGATTGCGCGCTGGACGCCCTGGTATTGCTCGATGGCCTCCTTGTATTTGCCCTGGAGACGATAGAGGTCGCCGACGCGGATTTTGGCGACGCGCGCGATGTCGGTGCCTTGATGGTCCATGCTGATCTGCATCGCGCGCTGGATGGCGCTCACGTCGCGAAGGTAGAAGACCAGCAACTCCATCTCGAACAGGTCGAGATAGCGCGCATAACGCTTGCGCGCGTTGGCGTCAATCCGCCGCATCTCGACCAGCGCCTGCTTCGGGTCCCTCTGCTCCAGCGAGCGCAGCTTGGCCAGCATCGCGTGCAGCCACGCCGGGTCGGAGGAATCGGGATTCCGCTTCAAGTAAGCGTCGGCGAAACCGGCCGCCGCCTGTTCGTTGCCGAACTCGCGCAGGAACACCACCGCGGGCCGCAGCGCCTTGAGCGAAAGCTGCGTGGCGTTGTCCTTGGTGAGCAACTCGACGTATTTCGCCATGTCGGCCGGCTCATTGACGGAGGCTTCCTTCGTCTCTTGCGCGAAATCAATCCGCACGACGCCGCGAACGGTCTCTTTGCCGCGCGTCATCTGCACCGTGGCCCGCATCGGCCGCAAGCCGACCAGCACGCGCGCGACCTTCGGCCCCGTCGCCACGCCGCCGTCGTCAAAAGCCCACTGCACAGTCCAGCCGTCGAGATTCTTTTCCGGAACCGACAGGACCGTGTGGACGAGGAAGTAGCCGTTGTAGCCGAGGCAGCTTTCCAGCCGGACCGCCACCCACGGCACGGGCCGGTTTGCAACGTCCTCGATGCGCTCGATGGTCACGCTGCCGGGATGGACGAACTCATCGAATGGCACCGGCTTGAGCTTGCCGCCCTGACGCCAGCCGAGATCCATCGAAGGACCGGGCTGCGGCTCGGCGCCCTTGCAATGGTAGTAATCAATCCGCGTCAGCCCGTCGGTGCTGCAAACCACCCGGCCGCCCTTGGCCGTGCGCTCGTTCGCGTGGGCGGGATGGTTGCCCGGCCACTCGAACGCGAACTTGCCGTTGACCAGCACGAACGACGCGTCGCACGACTGCGTGTAGAGATAGACCTCCTTCGCCTTGCCGGTCATCAGGTAGCCAATGTAGTGCGTGCAGAAGTTCTGGCTCTCGCCGAACGGATTCAGCCCGTGATAGACCGCCGACACGTAGCCGCCGCCGTCCACTTCCGTCGCCCGCCGCCAGGTCGCTTCCATGTCGCTCCAGGATTCGTATCGCGCGTTCGCCGGCAACCGGCGCGTCTCCATGAACAAACCCTGCCTCGGCATCCAACCGCCGAGGCCGCGGCGCGCCTTGCCGCCGCCGAAATAGACGTGGTAGTCCTGCTTCGGCTTGAGTTCCTTCGCGTTGACGATGGCCCGCGCGCCCTCGAACCGCCAGACGGGCGCGAGGAGTTGCTGTTTGCCGTCGGCATCGGCGAGCACCACGTCGGTCAGCCCCGCCAGCGTCTGGCCGAACTCCGGCAAGTCAATCGCCACGCCCGCGTCGGGAACATTCGGCGGATTGCTCAACCTCACGACGGCACGATACGGCGCGTCGGGGATGGCCCAGTTGGAATCTGCCGCCCCGGCCAGGACGGCCAGAGCAAGCGCTACAGTTGCGGGAAACAAAATCAGCGGGCGCAGCGCCATCACTTGCCCTCGGCCAGCGCGCGGTAGTAATCGGCCACCATGTCCTTGTATTGCGCTGGCGCCTCGCCTTCGTTGCCGCCGAGCAACTGCCGGTCCGCCATGCGGGCCGCGTCGCCACCCGCCAGCGCCACCACCTGGCTGCCGGCGAGCTGCGTTTTCACGTCCTGAAGCTGACGCACAATCTTCTGGCGCAGGCCCTCGAAATCCTTCAGCCGCCCCTCGCGCAACGCCTGCGCCGCCTGGTCCTGCAACCGCGCGACCTCCTTCAGCCCGTCGGCTCGCAGATAGAACAGCGTCGCCTGCGCATGGATCTTCGTCGTCTTCTGCTTGAGCAGTTCCTGCGCGACCGCCGCGGCGTCCACCGCGAGCCGGCGTTGCGCCACCGAATCGCGCAGCGGCCCCTGGCCGTCCATGCCGAGCCGGTCACTGAACGCGCCCGCCTTGCCGCCCCCGGTGGCCCGCGTCGCGCTCGGGCCGTCCTCGTCCTTGACGCTGCCCTGCTGGAACTGGTCCTTCGTGCGTCGCACGTCCGGCGTGTCGCCCTGGAGATTCTTCGACACAGCGCCGACCATCTCGCCGTCGCTCATGCCCTCGCGCCCGCCGCTGGAGCGGCCCATCTGCTCGTTGTGCTCCGGCGGACGGTTGCCGCTCTTGCCCTGCGCGCTGAAGCCGGGCATCTGGCCGTCGCCGACTTCCCAGCCTTGCGTCGCGGTGGCGAGCGCCTGATTCGACGCCGCGTCGGTGGCGTCGAGACCTTTTTGCTGTTCAAGCAGGTTGCCGACGAGGTCCTCCATCTGCTCGGTAATCGGCAGGTTCGGGATCTCCGGCATCTCAGTGAGGTCGAAGTTCTCCTGCTGGAACTTGGCGGTGTCGTTCTTGTTCGGCAGCCACATCTCCGTGTCGGCGGCGACTTCCTTCGCCTTCTCAATCGCCTCCAGCAGGCTCTCCTCCTTTTGCACCGGCACATCCTGCGCCTTCAACGTGCCGGCCTCGGCCTCCTCCTTGTCGGCCTGGATGACGTCTTCATAGACCGTCATGATCTCCATCTTCAGGTCGTTTGAGGGCCGGATGTCGGGGAACGCCTGCAGGTCGGTCGTCATCTGCTCCAGCACGTCCTTCATCAAGTCCTTCGACTCCTTGATCTCGCGGGCGGTGGCCTTGTCGTCGGGATTGAACTCGTCCTTCTTGCGCGCCAGTTCCTTGCTCTTCTGGACGATGTCGCGTTGGATCGTGTCGAGCTTGTCGAGCTTCGCGCGCAGCTTGGCGAGGTTGTCGCGCAGCTCGTCGGCCTTCTTGCCGGCGTTGGAGATCATCCAGCCGTTGAGGATCTCGATGAGGCACGACAGGTTCCGGATGACGTGCGCTTGGATCGTGGCCGCGTCCGGCAGGGCCTGCGAACCAAGCTTGTCCGCCGCGCCGAGCATCTCTTCGTAGATCTTCAGGCTCACGAACATCTTCCCGATGATGTCCGTCAGCTTCGGCGTGATTTTCTTCTCCGCCGCGACGGCCTTCGAGCCGTTGATGGCGCCGCGCGCCACCTCGCGGGCGCGGTCGTCGAAAATCTGTCGCTCCTTCGGCTTCTGCGAATCCTTCTCGATGCCGGCCAGCAACGCGTCCATCTCCTTCTCGGCGAGCGGCGCGGCCCCGCTGCTGCCTTCGAGCGTCTTGCGGACCTTGACCGCCTGCTGCGCGAGCGCGTCCTGCTTGTCGGAAAGTTCCTTTGCCGCGCCGACGGCGCCGGCCTTGGTCTGGCGCCAGAGGTCGAGCTGTTTCTTGCGCAAATCCTCCAGCCCGCTGACGAGGTCGGCGATCTTGCCCTTGTCGGCGTCCGTGTTCACCGCGTCCGGCGTGCCTTCCAGCCGCGCGAGGATGACGCTCATCAACTGGACGCCGCGCCCAAGGAACTGCGGCCGGCCGGCCTCCGGCGCGCCGACGGCGTTGCGCATCACCAGCACGACCTCCTTCATCTCGTTGTTGGCCAGCGAGACCAGTTCACCTCGGATCTTCTGCGACACCAATTCCGCCGCGTCGGCCAGCGCGCGGGCGAGGTTGAGCACCTGCGTCTGCCGGTCGAACAGCGGCGTGACGATCTCCGGCGTCGCCAGCTTCATCCGCGCCGCGCCGCGCGTGTCGTCGAGGTTGGCCTTCTGGAGTTTGATGAGGTCTTCGAGGCTCTTCTGGATCTTGCCGCTGGCGTCCTCGGCCTGCTCCTGGAGCTTCTGCCCCGCCTTCAGCGTGACGACGAGCGGCCGCGAGAGCGTGACGCCGGGGCCGTTGACGGTGTTCTGGTCCTTGGCGACGATGACGAACGCGACGCGCTCCTCCTCCGCTCCGGCGAACTTGCGCAGCGGAATCTCCGCCGCGCCGTTGAAGTCGAGCTTGCCGGTGATGTCCTTCCAGTCCTGCACCAGCAGGCCCATCTGCGACTCGCTGGTGCTCTTGTAGAGCGCGAGCGAGCCGAGACCGAAGTTATCCGTGGCAGCAAACTTCACCTTCAGCACTGCATCGCGCGGGGCGAGCAGTTCGCGGCCCTCCGCCGGCTCTGTGATCGCGATCTTCGGCGCTTCGTCGGCCTTGATCGTGATGCTGAGCTGCTCGTGGTCGCTGAACTGGTCCGTGTCGCGGAACGTGAGTTTCACCGCGCGGTTGGCCGTTGCGGTGTCGGTGATGCGCCAGCGCACGTCGCTGACGCGCTCGACGGTCAGCACCTGGTCGCTGTCGCCGCTGGCCTTGAGTTCCTGCAACGGATAGTTGAACTCCAGCGTGACCGCGACGCGCGAGCCGGGCAGGATGTTCTGGAGGGAGGTGAACTCTCGGATCGTCTCTTTCGGCAGCCGCGTGTAGGCCGGCGGCACGATCTCGGCGACGCGCGAGCTGATGGCGGTCCGAGGCCGCACCAAGACGCGGTGGCTCGTCGAGACGGCATCGCCGGCGGCGATGTAATACTCCATCGGCTGCCGCACGTCCTTCCATTGGAACCCGAACACCGGCAGGTCCGCCTCGCGGTTCATCGCCTTCTTCTGCCAGCTTGAACCGACTTCGCGGAAGAACAGCCACGCCGCGTCGGGCACCTCGCCGCCAAGCTTGACGGAGACGGCAAAGTTCGCCCCGTGGACGATGCGCGCGTCGCCCGGCTTGATGTCGAGAATCTGCGTGCGAGTCAGCGGGGCGATGTTGCTGGCGGGCAGGAAAATCCGGGCGGCGGAGTTGGCGAAGTAATGCGGGCTGATGACGGCCCAGAACACCACCGCGAGGAACGCGCCGAGCAGCGCCATGCCGAGCTTCTGGATGAGCTTGCTGTCGAAGACATCCATCCAGCGCACGCCCGGGAACGGGTCCTGCATCTCCTCGAACAACGCGCGTCGCAACGGCGAGTCGGCCGCGAGTTGCTTGTCGAACTGCACCGCGCTGATGAGGACGTTGTTCGCGCCGGAGCAGGCGTCCTCGATGCGCCGGGCCACACCGGCCTCCGACAGCCGGAACTTCCACGCCATCGCGGTGTAAAGGACGCCGGCCGCGAGCGGGGCGACGACCGTGAGGAACCCGGCCCAGCGTCCGAGCGAGCCGAAGTGCAGCCAGCAATCGAGCAGCAGGCAGACGGTCAGGACGAGCAGCGACGCCGCCAGACCCGACATCATGTAGCGGAAGCTGCGCGAGACCCGCACCCGTTTCGCCGAATC
>JACRKA010000007.1 GCA_016219905.1 Verrucomicrobiota bacterium
CCATCGGCCAAGGCGAGCGCGCGCAAGTGCTCAAGCCCGACGGCAAGGCCGCGCTCGGCAGCACCACCGAGCACACGCTGGTCGGCATCGGCTCGATCCTCGTCGGCCGCAACGTCGCCACTTACCGCATCTGGGACGGCATGAGGGCGATGGATTACCTCCAGAGCCGCAAGGAGATTGACCCCAAGCGCATCGGCTGCACCGGCAACTCCGGCGGCGGCACGCTCACCAGCTATCTCATGGCGCTCGACGACCGCATCGTCGCCGCCGCGCCGTCGTGCTACCTCACCTCGTTCCGCAAGCTGCTCGAAAGACAGGGTGGCCAGGACGGCGAGCAAAACATCTTCGGCCAGATCGCGTTCGGCATGGAGCACGGCGACTACGTGATCATGCGCGCGCCGAAGCCGACGCTCATGTGTGTCGCGACGCGGGACATGTTCGACATCGCCGGCTCGTGGGATTCATTCCGCGAGGCCAAGCGCATCTACGCGCGGCTCGGTTTCGCCAACCACGTGGACCTCGTCGAGGCCGACGAACCGCACGGCTTCACCACGCACCTGCGCGTCGGCGCGGTGCGCTGGATGCGCCGCTGGCTCCTGGGCATGGACGACGACATCATCGAGCCGGATTTCCCGATACGCAAAGACCCGGAAATCCAGTGTTCGGAGAAAGGGCAGGTCATGCTCATGCCCGGCGAGCGGTCCGTCTTCGATCTCAACGCCGAAGCGGAGAAGAAACTCGCAGCCGAACGGCAAGAACTTTGGTCGAAGACGCCGAAGAGCGATGCGCTCACGAAAGTGCGCGAAACCGCCGGCGTGCGCCCGCTCGGCAAACTGCGGGCGGCGAAGCATCGCGCCGCCGGCAGCGTCGAGCGCCAAGGTTGTCGGATCGAGAAGCTGGTGCTGGAGCCAGAGCCGGGCATCCTGCTGCCCGCGCTCGCGTTCGTGCCGCCGAAGCCGGACGGCGGCGCGTATCTCTATCTCCATGGCCAAGGCAAGCAGGCCGACGCCGCGCCGGGCGGCCCGATCGAGCAACTCGTCACGCAGGGCCATCTCGTCCTCGCCGTGGACCTGCGCGGCCTGGGCGAGACGGAGGAGAAGGCGAAGAAATGGTATAGCGGCTCGTTCGGCCCTGTGGCGGGCGACTTCTATCATTCCTACCTGCTCGGCCGCTCGCTGGTCGGCATGTGGACCGAGGACGCGCTGGTCTGCGCGCGGTTCCTCGCCGGCTACGACACCAAAGGCGCGCCGCGCAAAATCCATCTCGTCGGCGTCGGCGCAGCCGGCGTTCCCGCGTTGCACGCAGCAGCGTTGGAACCGGGGGCGTTCGCGTCGCTGACGCTGCGCCGGACGCTGGCGTCATGGGTGAGCGTCCTCCGCGAGCCTGCGGCCAAGGACCAGTTGATCACGACCGTCCACGGCGCGCTGAAGGTCTATGACCTGCCCGACCTCGTCGCGTCGTTCGGAAAAGGCAAGGTCGCCATCGAGGAGCCGGTCAATGCCGACGGCTCGGTTGTGACGGCCCAATGAGGATTGCATCCGACACGCCTGGAGTTTGCATCGCCATGTGTCCGCAAGCTCCGTAGGAGCGCCATGTTTATAGCCACGCACCCAACAATCACGATTAGCTCCGTAGGAGCGGCATGTTGGAGTGACGGCGCGCTGGCACATGCTCCTACGGAGCTTGGCTCTTTTTCCGCGTCGAAAGCTATAAACATGACGCTCCTACGGAGCTAGAAGAGTCCAGCCATGAACATCGCGAGATCTATTATGTCACTGGTCATTGGATGGGCGCTCGCAGCGGCGCACAGTTTTGCCGCCACCGCCGAGACCAACTACCTCTGGAAGGCGGGCGTGGCGTCTGCCGTCATCACGCCGCAGACGAACATGTGGATGGCCGGTTACGGGGCGCGCAAATCGCCCTCGCACGGCACGGCGCAGGACCTTTTCGCGAAGGCGCTCGCGCTGGAGGACGAGAAAGGCACGCGGCTGGTCATCGTGACGATGGACCTCATCGGCGTGCGGCCGTGGCTGCGCCAGTTCGTGGAGAAGCACGTCGCCGGACGCCACAAGCTGCCGCCGGAGTGCCTCGTGATGAACGCCTCGCACACGCATTGCGGGCCGGAGTATCGCGAGATCAAGGAGGGCGAGAAGACCGAGGGCCATTACTCGGCGTTCCTGCGGGAACGATTGGTCCGCATCGTTGACGAAGCGATCACTGAGCTAGCCCCCGCACGGCTCAGCCAGGCCCATGCGCGGTGCGGTTTCGCGATGAACCGCCGTCTCAACTACGCGCTTCCGAAGACCGACCCCAATTCCAAGAGAGCGCCGAACCCCGATGGCCCGGTGGACCACAACGTGCCGGTGCTCATGGTGCAGTCGCCGGGCACGAACCTCTGCGCCGTGCTTTTCGGCTACGCGTGCCACAACACCACGCTCAGTTCGACTTCGATGACCAACAACATTCCGCGCTACGAGTTCAACGGCGACTACGCCGGCTTCGCGCAGGAGACGTTGCAAGCCGGACGGCCGGGATTGACGGCGATGTTCATGGAAGGCTGCGGCGCCGACCAGAATCCCTACCCACGCCATTACATGGTGCCCTACGTCAAGCCGCTGGAGTTCGCGCAACAACACGGCCGCACGCTGGCCTACGCGGTCGAGGCCGCGATGGCGGCGCACATCCACCCGGTGCGCGGGCCAATCCGCAGCGCGCTCGAATACGTCACGCTGGAGCGCGAGCAGAAAGACCTAAAGAAGGCTTCGCCGAGCCGCCAATATCCGGTGCAGGTCATCCACTTCGGCGACGACCTGACGCTGGTGACGCTCGGCGCGGAGGTCGTGGTGGACTACTCACTGCGATTGAAACGCGAGCTGGCCGGCAAGGCGGTCGTGTGGGTTGCGGGCTATTCGAACGATTACGGCGGCTACATCCCCAGCTTGCGCGTGTTGAAGGAGGGCGGCTACGAGGCGCCCGACTACAAACCCGACATCGAGGAGCGCATCGTCGGCAAGGTCCGCGAACTCGATCAGCGGTTGCGCGCGCCTTGATGCATCCCGCCTGGCGGCAAACGCAACTGTAGAAACCGCTCCGCCCGCCACATTTGCCGCCGCTGCGGCGTCCGCTACACCGTCAGGATTTCCTTTTCCTTTCCCGCGAGGCTGCGGTCTATCTCGGCGACGTATTGGTCGGTGAGCTTCTGGACTTCCTTCTCGGCGGTGGCCAGTTCGTCCTCGGTGATCTTGGCGTCCTTCTGGAGCTTCTTGAGCTGGTCGAGGCCGTCGCGGCGCTCGTTGCGGATGGAGACGCGGCCGGTCTCGGCGTGGCGCTTGCAGACCTTGTCGAGGTCCTTGCGGCGCTCCTCGCTGAGCTGGGGCAGGAAGATGCGGATGAGCTTGCCGTCCACGCGCGGGGTGACGCCGAGGCTGGCCTTCTGGATGGCCTTCTCGATGGGCTGGATGTTGTTGGCGTCCCACGGTTGGATGGAGATGGTGCGCGAATCGGGCGTGGAGATGCCGGCGATGTCCTTCAGGCGCATCATGGAGCCGTAGGCGTCCACCTGGATGTTCTCGACCAGCGCGGGCGAGGCGCGCCCGGTGTGGATGGCGGCGAACTCGCGCTCCACCGCCTCGATGGTCTTCATCATCTTCTCTTCGGTTTCGAGCAGGATGTCGTCAACAGTCATGGCCGTCACTCCGTTACCAGCGTGCCGATGTCGCGGCCCAGCACGGCCTGCTTGATGTTGCCGGGCTGGCGCGAATCGAAAACGATGATGCGGACACCGCTGTCCTTGCACAAGCTGAAAGCGGCGGTGTCCATGACTTTGAGGTCGCGGGCGATGGCCTCGCTGAAGCTGAGGCGCGCGTAACGCTTCGCCTTGGGGTTTTTGCGCGGGTCGCTGTCATAGACACCGTCCACGGTGCTGGCCTTCAAGAGCACGTCGGCGCGGATCTCGGCGGCGCGCAGGGCGGCGGCGGTGTCGGTGGTGAACAGCGGGTTGCCGGTGCCGCCGGCGAAGATGACGACGCGGCCGGCTTCGAGATGGCGGACGGCGCGGTCGCGCTGGAATGTCTCCGCGAGGCGCGGGATTTCGAGCGCGGTCATGACGCGGGCGGGGACGCCGGCTCCTTCGAGGGCATCGCGCAGCGCGAGGCCGTTCATGACGGTGGCCACCATGCCGATCTGGTCGGCGGTGATGCGGTCCATGCCGGTGTTCTGGGCGGTGCGTCCGCGCCAGAAGTTGCCGCCGCCGATGACGACGCCGAGTTGGACGCCGAGCCTGGTCACGTCGCGGAGTTCGCGCGCGACGCGCTGCGCCGCCGCCCAGTCAATGCCGCCCCCGCCCGCGCCCTGCAACGACTCGCCGGTGAGCTTCAGCAGCACGCGGCGGTAGCGGGGCCGGGTTTTCATGGGCGGTCAGGCCTGCGCGGCCACCGGTTGGGCCTCGGCCGGCTCGGCGGTCGCGGCGGTTTCGGCGCTCTCGCCGACCTTCCAGCGGACGAAGCGGCGGATGACGATGTTCTCGCCGAGCTTCGCGACGGTCTGCGTGAGGAGGTCCTTGACGGTCTGGTCCTGGTTCTTGACGTAGCCCTGCTCGAGCAGGCAGACGGTCTGGTAGAACTAGTCGAGCTTGCCTTCGACGATCTTGGCGACGGCCTGGGGCGGCTTGCCCTTGACCTGCGCGGCGGCAATCTCCTTCTCACGTTCAAGGATGGTGGCGGGGACTTGCTCGCGGGAGACGTAATGCGGGTCGCCGGCAGCGATCTGGAGCGTGACGTTCTTGACGAACTCGCGGAAGTCGGGGTTGCGGCCGACGAAGTCGCTTTCGCAGTTGACCTCGACGAGCACGCCGACCTTGTCGCCGACGTGGATGTAGCTGGCGATGATGCCCTCGGCGGCGGTGCGGGCGAGTTTCTTGGTGGCGATGGCGGCGCCCTTCTTGCGGAGGACGATCTTGGCTTTCTCGTAGTCGCCGCCGGTCTCGGCCAGGGCGTTTTTGCAGTCCATCATGCCTGCGCCGGTTTCTTCGCGCAGTTTCTTGACGAGTTGCGGGCTGATTTCGCTCATGGGTGGAAGAGGGGGGATGGCAGTTGGGAGTTCGGGTTCAAGCCGCGCGCGTTTTACTGCGCGGGCGCTTCGGCCGGGCCGGCTTCGGCGACGGGCGGCTGCTCGGCAGGGACGTATGGCTCGGCCTGCGGTTCGGCCGGGACCGGGAAATGTTTGCCGAGTTCGGCGAGGGCCTCGAGGATCGGCTCGGAGAGCGCCGCGACGAGGAGCTTGACGGCGCGGATGGCGTCGTCGTTGGCCGGGATGGGATACTGGACCTTGTCGGGGTCGCAGTTGGTGTCCACGAGCGCGACGACGGGGATGCCGAGGCGGTTGGCCTCGTTGACGGCGATGGCCTCGCGGTTGATGTCAATGACGATCAACGCGGACGGGAGTTTCTCCATGCCGACGACGCCGTCGAGGTTCTTGTGGAGCTTGGCGGCTTCGCGGCGCAGCGAGGAGACTTCCTTCTTGGGGAGCTTGTCCATCTCGCCGCTGGTCTCGAGGTTGTCAATGAACTTGAGGCGGCTGACGCTGCGGCGGATGGTGACGATGTTGGTGAGGGTGCCGCCGAGCCAGCGGTCGGTGACGCTGAACATCTGGGTCTGCGCGGCGGCGGCGCGGACGGACTCCTGGGCCTGCTTCTTGGTGCCGACCCAGAGGACCCTGCCGTTCTTGAGGGCGGTCTGCTTCAGGAAGTCGCAGGCTTTGTCGAGCAGCTCCGCGGTTTTGGAAAGGTCAATGATGTAGATGCCGTTGCGCGCCTGGAAGATGTATTTCTTCATCTTCGGGTTCCAACGTTTGGTCTGGTGACCGAAATGCACGCCTGCTTCGAGCAGGTCCTTGACTGTGACTGATGTGGCCAATGTCTTCTCCTGGCTGCGATCCCGCCCGGCGCGTCGCGCCGTCCGGAACACCCCGTTCGCCCCGCCGACGTGCGGGGCCGGAGTTGTGTTGTTGTTGCTGTGTCCCTTGGCGCCGCAACCGCGGCGGGCCGGGACGTTTAGGGCCGGCTACTTTAAGGGAGCCGCCGCGCCATGCAAGCTGTTTTTCGCCGGTTTTTCGCCAGTTTGCCGGACTGGGACTCTTGCCGAAGCCGGGGGCGTCCCCGGCGCGGCCCCTGAGAGCGCTCCGTCAGTTTGGCGGGAACTTGGCCCAGTGGTCGCGACGGAGGCGGGAGACTTCGTCGAAACGCTTCTGCTGGTCTGGTGTCAGCAGCGGCCGGATGCGCCCGTCGGCGCGGTCAAAGATCGCCTCAAGCTGCGGTTTCACCTGGTCGCGCAGCTTCAGCAGGTCGCGCCGCGCATCGTCAATGACCGGCTCGATCTGCCGGCGCTGGTCGTCGCTCAGCGTCAACTCCATGCTCATCCGTTGCAACAACGCTTGGGCGAGCGACTCCGGGCTGCTCAATGCGACGCGGACGCGGCTCTCAAAGAAAAGCTTCGCGCCCAGCACACCGGCGGCGACGCCGAGCAGGAATACGACCAGCACCAGGACGATGGCGTAGGTTTTTTTCATTCGGGGACTCCAAAGAGCGCGCTGTTGACCAGCGCATCGTTCATCGCCAGCAGGTCGGGCGGCGGCGATTGCGTATAGACGACGCCGAGCGCGACGACCACGGCCGCCAGCGCCGGCGCAAGCCAGCGCGCGGCCTGCCCCAGCGCGATCCATGGTGACTCGCCCGCACCAGCCGCGTCGAGCCGCGCCAGCACGCGCTGCTCGAAGCCCTCGGCCCGCGGCATCGGCCCTTCGGCCCCGCGCGCGGCGCGCAGCAGAGTCTCTTGAAGTTTGTCAGGGCTGTTCCTGGTGACCTCAGTTTCAATGGTTGACAGACAATATCAACGGACTTGGAAGTCCGTTCTACGCATTCGCGTGCGCGCGACCACGTAGAACGGACTTCCAAGTCCGTTTCCCCGGCGTGCAACGAGAAAAATGGCGGCAAGGATTTCACGTTTTCTGGAAGCCATAACATGGTTTCACTCCACGCTCCACGCTTCACGATTCATCAATCGTTCACATGCCCGTCGCATCAGCTTCCGGGCGCGAAAGGCGCGCACTTTCACCAGCGGCACGCTCCAACCGGTCAGCGCGGCGATCTCTTTCACCGGCCGTTCCTCGATCTCCAGCAGCGTCAGCACCAGCCGCGCGTCGGCGGGCAGCGTCTCGAGGACCTTCTGCACCAGTTCCTTCGCCTCGCGCGCGGTCTCGTCGGCCGGGTCGGATTCAAACCGCTCCAGCCACGACTGCTGGTCGTCGGTGAGGTCGCTGAACCGCACCTCCGGCCGGCGCCGGCGGGCGCGCAACGCATCGTAGCACGTCCGCACTGTGATCCGCGCCAGCCAATGCTCGAACGGCGCGCGTCCGCTGAACCGGTCCAGCGCGCGCAGGGCCTTGATGAACGCTTCCTGTGCCAGGTCGTCGGCCTCGGCGCTGTCGCGCGCGTAACGGCTGACGATCCGCCCGACGCGCCCGCTGTGCCGGCGCACAAGCTCCTCCAGCGCGTCGCGGTCACCCGACCGGCCGCGCTGGAGGAGTTGTTCGTCTGTTGGCGCACCGACATCGTTCATCGCGCCCGGTTAGTTCGCCATCAAGTTGTCCACGCGGTCAAGGACTGTCTTGACGCGGGCGTGGACCTTCTCGCTGATGCCCTTGATCTTCTCGCGCTGCTCGTCGGTCAGGACGACTTTCACGTCCTTCACGACATGGGCGCGGGCCACGGCGAGGTCGGCTTCGACGGTGGCAACCTTCGCCGCCGCGGCGCGGATGGCGGCCTCGTCGTCGGGGTTGCTGCGGATGGCCTCGCGCAACGCCTTGCGCGCGTCCGCCATCTGGCGGACCAGCGGCCCCATCTCGGAGTGATGCGACTTCACCAGTTCGCGGATGTCGGCGATCTGGTCCTGGGTGACGTTGAGCGACGTGACGCTGGCGAGCATCTCGGCGCGGAAGGCGGCGCCTTCCTCGAAGATGGCCCGCAACGGCGTGCCGTCGAGCAACGCGTGAAGTCCGGCGGCGGCCGGCACGGCTTTGAAGCCCAACCCGAGCGCGCCGGCCAACACCAGCCCGCCCACGATTCCTGCAACTGATTTCTTTGTCATGATAAGGTTTTCCTTTCTGCCCATGAAGACGCCGGGGTGGACGGAAAGGTTACAGCGAGGGAGGCGATGGGGGAGCGCGATTTGTGATGGGAAAAGTGTAGGCCCGGTGCCCTCACGGGGCGTCTTTGATTTGCCAACGAAATCGCCGCGTCGGGGACGCGGCCTACATTACTTCCCCCGCCCCTTACCCGCCGGAGCATTCACCGGCCTGTCCAGATGCGCCACCCAGGCTTCGATGCGACCGTTGTGCGTGCCATTTCCAACAATCGTCGTTCCATCCGCGGACATGCCGCTAGCCATACTTAGCGTCCAGCCGGTCAAATCCAATTTGTAGTCGCTGGTCAGAACCGAGTGGAGATTGCGCATGCCGTTAACGTTGTCCCAAATGAATGCTTTCTCAGGGGAATTGGCGGCACCGTATTCATATCCCACGAGCGCCGAACCGTCGCTGGAAATAGCGCGCGCTAGATTATAATTGCCGCTAGGTAAGTGGCCGAGGCCGACCATGCCGTCCACTGCCGTCCAGCGAAACGCTTGGTTGCCCGAAGCCGAGACGGCACAGCCCACGACCACCGAGCCGTCGCTCGACACACCTCTTGCGGTGCCGTTAGTGCCCCAGTCAGCCAAGTAGCCGAGGCTGATCATGCCGCCCGCCGCCGTCCAGCGAAACGCTTGGTAGCCCAAAGCCGACTCGCTCGTGCCCACGACCACCGAGCCGTTGCTGGAGACGGCACTGCTGTGGCTGTTGGAACCACCGGGCAGAGTTCCAAGGCCGACCATGCCGCCCGCCGCTGTCCAGCGGAACGCTTGCACGCTGCCCGAAGCCAACGAGCCGCTCACGCCCACAACTACCTTGCCATCGCTGGAGATGGCGAAAGCGGAGCTTTCCTTTTGTCCGCCGGGTAAGCCCCCCAGGGCAACCATGCCGCTGGCTGCCGTCCACCGAAACGCTTCCAAACCGGAAGATGTAAGGGAATAGCCCACGACGACCGAGCCATTGCTGGAGACGCCTGTGGCGTGGCTGCTATTGGTTCCACTCTGCAGAGCGCCGAGGGCGACCATGCCGCCCACCTTCGTCCAATGAAACGCTTTCGCGCCCCAAACCGACTCGCTGTTGCCCACGACCACCGAGCCATCGCTGGAGACGGCGTTGGCGACGCTGTTGGTGCCGCCGGGCAGGAAGCCGAGGCCGGTGAAAGAGGATTCGGCGAAACTGCTGGCGAGGGAGCAGCCCAGAAGCAGCACGCCACCGAGGGCGCGCAGTCGTGCGCTGACGCTCCTCGTAGAACGGGCTTCCAAGCCCGTTGTCAAACGGACGTGGACGTCCGTTCTACAGGGGATGCACGCCCACGCGCCAAGTCGTGGGGTGGCTGGCTTGCCGTCGGTCGTTGCGCTGTTCATGGCGTCATCCATTCCTCCAACCGCGGGCAATAGGCCACAACCGCCGCCGCGCTGTCAACGCCGGAGAAGCGGCCATGAATGTGGGAGGGGCCTCAGCGCCCCGACATTCAGAGTGGCGCAAGCTGCCAGCTTGCGAATCATGGGGAAGACGTAAGATGAATTCCGCCAACTCTGCGTTGTCGCGTCTTGCGTTGAACCTGAGGCTCGCCTGCGTGGCCAAAGCGCCAGAGGACTGGCGCAGTCCAAGACGCTCACGCGTTGGCGCAAGGGGCTGTCAATAGCGCGGCAGCGTCTTGGACTGCGGCAGTCTCCTGCCGCCTTTCCAATGTCGGTGGAAGAACCTGCCACGAACAAGGCTGCTTGATGCGACGGTCGGGGCGCTGAGGCCCCTCCCACATTCTCAACCGCCGGCCGCGCGGCGCGCTGTCAGACCAAACCTTTACGCAGCGAGTCGAGCTTCTGCTTGAGCGCGGGGGGCAGGTGGCTGCCGAAGGTGGCGTAGTAGTCGGCGATGGTGTCGGTCTCGTGTTTCCAGCCGGCGATGTCCACGGCGAGCAGTTCGCGCAGCGAGTCGGCGCCCATGTTGAGGCCGGTGAGGTCGAGGGCGTCGGGCGCGGGGACGTTGCCGATGGGCGTGGCGACGGCTTTGCCGGTGCCTTCGACGCGTTCGCAGACCCACTTCAGGACGCGGCTGTTGTCGCCGTAGCCGGGCCAGAGCCATTTGCCCTCGGCGCTGCGGCGGAACCAGTTCACGAAAAACATCTTCGGCAGCTTGGCGCGGTCGGTGCGCTGGGCGAACGACAGCCAGTGGCCGAGGTAGTCGCCCATGTTGTAGCCGCAGAACGGCAGCATGGCGAACGGGTCGCGGCGCAGGATGCCGGCCTTGCCGAGCGCGGCGGCGGTGGTCTCGGAGCCTGCGGCGGAGCCGAGGAAGACGCCGTGTTCCCAGTCGAACGCTTCGTTGACGAGCGGAACGGTGGTGGCGCGACGGCCGCCGAAGAGGATCGCGGAGAGCGGCACGCCCTCGGGGTTCTCCCAGTCGGGGTCAATGACGGGGCATTGCGAAGCGGGCGCGGTGAAGCGGGCGTTGGGGTGGGCGGCTTTGCGGCCGCAGTCGGGCGTCCAGTCCTTGCCTTCCCAGTCAATGGCCTTCGCGGGCGGCGGCACGCCCATGTCTTCCCACCAGATGTCGCCGTCGGGGGTGAGGGCGACGTTGGTGAAGATGCTGTTGCGGGTGAACGTGCCCATCGCGTTGGGGTTGGAGTGCCGCGAGGTGCCGGGCGCGACGCCGAAGAAGCCGGTCTCGGGGTTCATGGCGTGGAAGCGGCCGTCCTTGCCGACGCGGATCCATGCGATGTCGTCGCCGAGCGTGGTGACCTTCCAGCCGGGCAGCGTGGGTTGCATCATGGCGAGGTTGGTTTTGCCGCAGGCGCTCGGGAACGCTGCGGCGATGTAATGCTTTTTCCCCTGCGGCGAGGTCAGGCGCAGGATGAGCATGTGCTCGGCGAGCCAGCCTTCGCGTTTCGCGACGATGGAGGCGATGCGGAGCGCGAGGCATTTCTTGCCGAGGAGCGCGTTGCCGCCGTAACCGGAGCCGTAGCTCCAGATGGACGGGTCGTCGGGGAAATGGACGATGTATTTCTTCTGCGGGTCGGGTTCGCAGGGCCACGGCACGTCGGCCTGGCCGGGTTTGAGCGGCGCGCCGACGGAGTGCATGCACGGGATGAATTCGCCGCTGGCGCCGAGCTTGTCGAGGACGGCGCGGCCCATGCGGGTCATGATGCGCATGTTGACGACGACGTAGGGCGAGTCGGTGACCTCGATGCCGACCTTGGCGATGGGCGAGGCGAGCGGCCCCATCGCGAACGGGATGACATACATCGTGCGGCCGGCCATGGAGCCGTTGAAGAGGCCGAGGAGCTTCTGGCGCATCTCGGCGGCGTCGGCCCAGTTGTTGTTCGGGCCGGTGTCTTCCTTGGTCTTGGCGCAGATGAACGTGCGGTCCTCGACGCGGGCGACGTCGCTGGCGTGGGAGCGGGCGAGGTAGCAACCGGGGCGCAGCTTGGGGTTGAGCGGCGTCAACGTGCCGGCGGCGACCATGAGGTCGCA
>JACRKA010000008.1 GCA_016219905.1 Verrucomicrobiota bacterium
CACCCGTCGGCACCTTCCGTGTCGTCATCGAACTCGACGGCCTCGGCGTGCAGGACGCGCTCGGCGTCGAGGTCCAGTTCAAGCAGACCGTCGCCCCCATCTCGCTGGCCGAATACGGCATGACCTTCGGCCCGCAGGCGCGCGTCACCACCGAGCGCGCGGCCGAGGTGGACGCGCTGCGCCGGCTGGCCGAGAAGATTTACGGCGTGGTGATTGACTCCAACACCACCGTCGAGAACTTCGCCACCAAGAACGACACCATCCGCCAGACCGTCACGGGCGTCGTGCAGGGCGCCGAGACGGTCGAGACGACCTACTACAGCGACGGCTCCGTGAAGGTGGTCAAGCAGATGAACGGCGCGCTTATCCCCAAGCAGCTCTCGCCGGCGATGGGCAACGTCTTCGGCCAGATCTACCTCGGCAGCCCCGAAGTCATCGAGTTCGAGAACTTCGAGCAGATGGCGATGATGATGAGGTGACGAGTTGAACCCATGAAGAAGCTTCGCATCTACGTGGACACCTCCGTTCTCGGCGGCTGCTTTGACACAGAGTTTGCCCCTTGGTCGAATGGGTTGATGGAGGACTTCCGTCGCGGGGTCTTCGTTCCTGTGTTGTCGGATGTCACAGGTGCCGAGATAGGCGCGGCACCGGAGCAAGTTCGCGATGTTCATGCGGAGTTGGTTGGTTTGGGAGCCGAGATGGTGTCAGTGAACGAGGAATCCTTGAGCCTGCTGTCCAGCTACGAAAGCCACGCCATCTTGGGAGCGAGATTCCGCAACGACCTGCTCCATATCGCACTGGCGACGATTGCGGAAGTGGACGTGCTGGTAAGCTGGAACTTCCGGCACATCGTGCGGCTGGACAAGATTCGGCTTTTCAATGCGGTTAATCTTGAATCGGGATACAAGACGTTGCAGATTTCCTCGCCGCGTGAGGTCACAAGCTATGACAGCGAAGACAACGATAAAGGCCGTTGAGATGGTGCGCCGCATCCGCGACGCGCAGGCGGAGCACTGCGCCGGCATGTCCAACGCCGACGTGATCGCCTTCTTCAAACGGGCTGGTGACGCCGCGCAGCAGGACGCGCGACGGCGGACGAAGCGTCATCAATTGGCCGGGCACCGCGATTGAGGAAGAAGGCGCGCAATGGACGCGACGTTCATCTCGAAGCAGCTTTCTCCCACGATGGGCAACGTCTTCGGCCAGATCTACCTCGGCAGCCCCGAAGTCACCGAGTTCGCCAACTTTGAGCAGATGGCGATGATGAGGTAAGACGGCGCCGTTGCCGCGCTTGACGCGCCACCGGCCCTATGACAGTTTCCGCATCAGAAGAATTAACCGGCTCGCTTTGGATGAACTACGCCAACTCTAGGTGGATAAGGACGTTGGAACCAAGAATGACAAGAATCCTGACAGTCGTGTGCCTGCTATGCGCGGCACCCATTCTTCTCGCGCACACATCGGGCACAGTGAAGAAGACATGTCCGTTGTGTGCTTCCAACTTCGAAGCCGAAATGGATATGTCAGGATCGCAGTTCGGCGTTCGGCTTGATCTGAAACCACTTGGCCCTATTGCAGTTCCATGGCGCGTTGCTGTCTGTCCAAAATGTCACTTCGTCCTCTTCAAGGAGGACTTGAACGAGACCGAGAAGAACATTCTTGGTGCATATGTCCGGTCTGAGAAATACAAGAAACTCGTCTCTGATGGGCACTCGTCCTACTTCCTTCTCGCCAATACAATTGGCGAATTGAACCATGCTCTACTCGACATCGCCTACGCCTACCTGAAGGCATCATGGCAAGTTGAATCTACCAGTCCTAAGCGATACCAAATCTACCTCGAAGAGAGTCTCAGGAACCTCCGTTCTGCCCTCAAAGACGAGGGGGCTAAGGGTGAGGACGAACGAAAGGAGGCATCTCTATTGGCTGGAGAGATTCTTCGTCAGCTTTCGCGCTTCCAGGAGGCGAAAGATCACTTCGAGCGTCTTGCCAGTGATCCTGGTTTCGGGAAACAACCTCACAGAACGATTGTGCGCTACGAACTCGACTTGATCCGAGCAGCCGACTCTCGTCCTGCAAAGAGGCCTCCGATAGTTCTCACAAGAGAAGACAAGATGGAACTGCCCGAATACAAGATGAGTTACGCGCTCAACGGAATCTCCGCAGTGACGAATCTCTTCTCGGTGTTCGAGGCGAGTATCGGTCACATCAACATGCTGCCATACAGTCTTTTGGTCATGCTTGATCCTTCTGACAAGAACCGCAATGTGGTGAACAGCGCATGGTGGTTCAATCCTGTGGATGAAAGAAGTCAGAAAGCGGCACATGATTGGAACGATTTCATAAAGTGCTACGGGGAGGTGAATGACGTCGTTTCGAAGCACGACTGGATCATGGATTGGCGGAATGCAGGATCGCACAGAACGGTGCAGGCCTGTGTTTTTGGCGTGAGACCGAACACTGAAACGATGTTGGAGGCGATGGTCTTGCCGGGTTGGAAGCATGCAAACATGAAGGGAATTCCTGAATACGAAGTCAACCTTCGACGCGCTGGACAATGGTGCGCCACAATCTACTTCGGGAAAGGCGAAAACCGAGCTTTTGTAGCAACCATCCACGGAAGTGACGGTAAGCACTGGCTTGACAAACAGAACCTTTCTTACCACCCGACTCAGGAAATCCCCAATTACATCATTGTTGACCAAAACGGCAAGTGGTTCAGGAACGGGAAGGGAAGACAGGATTCCAATAAGGACATGGACAGCGACAAGAAGTAGCCGCGTAAAACGCGGCTGTTTCTTTGCGCGTCATGACACACGTTAAACGGTAGAAGTCTGCCAGTTGGTCTCGCTATTGACCCGCAGGCTTTGGCCGGTATGATGCGCGGCCATGAACAAACCGCATACGCTTTCCCGTCGTCAATTCCTCGCTGCCGCTGGCGCGCTGGCCGCGCCGATGATCATTCCTGCCACCGCGCTGGGGCGCGGCGGGCGCAAGGCGCCTTCGGAGCGGATCAATCTCGCCTGCTTCGGCTTCGGCACGATCGCGCAGTCGGTGACACCGAATTTCCTGAACGACGAGCGGGTGCAGGTGGTGGCGGTGGCCGACGTGAACCGCGAGGGCGACCACTACGGCTACCAGGGCGAGCACAAGGGCGGGCGCGAGGTGGGGCGGCGGATGGTGAACAAGCACTACGCGGAGAAGACGGGCAAGCCGGGCTACGACGGCTGCCGGGTGTATGAGGATTTCCGGGAGCTGTTGGCGAAGGAGGACGTGGACGCGGTGGAGGTGTCCACGCCGGACCATTGGCACGCGATCATGGCGATCGCCTGCGCGCGGCGCGGCAAGCACGTCTATGGGCAGAAGCCTCTGGCGCTGACGGTGGAGCAAGGCCGGGCGATGGCCCGCGAGGTGGCCAAGGCGGGCGTGACGTGGCAGACCGGCAGCCAGCAGCGGTCGGGGGCGTATTTTCGGATAGCGTGCGAGTTCGTCCGCAACAAACGGCTCGGCAAGCTGCAGCGCATCCTGGTGCGCCTGCCGGGCGGACATCGCGACTTCAGCCAGCTCGCGGCGAAGCAGGCGCCAGAGCCGGTGCCGGACGGTTTGAACTACGCGATGTGGGAAGCTCCCGCGCCGCATCGCGAGTATCGGCCGGCGCTGATGCCGCTGAACTGGCGCTGGAACTACGATTACTCCGGCGGGATGATCACGGACTGGGGCGCGCACCACATTGACATCGTGCAGTGGGCGCTCGGCATGGACCACTCCGGGCCGGTGGCCATCGAGAACCTGAAAGCCGAAATGCCCGCGCCCGACGCGCTCTACAACACGGCGAAGACGTTCCGTTTCGAGTGTGTGTATGCCAACGGCGTGCGGATGGTGGTGGAGGACGAATCCGCAGGGCCGAACGGCATCACGTTCGAGGGCGAGAACGGCCGGAGCATCTTCGTGAGCCGCGAGAAGCTGGAGTTCACGCCGGAGAGCCTGCGCCAGGAGAAGATCGGCGAGAAGGAGATCCGGCTCTACGAGAGCAAGCACCACGAGCGGAACTTCATTGACTGCATCTACAGCGGCAAGCCAACGGTGGCGCCCATCGAGGCGGCGCATCGTTCCATCACCATCGCGCACATCGCCAACATCGCGCTGCGGCTGGGCCGGACGGCGATCAAGTGGAATCCCGCGAAGGAGCGTTTCGTCGGCGACGACAAGGCGAACGCGATGCTCAGCCGGCCGATGCGCGCGCCGTGGTCGCTGCTGGGGAAGGTATGACCGCGACTTACCTCGTTTGAGGCGCTTGAGGAACCGACGGGACCGGTTTCTCGGCGCGGCCGCCGTATTGGTTTGCAATCGCGTTCCTCTCGGCAAGGGAACGCGGGCCTCGAGGCGGGCTTTCGCAGCCGGCCAGCGCGAGAGAAACCAACAGTAGGGCAGGCGGCAACAGTTTCATGATTCCTCCACGGATCCTGAAGGGAAACGGGTTCTTACTGCGCCAACATTGAGAATCCCCGGGCTGCGAATCAAGAAGCACTGCCGCGCGCGGGGCGGCGGGTGTCACTCATACCACAGGAGATTCTGGTTGAATTCGTGGAGCGGGAACTCGGGCCCGTAGTAAACCGGCCAGTAGCCGTCGGGCCACGGAACCGGGAACGAGGCGATTTCCCAGATGCCCACGGCGGTGCGGCAGATCACCTTCCACGAGCCTTTGACAACGCCGTAGGTGTAGGCGGCGGCCGGCCCCCACATGACGTCCTCACTGTGCATGGTCAGCGGCAGGTCGGTCCAACCCCAGGCAATGTTGGCGATGCCGCGGCTGAACTTGCGCAGGGCGTCGGCGCCGGAGGCGTTGGGGGTGGATGAGAGACACACGATCGCGGCGGCGATCGCGGCGGCGAAAATCAATGGTCGCTTTGTCATGTGCGGTCTCCTGACTCCTGAAGCGAGTCCCGGCCCGGTTATATCAACCTTCTTGTTGGGCCAGACTGGCGCGACGCTAAAGAACCCCGGCCGGAATGTCAACACCGAAGGCGGCCCAAAGTGGCCATAAGCCCTCCTCCGGCTTCACGGACAAGTGGTGGTCGCTCACGTGAAGATGACCGGCGGCGGCGCGTGTGCTCCTCAAGCGCCGACCTCCAACTTCTTCGCCTTCTCCACAAACACCGTGTCCACCTTCACGCCAAACCCCGCTCCCGCCGGGCACCGCACCACGCCGCGCTCGCATTTCAACGAGGAGGTCGCGCACGCCACGGGCAGGTCGGTGTTGCCTTTGAACTCCATGAACTCGCCGATGTTCGGCGTGAACGAGGCGAACTGCACCACGTCGAGGCAGCCCAGCCCGCCGCCGGACATGTGCGGCACGACCTTCATGCCCGCCGCCGCGGCCATGCGCGCCACCTGCGTCGCGCGGATGAAACCGCCGCCGTAGTGCAGGTCCGGCTGCACGATGTCCACGCCGCGGTTCGCGATCATCCACCGCCAGCGATGCATACTGAACTCCTGCTCTCCGCCCGCGACCGGAATGGCCAGCGCGTCGGCCACTTCCTTCGTGCTCCACAGGTCGTCAAACTCGCACGGCTCCTCGTAGAAGCCGTAACCGCTCGCCTCCATGAGCCGGCCGATGCGGATGGCTTCGCGCGCGTCATAGCTGCTGTTGGCGTCGGCGTAGAGCGTCATGCCCTTGCCGAAGGCCTCGCGCACTTTCGGGACGAGCGCCTCCGTGCGGCCGGGCAGCGAGTCGCTGTTGCGGCTCATACGTCCGCCGAGACGGAACTTCAAGGCCCGCGCGCCGGACTCAGCGACCAGCTTTTGCAGGTGCGCGATCTCGGCCTCGGGCGTGTTGCCACGGTTGCCGCTGGCCACATAGATCGGGATGTCGCGCCGCAGCGTCCCGCCGAAGAAATCCGCCAGCGGTCGCTTCGCCGTCTGTCCCATCAACTCCAGCAGCGCCATCTCGACGGCTGCCAGGCAGACCCACAGGGCGAGGCCTTGCAGCTTGTAGTTGCTGTCGTGGCGATACACCTCCCAGAGCAGTCGTTCCAACTCGCGCGCATCCTTGCCGACGAAGAACGGCGCGACCTGCTTCAGGAATAGCGGATACATCAGCGCCATGCGCGACGGGTTTGGCACGGTGACGGCCTCGACGCCATCCGTCGAGCGCGCGCGGACCAGATAGGCGCGGCCATTCCGCAGCAACTCCACCGACGCGACCTTCACGGGTTCCTTGAGGAAGGAAACATCCAACACCGGCTTGTCGGCGATGCGGGCGAGTTCGTCGGAAGAAACGCGCTGGGCCGCTTGGGCGCGGACGCCGGCAGCGAGTCCAGCGGTGGCGATAGTCTTGAAGAAGGATCGGCGTGATGTGTTGGGTTTCATGGCTTGAGAATCAGTGTCGCGTTGCGGATGGAAAACGAATCATTGCCGGAGAACACCAGCGTGAGCGTGCGCCCGTCGGTGCTCATCCACTTTGTTGGGAAACTGGCGCTCTCGCCCGGCGCGACATCCCACGCGTTGGTGGTGAACGCGACCGTCCACGGCCCCCAAGGCTCCGGCGCGTCGTAGATCGCCAGGCCGCCCGCAAGACGCTTGTCCTCGACCGGCATCGCCACGCACCAGAGATAACGGTGAAGCAGCGCGTTGTAAGTGACGCCGGAGCGATAGCAACGCCCGGGATTCGCCAGCACGGCGCCGCGTTGCGCGATGTCCTTCGTCCAGACCGGCTGGCCGACTGCGTCG
Organism: Verrucomicrobiota bacterium; assembly: GCA_016219905.1. Taxonomy (GTDB): domain Bacteria; phylum Verrucomicrobiota; class Verrucomicrobiia; order CAIQCK01; family CAIQCK01; genus JACRKA01. The sequence goes on from JACRKA010000008.1 coordinate 6,730, forward strand.
AGACGCTCGAAGAACTCGTAGGTATCCCCGTCGCGCAGGCAGTCTTTCGGCGCACGTGCCAGCACCATGCGGTCGGCGCGTTCGTAGGCGCTGTCGCTGTCGTGCGAATAGACATAAACGAATCCGTCGCGCGCGCCGGCGTAGTTGCGGCCGAAGTTCAGAAACGTCGGGCAGCCGAAGCTCTCGGAGCACATCCAGTCGCTCCACGTCCACGTCGTGCCGTGGTCGTCCGACCAAGCGAGCTGCGAGTTGTCGGCATTGCGCGCCAGCAGGTAGAGCGCCCCGTCCACCATCAACAGGCCGCTGGCTTTCTTGCCACGTTTGCCATCGCCTTTCCGCTCGATCGAAGCCGAGCGGAGGTTCACGCCGATAAAATCCCCCGGCCCGCCGGTGATCTTCGCGAGACCGAGGCTCAGCTTCTCCGGCGTGAACGGCTCGAAACCGTTGCCGTCGCCGTAGGCGGTGTAGAGCGCGTCGTCGTCGGCCCAGGTCATCGGCCAGTTGTCGCTGCCGCGCGCTTTGCGGATGATGGTGTCCGCCGGCGCCCAGCAGATCTCTCGGATGACCGGACTGGGTTGGTGCGATGTGGCTGTTGCGTCAAGGAGCGGCGACACTCCTGTCGCCGTAGCTGTTGTTCGGGGCGACAAGAGTGTCGCCCCTCCTTGCGGGGGCGGTGCGGTCGTTTTCGCCGAGGCGCAAATGGGTCCGAAGAACGGTTTGAGCACGTCGTAGGGGTCGCCGCCCCCGGCGCGCTTCCACGATTTTCCGGCCCGCGCGACGACGATGTCGAGGCTAGGGATGACGACGATGAGGCTGTCGCCGAGGCCCCACGACCAGTAAGCCTCGCGCGGCACGTCGGCGAGCGTGCCGTCGTTGTTGTTCCACCACAGCAGCCCGTAGTGCGCCGAGGCGACGCCGCCAAAGTGCCCGGGTCTCTCTACCGACTCCAGCACCGGCAGGCGGGCGATGCCGGGCGCAGTGCGGCGGGCGAGTTCGACAAAGTTGCGCGGCAACAACTCGCGGTTTTCCCAGCGGCCTTCGCGCAGATAGAGGTAGCCGAAACGCGACATGGCCTCGACGTTGGCGCTGATGCCGGAGCCGAACTCGCGGCGCGGGATACCGTCGAGCAGACGCGGGCGATAGGAATTGTTGCGCCAACGCAGATCGCCGCGGCCGATGCCGATCGGGCTGAACACGCGTTCGAACATCAATTCGCACAGGTCGCGCCGATAGACCAGCGTCAGGCAGTCCGCCAACCAGTTGGGGCCGCCGTCGCTGTAGTGCCACTTCGTGCCCGGCTCGAACAGCAGTTTGCCGAAGCCCCCCGGTTTCTCAAAACCCGCCGTCTGGGTGGCCAGCATGCGCAGCGTGATCTTGTCCAGCCAGCCGGTCTGCGCGTTCTCGTCCGGCGGCACGCCGAGGGCCGGGCAGAACTTCTTTGCCGGATCGTCGAGCTTCACCTTGCCGTCCATCAGCGCCAAGCCGAGCACCGTGACGCCGAACGACTTGCTGGAAGACTTCAAATCGTAGAGCTGCTTCGCATCGCCCCATGCGAAAACCTGTTTGCCGTGGCGGATGATGCAGCCGGAGCCGCCGCCGGTGAGCGCGTAGTCGCGCGCCTGCGCGAGCTTCGCCTCGTCCATGCCCGCTTCCACCGGCGTAACGCGCGGCCAATCAGGGTCGGGCCACACCAGTTCCGGATCTTTTCCGTGAACGGAAACGGCCCACAAGAACGCGAGCAGCGATGTCGCGGCAAGTGACTTCATCATCATTTTGACTTCGCTGGCGGCGGCAGTGTCTTCGCCGCATCATCCAACACCAACACCCAATCATTGTTCTCGCCAACAGTTGGCGGAGCGAACTCGCGCTCGCCGGTGTTGGGGAACTCGCCGATGACGGTCGTCTTGCCATCGCGCGGATTGAACCAGCACCCTCTCACCTTCGGACCGGCGATCTTGTCCATGCGCACCTTGAACGGCCGGCCCGACGGCGAATAGACCATCGCGTAACTCCCGGAGGCGTCGCGCGTCGCCTGAAGATGATCCGCGCCGGTGCCCGCATCGCCAGCGATGACGGACTGGTCGGGGATGCGCGTCAGGAACGGGCGTGATTCCATCAGTGCGCGGGCGTGGCGCATCTGGTTGGCGCCGGGCAGATGGATGGCCTCCTGCCACGCGGTGCGCTGGTCCACAAAACGCCTCTTCTTGGCGGGATCGTGGAAGCTCCAGATGTCGTGGCAGCCATAGGTGTGGCCGTGCGCGCCGGCAAACAGCGCCCAGTAGCAGAGCTTGCGCGCATCCCACTTATCGAACCAGCCCTGCTCCTTCTTGCGGCGGACCGGATGGTTCTCGTAGCACGGCTCGGCGTCCATGCACGGCTTGGTTGGCGCGCGGGCATAGTCGCGGGCAAGCTTGTCGTAGTTGGCGATGTTCTTCTCGCCGTGGCCGCTCTGGATCATGTCGAAGTCCAGCCACGGCTCGTCATGCACCATGTCAGCGGAATGTTTGCCGCCGCTCGGATGAAACGTGATCAAGTGCGCGCCGCCGTCGCCCGCGCGCAGGCCGGCGGCCATGGCGCGGATGATCTCGCGTTGCGCGTCGGTCTCGATGGCGCGGTCGCCGCCGAGGATCCAGATGATCTTCGCGTCGCGATAACGCCGCGCCAGCCACTCGCCGTAAGCGCGAGCGTTCTGCGGCGTAAAAATCTCCGGCCCCTTGCCCCACCGTTTGTTCCACTTGTCGCCCCACGTCGGCAACATGCCGACCCACAGGCCCAACTCGTTCGCGCGCTTCGTGACCCAATCCACGTGCTGGAAATACTCCTCGACCGGCTGGGTCGGATCGTCGTTCCGCAGCGGCAGGTGGCCATAGGCGTTCGGCATCCGCAGGCCGTCGAACTCCGCCAGCACGACCGCCTGGATGACAGTGAACCGCTGCTCCGCGCGCGTGCGCAGGTAAAGGTCGGCCTCCTCGCGTGTCAGGCAGTGGAACAATTCCCAAGCCGTGTCGCCCAGCAAGAAGAACGGCCGGCCATTTTCATGCACCAGAAAGCGGCAATTGTCGCTGACCTTCAATCGCGACGCCACAGCGAGCGCGGATGGAAATAGGACGAAAACAAACAGCGATCCGATAGCCAACAAGGAAGCGGGTTGTAATCGAAGGCACGGATTCATGGCGGCCAAGGCTGCCATGCGCGGTTGCCGAGGGCCAGCAACTTCATTCAGCATCCCAGGTCTTGCCATCGCTGAGGGCGCGCTTGCGGTCTTGCGGGAGGGCGACATTCCAAAGCTCAATCAGTTGGTTTTCCTGAATTTCTTCTTGACCCGGCGCGCAGTCGGGAGGATACAAAGCCTGTCATTGGCTGGTGTTTGGTGACTGGATTGGCATCGGTTGTCACCCTTGGTGGTTGACCGAGGTCATGCAAGCGAACAAGACGAAGTTAAGAAGCATCATGAAGCTGCGGAATCTGCTGGGCGCCGCGTTGGTGGCGGCTGCCGTCACGGAGGCGGCCGCGGACGTGACACCGATTATCCTTTACGATGCCAATCCAGGGCCGGCGCCCGATCCGCTGAGCTTCGACGGGGATCCCTATACGGCAGGCAACCAATTTTGGAGCTTTGTGGACTCGCCAGGGACCATCATCAATGACGGTGGAATCCCGGCGATCCAGATCACGGAGCACACTCTCTCGACGCGCTATCTCTTGAACTCGACGCCGGCTCTTGAGGCCCTCGCGTTGGCTCAAGGATGGAAGCTGACCGTCAACGTTCGCTTGCCCACCACAAGCATGATCGCCACCCCCACGGCGTGGTATTTGGTGAACGACCGATTCTACATGATGACTTGGGGGACGGAGGCCGACGGCGACCCGTATGTCACATTGCCTGGCACCGGCGGCGGCACCTATGTGCTGGAGTCGGCGGGCAACGCGGCTTATCACACCTACGAGCTTGCGTATTCCTCGTTGACCGCCGAGGCGGATTTGATCGTTGATGGAACCACACGGCTGACCGGCTACAGCGGAGGCGCTTGGGCGCAGCCAACCCACGCCAGTTGGGGCGAATCGTCAGGCAGCGCACCGCCGGGAGTGCTCGCCAACTTTAATTTTGTGCAGGTCGTCCTTCTTCCCGAACCTTCGACGGCGGTTCTTGTCGCTTGCGGACTGGGGAGCGCCTTCCTGCGCCGCCGGAGACTTCGCTAGTCTCGGCGGGCGTATCTCACCGCGCTTTCTTTTCCTCGAAGCTCGTCGGCCAATATCGCTCGCTCTGCGCGATGAACTCCAACACCTGGCGGTGATAGGGATTGAACTCAGGGTCGGGCACGCCGCTGGGCGGCACGGCAGGCGAGCCGTAGCCGGTCTGGAACATGTCGTGGTGGATGTAGCCGCCAAGCTGCCAGACCTGCCAGATTTGCAGGATGTGATCGTTCGGCGAGGTCGGGCCTTTCGGTCCGCCGAACTGGCTGGTGCCGCACCGGGCCGGCTCATCGTCCGCGACCGGCTTCTTGAACTTCGCCAATAGCCCGGCGATCTCGCGCGGCGCGATCTCCCAATGACGGCCTTTCTTCTGGCGGCTCGTGTGCGGCGTCAGATAATCGAGCGCGCGGTTTTCCTCGTCGCTGCCGAGCACACCGGAGAAGCCGGGTGAGTTCGTCACCAACCGGGACGGATCTTTGGCCTTGATCACCTTCAGCAACTCCAGCGTGCGCTCGGAATATTCGTTCCAGATTTGAAATGTGAGATTGCGATGCGGCCGCAACTCTCGCGTCAGCGCCACCACTGCGCGCTCGGCCTCGGCCGCGCCGAGTTTGATGCCACTGGCCAGCCCCTCGATCTTCATGCCGTTGATCTGCCGGCCCGCGCAGGTCGGCCGGCCGTTGATGAGGAACGATTGGCCCTGGATGCTGACAGTGGTTTTTCGATGGGGCGATTCCGCGGCGACGTCCAGCGCTGCGGCAACGAGAGGTGTTCTCATATTCGTGACGCGGTGCAGCCTATATCAGGTGCGCCGCCGATTGCCGCAAGAAAACGGCCCGTTGCTTTCATGCTTCCGCTGCGCCGGCCGCGATGCTAAAAGCCCGCCTGAAACACAATGGCTCTGTCACTCAAACGCGCTGACCTCCTCGTCGCGATCCTGTGCGTCGCGTCGGTGTTCGCGTTTCTCGGCTCGCGCGAGATTGACGGCGTGCGCGAGCGGCGGCTGGCGGGCACGGCGGCGGACGTGGACCTCCATGGCCACTGGCTGCTGCCGCACTTGAGGGGGCAGCCGCGCTTTTTCAAGCCGCCCTATGCCGACTGGCTCGCCGTGACGAGCATGAGGCTGGTCGGGCGCGATGAGTTCGGCTTCCGCTTCCCGTTCGCGCTGGCGGGGCTGGGGATGATCGCGGTGGCGTGGGCGCTTGGCCGGCGGCTGGTCAATGACGACGCGGGCCGGCTGGCGGCGTTGATTCTCGCGAGCAGCGTGTGGTTTGTCAGCGAATGTCACTCGGCAAGCCAGGACTTGTATCTGGGATGCTTTGCGGGCGCGGCGCTGCTGAGTTGGTGGCGATGGCAGGAGGCGGCGCGGCCGTGGTCGGCCGGCTGGTGGAGTTTCTGGCTGTGCGTGACGGCGGCGTGCCTGATCAAAGGCCCGGTCGCGCTGGCCATCATCGGCATTCCCATCGCGCTGGAGCTGTGGCAAGCGCGCCGTGCATCGCTCGCGCTCACGATGCGTCCGTGGTGGGGCCTGCTGCTCGTCGTTGCCGTTGCAGCGGCGTGGCCGTTGGCGGTGTGGATGCAGGTGCCGGATTTTCCGCAGCGGCTCGCGGCGGACATGAAGCTGTCGCTGGTGCGGGACGAAGCCGACGCGAAGTGGAGCTACTTCAATCATCTGGTGAACTGGCCGTGGATGACGTTCCCATGGACGCTGCTCGGCGTCGGCGCGCTGGCGTTGCCGCTGCTGCGCCGCGCGGTGCCGGAGTGGCCGCGGCTGCGGTTCGCGTGGCTCTGGCTCATCGGCAATTACGTTTTCTTCTGCGCATGGGGAATGCAGCCGAAGCATTACCTGCTGCCGGTGATGCCGGCGCTGGCGGTGATCGAGGCGGCGTTGTGCCTGCGGCTGGTCGAGGCGCTGCGCGCAACGGAGGCCGGTTGGCTCATCCGTGGCGCGGTGGTTGTGCTGACGCTGACGTCCGTGGGTCTCGCCATCGGCGCAGCAGGCATGTTGCACTCGCGCGGCGGCGTTGACATCGGTCGGGCAGCCGCCCTCGGCGCGATGGTGGCGCTGCCGGCGATGGTCGCATTGATCTGGCTGCGTTCGCGGCCGGAGCGGTGGCTGGCGCTGCTGGTTGCGGCGGGCCTGCTCGGCACGGGTGTTTACAGCGGCGGGGTCTGGCCCGCGTTGAGCCGGCAACAGACACTGGCACCGTTCGGCCGGGCGCTTGCCGCGCGCGTGCCGGCGGGCGAACCCGTCTGGTTCACCGAGACGAAGGATTCCCTGCCATTCCACGCCCGGCGCGATTTCAGGCCGCTGGACCTGAAGGGGTCGCCCGACTTCGCCGCAGCGCTGGAGAAACCGCGAACCGGCTGGCTGCTGATGGCACGCTGGCATCACGACGCAGCGGCGAAGACCGTCGGGGGCCGTGTCAGGTTGGAAATCGTCGCGGAGCAGAACGCCGTCCCGAAGGCCAGGAGCGACGACCTGCTTCTGGTGCGGTTCGTGACCCGCGGGCAGTGATCAACGGCGCGCGGGAATGAGCCGCAGTTCGCTCCACGTCACGGGCAGCGCCCGCGCCAGGCCGGCCAGCGACGCGAGCGGCAACGCCGCGTCCCGCATCGGCACGCAGAAGACATCCTCCAGTTCCGGACAGCCCGCCTGCCGGCCATACTTGTAGCCGGTGTCGAGGGAGCCGTCCGCGCCGAGCTTCACAGCAGGACATTTCAGGTTCGGCACGGTGACAAAGGCCCCGGCGATGACGGGCGCTTGGCGGCTGTCGCGGCCCGCGCGGAGGCGACGGCGGGCGAGTTCTCGGAAAAGCTCTTTCGCGGTGAATTCGGCCGGACTGACAAACACGACCTGCTCCGCGATGAGTGCGCGATAAGGTTGAGCGCCGGTCGCGTCGCGAAATTCGCGCAGCCTCGCGAAAGCGTCCGCGATCTCCGCCTGGACGATCGGGAAATGCGTGCAGCCGAGGACCACCGTGGCGATGGTGGGGCCGCCGCCGGCCTTGCGATAGTTCTCGGCCAGCATCGTCACGTCGTAGCGGGCGTAGTTGGCCGTCGAGTTGAGTTGCAACGTCTCTGGTTTCGCCGGATCGCCCAGCAAGCCTTTCGGGTCGAAGCCATACGCAGGCAGCAGCGATGGAACCATGGGCGCTTCGGCGCGCCCGACGGCGGGGCCGAGATACGCGACCGCGCGGCTGGCGGGAGGCGCGCACACAAACGCGGGATTGTCTTCGATGGCGCCGGCGAGGCCCACGCTGCCCTGCTGGACGACCGTCGGCACAGTCTTGCCTGCAAGCCCGCTCGTGCGCCCGATGGTCTTCGGATACGCCCCGGAACCGCACGTGCCCACGGTGGCCAGCACGGCCACCGCGCCTGGTTTTCCTTCCGCAGGCAACCGCTCGCTCACGGCGCGCGCGCCCGCCTCGACCACGCCGATGACCGGCACCTCCAGATTCCACGCGCGCAACGCGGCGCGGATGTCCTCGATGCCGTAAGCGGTGGCCGTGTTGCAGGCGATCACGATGGCCTTGACCGGCGGCTTGTCGAACCGCGCGCCGTCCGGGCCACGATAGCGGCGGCCCAGCAGGAACACGGCGTCCTTCACGATGAGTTCGCGCAGGAAATCCGTCCCGCCCCGCGCGGAGTAATTGCCGTAGGGCATGTTGGCCTGGTCGCCGAAGTAGATGAACCGTTCGCCGGCGAAGTCCGGCACGCCATCGCCGCCGGGCTGAAGCGTCCGGTTGTTGAAACAGTCCAGCGTCAGGATCGCCTCCATCACGGTCAGGCCACCGATGCCCGAATCGAACACGCCGACGGGCAGCGCCGGGCGGTCTCGCTTCAACGCGCTGAAATCCACCGACCACGACGCCTTGCCGTCGCGATGTGCTTCAACGTGCCGGATGAGCGGAGCAACCGGGGACTCCGGCCCGGTCGTCGGCTCGCAAAAACCCACGCCGGTTGCGAGCCACCAACACAAACAGAGCCATGTGCGCATCCGTTTCACGTCGCCACTAAATCACACCCGCCTGCGTCGCGCGAGCCGAAGCTCGGCGCCGCGGCTCCAGCGCGTCCAACGGCACAATCTTGCACTGCGCAACAAGAACCGACACCGGCTTCGCCCCCGCCATAATCCTCGCCCGCACTGCGCCGGCTGTGGTAAACGAACCGCATGGCCTTCCGGATTCATGACAGCGTGGCGCGCGGCGAGATTGACAACCGGGTCAAAGGCGTCGTGCGCGGCAAAATCTGGATCGAAGGGCGCGCCGGGCCGGTCGCGCTCGAACTCGCCGGCAACGCCTCGCCCGATCTTGCCGGATGCCTGCTCACGTTCACCAATCCGCAGAAGCGCGTTGCGCATCCCCATCTCGACTCGCTCCATCCCGAGCAGCGCGGCACGATTGGCGACCTGACGGCGTCGCGGAAGGTCCGCGTGTTCGACATCCCGATGGAGGACGCCCTCGCAATGATCCGCCGCAAGGAGAAGCCGCCGGAACACATGGCCAACTCGCTTTACCTCGAATGGTTCAGCGAGCGCAACGGGCGCGTCGTCATCGAGGGCGCGGATTTCGAGCTGACCATCTCCGCGCCGCAGTGGCGGATGACGCCGGAGGAAAACGAGGAGCGCGCCAGACAGGCGGAAGCCGGCATGGGCGGGTTCATGCAGAAGTTGAGCGACGCGATCGAGCAGCATCAGCGCGGGCAGAAGGACCCGGAGGAAGACTGGGACGAGCACGACTACGAGAAGTTCATGAAGGAGTGCGACGCGCGGACGGAGAAATACGGCGAATTGCTCGACAAATACGGCGATTCCGACGAAGCCCACGAGAAGATCGCGAAGGAGATGGGCTGGGACAAGCCCGCTTCAGACGAGGACGACGAGCGGATGTCCATCGAAGAAATCAACGCCCTCTGCGAAGCCGCCGCGAACGAGCCGCCGCCCGAACCGGACCCGCAGCGCGAGGGCATTGACTGGATTCGCACCGGGGACGGCGACATCGCGCATCCGCTCCAGCGCCGTTGCTCCGAGAGCGCGATGAAGTTCTGGAAGGTGGCCGACAAGCTGGGCCTGAAGAAATCCAAGGACGAGGATCTGTTGCGATTCATCACCGAGTTTCAGATCGCCAGCGCGAAGCTGGCCGGGGCGTTGGCCAGCGTCGCCCGCGGCGAGGGTTGTCGTGACGCGGCGTTCACGGTGGCGTATCTCAAGCGCGCCCTCGATCACCTGCACAAAGCGCAAGCCGGCCTGGAGGCCGTCGCGCCGAAGAGGCTGCTGCCGGAGAAGGCGGTCGCCGCGGCGCGCCGGGAGTTGTTGGAAATCCGCGAGGGCGTCCTCCAACTGATGGATGACTTCCGGCGGTGACAAACTTGTTTGCAGATCAGTTCTTGGTTGCGGCGGCGCGCCGATGGCGGAACAATGGCGGCATGAAGGCCATCCTTATGTTGCTTGCTTGCCTTGTCGTCGCCTCTGCGCACGCCCAGCCCAAGGACGACGGCTACCGCGGCATCTGGTATTACAACCAGCCGTCGAAGGACGAATACCGCTACAAATACAGCGGCGGGTTCGCCACCTACCCGCAGCAGATGCTGCCCTACGCTTACTACGCCAAGGAGGCCAACAAGACGTTCTTCTGCTACGGCGGCCGGCCGAAGGACACGAACGTCCTGCTCCACATGGTCAGCTACTACGACCACGCCACCGGTCAGGTGCCGCGCCCGACGATCCTGCTCAACAAAAAAACCGACGACGCCCACGACAATCCCACCATCATGCTCGACGACGCGGGCCACGTCTGGATTTTCTCCGCGGCGCACGGCACGTCGCGGCCGTCGTGGATCCATCGCAGCAAGAAGCCTTACTCGGTGGATGAGTTCGAGCAGATCATGGAGACCAACTTCTCCTACACGCATCCGTGGTGGATGCCGGGCAAAGGGTTCCTCTTCCTGCACACGCGCTACAAGGCCGGCCGCGGCCTGTTCTGGATGACCAGCCCCGACGGCCGGACATGGGGCGAGCCGCAAAGCCTCGCGCACATCGAGATGGGCGACTACCAGGTCACGTGGCGTTGCGGCACACGGCTGGCCAGCGTGTTCGACTATCATCCAAACCCAGTCGGCCTCAACGAACGCTCGAACATCTACTACGTCGAAACCAGCGACCACGGCCAAACGTGGCGAACCGTCGCGGGCGAACCGCTGACGTTGCCGTTGACCGATGCGAAGAACCCCGCCCTCGTCCTCGACTCCCGCGCTGAGAAGCAACTCGTCTATATCAAGGACCTCAACTTCGACGCCGATGGCCGGCCGGTCATCCTCTACCTCAACACGACCGGCTACGAGTCCGGCCCGAAACACGGCTTGCGTCCGTGGTTCACGCTGCGCTGGACCGGCAAGGAATGGGCGCGCCGTCCCTTCACCACCAGCGACCACAACTACGACCACGGCTCGCTTTACATCGAACCCGATGGCACGTGGCGCATCATCGCGCCGACCGACCCCGGCCCGCAACCGTGGACCACCGGCGGCGAGATGGTGCTCTGGACCAGCCGCGATCAGGGCGCGACATGGACGAAGGTGAAGCAGCTCACGCGCGACAGCCGGTTCAACCACACCTACGCCCGCCGCCCTGTCAACGCCCATCCCGGTTTCTACGCCTTCTGGGCCGATGGCAACCCGCTCGAAAAATCCGACTCCTGCCTCTACTTCACCAACAAGGACGGCGACCACGTGTGGCGGCTGCCGACAGCGATGACGGGCGAGTTTGCGAAGCCGGAGGTTGTATGGTAGGCGCTTGTCTGTCCCGACGCGGTTGACCCCGGAAGAGCGTCGGCTTCACAAGCAATGCCGACAGGCCGTTCAGTCTCCGATTCGAAACACCCGCAACTCTCCCTTGTCAGTGGCAATCAGGACGGTTGAACTTGCGCCGACCTGTGCGATGCACGTCGGCCGGCCGTTGGTCTTGCCGATCCGCGCCAGATTTCCGCGGGAGGTGAGTTCCGACACGCTGCCATCTTCGCTGCCGACGAGCACCGATTTACCGACGACCTTCAGCACGATGGGCGGGCTGCTGAGCCGCTTCGACCACAGCTTCTCGCAGCGATGGTCGAGCGCGACCACCAAGCCGCCCGACAACGCGGCGACAATCTCTTTCTTGCCGTCGCCGCCGAGGTCGCCGATGTCGAGGTCGCGGATGTCACGCCCGCTGCCTCGCGCGCCGGGGCCAAACTGGACGTTGTGCAGGGGTTTGCCTTGCAGGTCCCACACGGTCACGCGGTTCCATGCGCCGGTGATTTCGCTGACCAGTTCCTTCTTTCCATCGCCATCGAGGTCGTCCACGAAGATGTGGTGGCGCGTCTGGTCCATCCAGCCGCTGACGTGCGTATGGCCCGCCGGCACGCCGTAGAAGCTGCGCGGCGTCGGGTCGAGCGTCCGGTTGTTGATGACGCCAAGCGACGGCCCGTCGGTGATCTTTCGCGATGCGAGCAGGTTCAAACTGTTCTCAGGCCCCGGCACGAGCGCGAACTTATAGACCGTGCCCCAAAACTGCGGCAGCCGCTTCACCAATTTGCCCTGCTCGTCAATGATCTCCAGCGTGCACGCGCTGCCGACGAATGCCTGGCTCTTCCCATCGAGGAACACGCCGCTGCCGATGCCGTGGATGCCTTCGTGGCCCGGCGCGGTCTTGAACCAATACTGCTTCGCCGCGCGGAACACTGCCGGGTCCATCTCCGACACGAACGTCCACTTCCGCTCGCCCGCGAGATCGAACGCGCAGACCTTCTCGTCCTCGCAGCCGGCCAGCAACAGCTTGTGCTCCGGCCACCAATGAAGTTGGCGGATGTTTCCGTCCGTCTTCATTTGGCGAACTTCCTGGCCGTCGGTGCCGAGCAGATGAATTGTCATTCCCTCCGCAGCAGCGATCAACTCGCGGCCTTCGTCGGGAATCACAATCAGGTCTCTGACCGCGCCACCAACTTGGGCGGCGAACGCGCTCTTGAGTTCGGCGATTGGAGCTTGTGCTGTCGGCGCAGGCTCCTTCAATTGCGCGCGCTTGGCGCTGGCTTGCTCGAACCATATCTTAAGCTGCGCGGTCAGTTCGCTTCGCGATGCCTCGGAAGGTTTGATGCCTTCGATGACAGTGCGGCCTCCGCGCAGCAGCAACGTCACGTAACCGCTCGTGCTGCTGTTGCCTTTCACGATCTGATTGTTGCTGTGGACGTCGGCAGCGTCGGCGACAGCGACCGTGAGCAGCGCCGCGCCGCGCGTGACTACTTCCATCCGGCCCGCCGCGAAATCCCATTCCACATCCACCGGCGCGTTGGCCAGCAACATGCCTTGCTCCTTGCCCGTCTGCGTCAGGCCCGTGCCGAACAGATGATCTTCGGCGAGCACTACCAAATCGCCTTTGTTGCCTTCCCAATCGCCGGCGATGGCCACCGCCTTCTGTGGCAGCGTGAGCGCCGCGGCGTTCTCTGTGAGCCGCAGGCATCGCAAGTCGTTGGCGTTCGTTCCCAGCAGCGCGAAGAAAATTCCGTGCTGGCCTTTCTTCACCGGGCCGTTCCATTCCTGCGTGGCGATGCCGCCGCCAAGAGTTGTTTCCAGCGCGTCCGCGCACCAAATCCTCGACGCCCCAGCGGTCAGGGCGCCCGTCTTCGCGTCGAACCGCACCGAACCGCCCGTTATCTGCCACTTGAACTGCGTCTCCATGTTCTCGCTGTCGGCGCGGAACGTCAGGTCATCCACGACGAGCGCGTAGCGCCCGGTGCACTGCACGAGCGTGCGCCGCCAGTTGCAGAACGCCGCCTTCGGCACTTCGCCGACACAAAACGCCGTCTGGCCGATCACGTCCGCGTGGCGCAGCGCGGCGTCCATCGCCACCTGCGGCTCGACCATGCCGTCGGCTTTCGTGAGCACCTGGTTCAAGTAGCCTTGCAGGATCGTCTGGCCGGCCAGCCGCAGTTCGAGCAGCGCGAACGTATGGTAGGGATTGCGCGACGCGCCGTTGAAGCCGTCAATCAGGATGAAATCGCCCGACGCGTCCGGCGCGCTCCGGTAGCTGGCGTTCTGGAATGATTCCTCCAGCGGGAAACCATTGTTGCGGGCGAGCCAGTGCGGCTTCGGGAGGTGGTTGACCGTCCATTTGCCGGCGAGGTCGGTTGGCTGCGCCGGTTTCAGTTTGTCGTCGGGCCAGAACGATTGGCCGAGCCGGAAGACGCTTGTGTCCACGCCGGTTCGATCGCGATACGTCAGCCAGCGGCCGTCCTGCGTGAGGTAGGCGACCTTGTGCAGGTAGTCCAGCGCGGCAGAACTGAGCGCCCAGTCCGGGACGCGGCCGGAGAGCAGGAGTTCCTGGCCGCGCAGCAACGTTGCCGCGACGCCGTTGCGCATCGGCTCGCGGTCGCCGCTGAGCGCCATGTAGGTGAAGACCGGCGCGATGCCCGTGCAATACCAGAACAGATTGTCGTTCTCGCCGTTGAGCCACGCGTGTTCGTGCAGCGGCGCGAAAGCGAACTGCGCGCCCCGCACGCACTGCGCCCAGACCGGCTCCGCATAATCGCGCTGGAAGTAGCGGCCAAGGCAGTAGAGCGAGATGGCCGACCATTGGCCGTGCCGCGAGCCGACCGCTGACGGCGGCCGCGCCAGCGGATAAACACCTTCGTTCTTGCGATGATTGAGTTGCCGCGCAAAGGCGTTGCTGACCTTCAACCGCTCCTTGTCGCTGAACACCTGACTCTCCTCGATGAGGTCCCAGAACAGGATCATCATGTGCGAGGTGTAGTGATATGCGCCAGCGAGCGGGTCGTCCTTATCCTCGATCATCTCGCCGTCAATCTCGGCGATCTCCTTGAACGCCTGCTTGTCGGGGAAAGCCAGCCGCAACGCCTCGCGTGCATGGAACGGGTCGCCGCTCATGTAGTAAGCCGCCATGCGCTTGCTGATGCTGTTCCAACCGAAATAGCCGACCGAACCGTAGCCCTTCGACGCTTCCCACGTCTCCAATTCGCGCACGTTGCGCGGGACGGTGATGCCAGTGCCAAGCTTGATCTCTATGAGCCTGCCAATGGAGAGAGAGAGAGCCGGCTGTTTGAGTTTGGCGATGAGCGCGTCGGTCGCGGACTCCACGCCCTTCGCATCGCTGCCGCCGACGAGGATGACGTTATGGCCGCCACCGAATGGATTGTGGATCGTCCGCACCTCGTAGCCGCCCGCGCCGGGATAACGCAGATCAGTCAGCAGAAAGTAGCGGTTGTAGAGTTCGCTGATCGTGGCGTTGGTCGAGCGATTGCCGAGCACGATAAGACTGCCCTTGATCGGCACGGCGGCCTCTGACGCGTCGTCGCTGATGATCGGCACTTTGCAACCGCTCAACTTCTCGATGGCCGCCTGCAACCGCACCGCCTGCGCTTTGTAGGTGCCCGATGCTGGCGCGACGATGCTGATGGCGGGCTTGCCATCGCGGACGATGTGCGTCGTCAGATGCAGGTCTTTCAGTTTCGTGTATTGCGGCGGCACGGGCGGCGGCAACGGCGGCAGTGGCTGCACGCCTGCGATGAGCCGCACGCTGCCGATGAGCACCTTCGGCGTCGGGTGCCGATGCGAGTAGAGGTAAATCTGCGCGGCCTTCGTGTCCGGCGGCGCCAAGCCGCGCAGGGTGATCTCGCTAAACTCGTCGGCGTTCTTCGTGAGCAAATGCGTCTGCTCCAACTTCTGCGA
>JACRKA010000112.1 GCA_016219905.1 Verrucomicrobiota bacterium
CCGCATAGATAGACAAGAGACCACCGCGCAAGCCGCCCGTCCGCTCGATCCCGGCTGGCATCATCTGGCCGGCGTGCTGACCGACGACAAGAAGCTCCGGCTCTACGTGGACGGCCAGCTCGCTTCCGAGACCAAAGCGCCTGGCTTTATCCCGAAGAAACCCGCCCAAGGTCTTTACCTCGGCTCACCCGGCACTTCGCTGGTCACCAATCACGGCGGCGGCGCGCACTACGCGGGGCTGCTCGACCAGTTCGCCGTGTTCCCGAAGGCGCTGACCGAAGCGGAGATCATCGAGCACGCGGCGCAAGCCGACGCCGTCGCGCGCGGCAGGGGCGCGATGGTGGCCTGTTCGTTCGACAAGGGCGACGCGCGCGACGAATCCGGCAACGACGCGCGAGCCGTCCTGTTCGGGGTCGAGACGGGCAAGGGCAAGGTCGGCATGGCGCTGTGGTTCAAGAAACCCGCCGGCACTGCCGGAGCCGTCGCGAGAGCTGGCGGCGCGGCAGGCGTAAAGCCGGGAAGTTTCGTGCAGCACAAGTGGACGCAATTCGTGCCGATCATCACACGCTCTATGGCGATGGCGGGCAAGCTGGTCTTCATCAGCGGCCCGCCCGACACGCTGGACGAGGAGTATGCGTTCGAGCGGTTGGTGGCGAAGGACCCGGCCATCCAACACGAACTCGCCGAGCAAGACGCGGCGCTGGAAGGCAAGCGCGGCGGCACGCTCTTCGCAGTCTCCCGCGAGGACGGCACGACGAAGGGCGAGATCAAGCTCGACAGCCCGCCGGTGTGGGACGGCATGGCCGTGGCGCAAGGCCACCTGTTTTCCGCCAGCCTCGACGGAAAAGTGACGTGCTACGGCGTGCAGAAGAAGTAAACGTCCACGGTCTCCGCAGACATGGCAGACGGGCTTTGAATCAAGCGATCCGGTGGAGCCGGCGGCGGGAAGACAGCAGCAGCGCGCCTACGGCTGCCAACACGGACGTGCCGGGTTCGGGAACGACGCTCAGCCTGAAGGGGCGCGGCGCGGCGAAGGTGTTGAGTGTTTCACTGCCGTTGGTCAGCTCCTCGGCGACCGGCGTGAACACATAGCTGCCGCCGGGCAGCGACGCGGTGTTGAAGACGTAGCGCGCAACGGCGTTGTCCACGAACGGCGCGTAGTCACCCGGGGAACTCTTGAACCAGATGGTGGTGCCCTGCGCCTGGTTGACCGTGCCGCCCGTGGAAGGCGCGAGGAAAATCTCGGACGAGGTGAAGGGATTATCGAGAGCCACCACTGGCGGCGCGTCGAAGGCGACGGCGTTGGCGGGTGTGGTGGTGAAATAATACTGGAGGCCGCTGATGTCGTGTCCGTCGGTATCCACCAGCGCATCGAGGCTGTATGTGGGTGTGCCGAGGAAGATCGCGTCGGTGAACTGCCCCGCCGTGAACGACGTCACAAGACTGAGGCGGGGGTCTGCAAACATCGGCGTCGCCGCCGACAGCAGGAGGACGGACAAAAACAGCTTCGCAGACTTCATGATTCCCCGAGCGCGTCTCAACGGGCGATACTCATACTGCGTCTTGGGCGCGCATTCAACCCGAAAGAAGATGCAAAGAAGACGCGCGCCAGCCGGTCACTTCCGGCGCGTGATGACCTGGTGTTGCTGGCGGAGCTTGACGACGGATTCCGGCGGGCAGACGCCCCGCCAGTTGATCGTCGGATAGAGCACACTGCCGCGGCCGATGATCGAGCCGGGGTTCAACACGCAGTTGCAGCCGATGTCGGCGCGGTCGCCGACAACCGCGCCGAACTTCCGCAGGCCGGTGTCGAGCGTCTTTCCCTCCCACGCGACCGTCACGTTGCCGGCGAGGGACTTGAGGTTGGAGCAGATGACGCCCGCGCCGAGGTGGGCTTCGCAGCCGAGGATGGAGTCGCCGACGTAGTTGAAGTGCGGCGCCTGCGCACCGTTGAGAAGGACGGCGTTCTTGAACTCGCAGGAGTTGCCGAGCACGCAATCGTCGCCGGCGATGACGTTTTCACGGACGTAAGCGCCGGCGCGAATCTGGCAGTTGCGGCCGATGAGGGCGGGGCCTTTGACGAACGCGCCCTGTTCGATGACCGTCCCCTCGCCCACGAAAACGTCGCGCCCGATGAATGGCGAGCCGACCACGGTGCCGTGGTTGCCGGACTTCAGGTTTTTTCGCAAGTAGTCCTTGATGCGGGCCAGCGCCTGCCACGGAAACTCGCAGCCGTCGAAGAGGGCGGCGTGTTCGAGTTGCGCCAGGTCCAGAAGGTCGGCGGTGCGGATCATGTCAGGGCAAAAAAATGGAGCGAGCGATGGGATTCGAACCCACGACATCAACCTTGGCAAGGTTGCGCTCTACCAGACTGAGCTACGCTCGCTTCCGTGACGCGGGATGTTAATCAGAACCGCAACCCGCGCAAGCACTATTTTGGCCGCACGGGTTGGCATAGCGGAACGCGTGAGCGATCCGAAATCTGTCGGACGCCCCACAACTTCAGCCACGAGAGAGACTCACTCACACCTCAACCCACTGTCCCGGCACCGGCACAGGGTAGCGGCCCTGGTCGTCGGCTTTGATCGGCGGGGCGCTGTCCAAGGTCAGGCTGTCCGCGTTCGGGCAGAACTGGAAGTTCGACGCCATGATCTCGTCCCAGGTGATGACCTTGCCCATGTGGACGGCGGCGCGGCCCATGTTGTCCACGAGGTTGCTCATGCCGGCGCGCTTGGCTTCGTTGTGCGGCCGGTTGTGGCGGATGGCGTCGAGCAGCGCCTGCCACTCAGCCTGCCACGGGGTCTGGGTTTCCTTCTCGGCTTCCCAGTCAATGTTGTCCTTGGTGCAACGCTGGTCCTTGAAGGTGTGGACGACGCCGGCGTGGATGTTGCCGGAGAACTGCGCGGCGCAGCGGGTGCCGTGGACGTAGGTGACGAAGTCGTTGTAGCACTTCGGGGCGTAACGCACCACGTCGTAGGCCTTGGCGCCGTCGGCGAAGGTCCACTCCACGGAGAAGGAGTCGAGGTTCTGGCTGCAATCCTGGCTGTTGGCCACACGGCCGCCGACGCCGTGCGCACTGATGGGCCACATGTCCTTAAGCCAGCAGATCTCGTCTATCTGGTGGATGTCCATCTCGGCCCAGAGGCCGCCGCTGACCCAAAGGAACTTGGTGAAGTTGCGGACTTGGAACTCAAGGTCGTTCGTTTCCGGCGGGCGCGGCTTCAGCCAGCCGCCGGCCTCCATGCGGTAGGCGCGGATCAGATGAATGTCGCCGAGTTGGCCGTCCCGAATGCGCTTGATGAGTTCCTGGCGGTTCTTCGAGTGGCGGCACATCAGGCCCGCGGCGATCTTGAGATTCTTCTTCTCGGCAGCGTCGCCGGCGGCGATGACGCGACGGCATCCCGGCGGGTCGGCGGCGAACGATTTCTCCATGAAGACGTTCACCCCTTTCTCGACGGCGTATTCGAGTTGCGCCGGGCGGAACCCGGCGTAGCCGGTCAGCATCGCAATGTCGCCCGAGCCGGGCCGCAGGGTGTCTATCGCCTTCTTGTAGGCGTCGAAACCGAGAAACTGGCGGTCGCCGGGCACGTCCATGCGGTCGGCGAATTTGCCCTTCAACGCGGCGTGGGCGCGTTGCAGACGGTTGTCGAACAGGTCGGCCATCGCCGTCAGTTTCACCGGCAGGCTGGTGATGCTCATCGCGTCGGCCACCGCGCCGCTGCCGCGCCCGCCGCAGCCGATGAGGGCGAGGCGGACGGTGTTGTCCTCGGCGGCGTGGACGCGCGGGAGTGTGATGCCGGCCAGCGCCGAGGCGGCCGCGGCCTGGCCTGTCATCTTGATGAAGTCACGGCGGGAAGGATGGGATTGTTGTTTTGGGGAGTTGGTTTCGGTCTTCATGGCTCGTTTCTCGATTGATGCGACCTGCGACGGTTGAACAGCGTCGCGTGGGCGGCAGTGTAGCGGCTGCGCGCCGCGACTCAAGGGGAATTCCTGCGCCCACAGAAAATCCGTTGCCAAACCCTGTTTGCGCGGCTAGGATGCGCCGGTTTTCGAGGGGGAAAACTTACAAGGACATGAACATTGGAATGCGAACAGCGGGCAACGTCGCGGTGCTGGACGTCAGCGGCGAGGTGGATCTCTATCATTCGCCGACGCTGCTGGCGAAACTGACCGAGCTGATCAAGCAGCAGAAGAAGGCCATCCTGCTCAATTTCCAGGGCGTGACCTACATTGACAGCTCGGGGCTGGCGACGTTGATCGGCGCCTACCAGCAGTTGCGGCCGACAGGCGGCCAGTTGCAGCTCTCCAACGTCAGCAAGAACGTCCAGAGCGTCTTCTCGGTGGCGCGGCTGGACAAGGTGTTCACCATCCACCCCAACGAAGAAGACGCGCTGCGGGCGCTCGGCGTCGCATAGCGCGCACCTCCGGCTGTCCGGCACATGTCTCCGACTCTGACCAAGTTTTTCCAGCACCTCACGGGTCTGTCGCTATTGATGACCGACACGGCCTATTGGGCATTCCTCGCGCCGTTTCGCGGCAAACGGGTGCGGGTGGATGACACGTTCAAGCAGATGACGCTCATCGGCGTTGGTTCGCTGCTGATCGTCTGCATGGTGATGTTCTTCATCGGCCTGGTGCTGGCGATGCAGACGGCCACGACGCTCAAGAAAATCGGCGGCCTCTCGCTCGTCGGCGGCCTCGTGGCGGCGTCGGTGATGCGAGAGATCGGCCCGATGCTCACCGCCATCGTGCTGGCCGGACGCTCAGGCGCGGCCATCACTGCCGAACTGGGCACGATGCGTGTGTCCGAAGAAGTGGACGCCTTGGAGACGATGGGCCTGAACCCGGTCCACTTCCTGATCGTGCCCCGCGTGCTGGGGATGATGATCATGGGGCCGTGCCTGACCATCGTCGGCGTGTTCGTGGCGATGTTCGGCGGCTATCTCATCGGCGTCCTGAACCTCGGCATCGAGCCGGCGGTTTACTGGCAGAAGTCGTTCGACACGCTGGTGCTGAAGGACATCTACTCCGGCATGATCAAGAGCGTGGTCTTCGCCGGGCTGGTCAGCAACATCGCCTGTTACTTCGGCCTGACCGTGGAAGGCGGCGCGGAGGGCGTCGGTCTCAGCACCACGCAGTCGGTCGTCACCTCCATCGTCATGATCATCGCCAGCGACTGCCTGCTGACCGCGATCTTCTATTTCATCTGAGCCATGATCACCACCGCCTCGCCATTCAGCAGCGACCAGCCGCGCAACGGCCCGATTGGCGCTGAAGACATCATCGTCGTCGAGGACGTGGCGAAGATCTACGGCAGCCGGCGCGTGCCCGACGGCATCAGCTTCCGCGTCAAGCGCGGCGACATCCTCGTCATCATGGGCGGCAGCGGCTGCGGCAAGAGCACGCTGCTGCGCCAGCTCATCGGCCTCCAGCGCCCGGAGGAGGGCCGCATCTGGATCGAGGGCAAGGAAATCACGCGGCTGACCGAGTCCCAATTCAACGAGGTCCGAAAACAGTTCGGCGTGCTCTTCCAGAGCGGCGCGCTGTTCAACTCGATGACCGTCGGCGAGAACGTCGCCCTGCCCATCCGCGAACATTTCCCCAACCAGCCCGAGATGACCGTGGACATCATGGTCAAGATGAAGCTCTCACTGGTCGAACTGACCAAGTTCGCCGAGCTGAAGCCCGCCGAGATCTCCGGCGGCATGAAGAAACGCGCCGCGCTGGCCCGCGCCCTTGCGCTCGACCCGAAGCTGCTTTTCTGCGACGAGCCGACCGCCGGCCTCGACCCGATCCGCGTGACGGAGTTCGACGCCCTGACGCTGAGGCTCTGCCGCGAGCTGGGCGTGACGGCGGTGGTGGTCACGCACGACATGACCAGCGCGTTCCGCATCGCCACGCGCATGGTCCTGCTCCACAAGGGCAAGATCATGGCCGAGGGCACGCCGGACGAGATCCGCGCCAACACCAACCCGCTGGTCAGCGACTTCATCAACGGCAAGGCGGAGAGCGAAGTGCGCGAGGACGCCGAAGGCTACCTCCGCGCCATCCTCGGCGAAGAGAACTGATTTCCAAGGAGCGTTTATGGCCGAATACAGAACCCAAAAAACCGGACCGGGCATCGTCATCTTCATCGCCCTGATCTGCCTCATCGCGCTGAGCATCTTCGTCGGGAAGTTTTCCTTCCTCAAGAGCGAGCGCGACATCACCGTCTTCCTGGACTCCGTCAGCGGCGTGAAAGAGCGCACCGGCGTGGTCTATGCCGGCCAGAAGGTTGGCGAGATCAGCACGATCCGCATCCTCCAGCCATCCGAGTCGAAGACCCGGGTCGTGCCCAAGGGCGATTCGACCACCTTGACCCTGACCAACCACTATTACGTCGAGGTCAGGGCGCGCATCGGCAAGGACACGCCGGTCAACCAGGACACCAAGGCCGCCGTCATGATGGTCGGCATGTTGGGCGACAAACAGTTGGACCTCGCCCCCGGCGACCCCGGCGCCCCGCCGCTCGGCCCCGGCGACGCGCTCTACGGCGAGAACGCCGGCTTGGAGCGACTCGTGACCACCGGCCGCAAGCTGATCGCCAAGCTCGAAGGCATGATGGACCACGTCCAGACGCTGCTGGCCCACGTCAACAACGTCATGAAGGACCCGCAGTTCCAGGACAACATCAAGGGCGTCGTTGCCAACGCCCGCACCACGCTCGAAAAGGCCGGCATCACCCTGGCGGAAGCCAAGGAAATGCTCACCGAAAACCGCCCCAATATCAAAGGCACGCTCGCCAACGCGCGCGAGATGACCGAGAAAGGCAAGACCACGCTCGGCACGCTCAACGACACGCTCGCGGATACCAAGCCCAAGCTCTCGGCCACGCTGGATAACGTCCAGAAACTCACCGGCGAAATCCGCCCCAAGGTCACCGCGCTCGTGGACAAGACCCACGAGACGATGGGCAAGGCCGGCGGCACGCTCGACAACGTCAACGGCCTGCTCACCGACAACCGGCCCAACATCACCATGCTCCTGACCAACCTGCGCGACATGGGTTACAACACCAAGCAGTTCACCCACACGATGCGGCTGGTCTTCGCGCCGTGGTCCGCCTTCAGTTCGCAGAAGGAGCCTGAGAAGCCGCAGAAAGGCGCCAAACCCGAAAAGAAGACCGCGCCGGCCGGCGAGGTCAAAGTGCTCGCGCCCGAGCCTTCGGCCAGACCTTTCCCATCCACCACCCCGGCGCCAACCGAACCTGCGCCCGCCACACCGCCTGCAGCGACATCGAGCGACGGCGGCCCGCGCATCCTCATGGCTCCCGAGCCGGCGCCGCCCCCTGCGACAACGCCACCGGCGACGAAATGAGCAGTTCCCGCCTGGAACAAAAGCTCGCTGCGTTCTCGAACCTCGTCGAGATCGCCGCGGCCATCAACTCCAGCCTCGACCCCGACGACGTCCTGCCGAACATCCTCTCGATGGCGCAGCGCGTCATGGACGCCGCCGCCGCCAGCGTCGCGCTCGTGGACGAGACCACCGGCGAACTGGTCTATGCCGTCGCCACCGGCGAACACGGCCAGAAGGTCAAGGAAGGCATCCGCCTCAAGATCGGGCCCAACAGCATCGCCGGCTGGGTCGCCCAGAACGGCCAGCCGCTCGTGCTCACCGATGTCGCCAACGACCCGCGGTTCAACCTCGCCGCCGCGAAAAAGATCGGCCTCATCCCCCGCACGATGGTCTGCGTGCCGATGAAGGCGCGCGGCAACGTCATCGGCATCCTTCAGGCGATTGATTCCCAGCACAAGGAAGTCTTCGAACCCGACGACGGCGAGTTCTTCCTCGCCTTCGCCAACCTCGCCGCCACCGCCATCCAGAACGCCCGCCTCCACAAGGCCGCGCTCAAGCAGCAACGCCAGTCCCAGGAGCGCGACATCGCCCGCCAGATCCAACTCAGCTTCCTGCCCAAGGAGATGCCGTCCATCCCCGGCATCAGCGTCGCCGGCTACTACGAACCCGCCCTCGACCTCGGCGGCGACTTCTACGATGTCGTGCGGATTTCACCGACGAAGATCGCCCTGCTCGTCGGCGATGTCACCGGCAAGGGCCTCGCCTCCTCGCTGCACATGGTCCGCTGCCTCTTCGGCGCGCGACGCTACGCCAGCACCGGCACGCCGCCCGCCCAGGCCCTCGCCGAGATCAACGACACCCTCGCGGGCGAATCCGCCGCCGACATGGCCGCCGCGATGGCCGCCAACCAGACGCCGCGCACGCCCATCTTCCTCGGCCTGCTCTACGCCACCCTCGATCTCGCGACCGGCGAACTGCGCTACGCCAACGCCGGCATGCCCGACCCCATCCTGTTCGCCGACGGCAAGAGCGAGACCCTCGGCGGCAGCGGCGGCCCGTCGCTCGGCATGGTGCCGGGCATGACGTTCGGCGAAGGCACCCGCACCCTGCGCGGCGTCGAGACGCTGCTGCTGTTCACCGACGGCCTCAGCGAAGCGCGCAACATCGGCGCCACCGAGTTCGGCTACGAGCGCATCGGCAGCGCGCTGGCCGCCGGCCACGCCACCGCCGCCGAAGTCATCCGCGCCGTGGCCGAGAGTGTGATGCACTTCATGGGCAGCGCCACCCGGCACGACGACCTGACCTTCCTCGCCATGACACACGACACCGCCGAAGCCGCCAAAGCGGTGCCGAAGCCGGATGTCAGCTCCCTCACCATCAAGAGCCACCCCCGCGAACTGGGCAAGATGCGCGAGTTCGTCCGCGGCATCGTCGCACACACACAACTTCCCGAAGAGACCGCCTTCAACATGGTCCTGGCCGTGGACGAAGCCTGCGCCAACATCATCCGCCACGCCTACCAGAACGACCACACCCAGGACATCATCCTCCGCGCTGAACTGACCTCCGACGCGCTGGAACTCCGCCTCCGCGATTTCGGGAAACAAGGCGATCCCGCCACCTTCAAGTCGCGCGACCTCGACCACGTCCGCCCCGGCGGCCTCGGCTGCTACTTCATCGCCAAAGTCTTCGACACCGTCGAATACAACACCCAGTTCGACAAGGGCACCGAACTGCGCCTCGTCAAAAAGCTGGCGTAGCGGCAGCGACAGAAACCATCTTCCCCCACAAAAAACCCCGTCCTTCCGGACGGGGTTCTTGCTGCGGGTTTCAGAAAACTCGCGGTGCAGAGTATCCGAAAGGGTTCAAACACGTCGGCGGCGCATCATGCCGAGCGCGGCGCAGCCGGCCGCGAGCAAGGTCAACGAGGCAGGCTCGGGCACGGCGGCCACGGTGTTCACGGCGAAGTTGTCGAAGGCCAGACCGGCTAAGTCGGTGATGTTCTTGATGTCAATGCGCGTCACGTTGGCGTAAGCCGTCAGGTCCAAGGTCTTGACGTTGAAATGATTGGCGTCCGAGATCAAGTCGAGTGTCGCCGTATGCACGCCGGACTCATACACCCACACGTCGCCGACATCGCCGCCGGTCTCATCGCCCAGCCACTTGAAGTAGAGCGGCGTGGCATCGTGGAACTCCACCAGCAAGTTGCCAATCGTGCCACCCGCCGGCGGCGCTCCGGGAATATACCCGCCGACTATGTTTGGTGCAGACACGGCAAACGAGCCGGCACTTAAAACCGATACCGTGGCACCCGGCGTATCCGTCGTGATCGAGAACTCCGGATACTGGTCGAAATAAACTGACCCGTTGAGGAATTCATCGAATCCGCGGATGACGGTGTCGGCTTGGGAAACGGACGCGGCGAGAACGGACAGGCAGAGGATAGCGATGGCTTTCTTCATGAGGCTCCTTGGGGTTGGGTGGCTTCGGTTCATGACGTTGTTTGTTGTTTGCAGCCTCCATCTACACACGGAACTTTGGCACGCCAGCTGTTGCGCGCGGCCATTCCCTGCGAACAACACCCCCTGTGGCTGTATGTTTTTACAAAACCCGCGTGCCAAAGAAAAGCTTCTTTTGGGGATTATGTTGCGGGCGTGAATCGGCGGTTCGGCTGCATGTCCGACACTTCCGGCCGCACACCGCAGGACGCACGTTGCGTCCACACAGCGACGGTGCTACAAACCGCCCGGCCATGAAACGCTGCCTGCCCCTGCTCCCCGCCGCCTGCGCGCTGCTGCTCGCCGCCTCTGCGCCGGCACAGACCACCAACACCAACTTCCACGGCCTGGCCGGACTCATCTTCGAGGCGGAAGACTGGTCCACGCCGCGCGTGTGGCTGACCAACCAGGTCTCCGCGACGAAGTGGCGGCTCTGGACCACCGAGGGCAAGGGCAAACGCTCCCACGACGCGTCGCTCACGTCGCCGACCATCAACGCCGACCGCGCCACGCCGGAGGAAGGCGCCCCGCCGCTGCACACGCACATCACCGGCATCCCGCGCGGCGTCTATCGCGCGTGGCTCGGCGGCACGACGCGTCCCCTCGCCTACTCGCTCGACGGCGGCAAGACATGGCTGAAGTCCGCCACGGGCGAGACCGACCTCGGCGTCCACGATATCAAGGACGGCGCGTTCGACCTCTGGGTGGACGACCGTTACGCCAACCCCGCCAGCATCGGCTCGGCCTACTATGATTACGTCCGGCTCGTGGCCTACGTGCCGCCTGTGCTCAGTCAACTGACAGCGTTCACTCTCCCGGAAGGAGCAACGCAGATTTCATGGATCAGCAATGAGCCGACGCCGGCTGCCGTTCTGGAGTGCGAGGGCCGCGAGTTCACCGAGACCGAGAGCGACCAGCGCAATCATCGGGTCGTCCTCAACGGCTTGCCCGTGGGCAAACGCTGCGAGGCCCGCGTGCGATGCCTCGGCGCGACGGCCATGCCGGTGAAGTTCGTGGCCGGACAAATTCTGCGCGTTGCCCGCTCGAAGCCGCAGACCATCGAACTGACAGTCTCCGAGCCGACCGGCACGCCGCGCAAGAACTGGCCTGTCACGACCGGTGTGCCGTTCGCGCGCGGCGCGCTGGCGTCAGCCAAAAATGCGGCATTGCTCGATGCGGCGGGCAAGCCGGTGCCGGCCCAGTTTGAAGCGACGGCGTTCTGGCCGGATGGCAGCGTGAAGTGGCTGCAAGCCAGCTTCTGCACGGACACGGCGCGCGAGCCGGTGAAGGTCCGGTTGCGAACCGGTCGCAGCGTAGCCGCGGACGTAAGTCCGCGGACAGATGGCCAGCAACAAGAAGCGACATCCGCCGACTTACGTCGGCGGCTACGTGTTGCGGAAACCGCCGACGCCGTGACCGTGAACAACGGCCCGCTCTCGCTGCGCGTGGGCAAGGAGAAGTTCGCGCTCTTCGACGCACTGCCATCGGTTGGCGAGGCGAAGGGCGGCAACGGGCGCATCCTCGACGGGAACGGCAAGGCTTACTTCGTCGGCAAGCCCGACACGATCGTCGTCGAGGAACGCGGCCCCGTCCGCGCCGTCGTGCGGGCCGAGGGCGACTTTGTGGCCGAGGACGGCGCGAAGCTGTTCCGCTGGCGGGCGCGCTATTTCGTCTGCGCGGGCCAGCCGTGGGTGCGGTTGAGTTGGACCATCGGCAACAACGCCACAAACTCGGTGCTGACCAACCTCCAGACGGCCGGCATCCGCATCCCGCTTGCGGCGGGCGGCCCGATCCGCGGCTCGTTCGATGATGGCCTCGCCGCCGAGATCAAGGACGACAACTCCACGTGGCTGTTGCAGGACAAGGACGACCGCTTCACTGCGTCCGTGAACGGCCAGCAGACGAGCGGCAAGCAATCGTTTGGCAGCGCACGCGTGACGGACGGCAACCGCAGCATCGAGGTGGTCGTGAAGGATTTCTGGCAGCTTTATCCGAAAGGCATCGTCATCCGGCCCGACGGCCTGCATGTCCGCGTGTTGCCGCCGCTGCCCAGCGACGCGTTCGAAAAGGAATCGGAAAACGCCGAGGACCTCATCCGGCTCTATTACTGCTACGACCGCGGCCAGTATCGCGTGAAGCGCGGGCTGGAGTTCACGACGGACATCTACGCGCGCTTCGGGGGCGAGGATGACGGCAAGTTCGCGGCGTGGGTGAACAATCCGCTTTTCGCCGTCGCGCCGCCGCGGCACTACTGCGACAGCGGCGTGTTCGGCATCGTCGAGCCGCGGCAGGCGGGGATGTTCGACGACTACGAGCGGATGGCGGAGGAGGGCTTCGCGCAACTGGAGAAGAACCGCCAGCAGAAGCGCGAATACGGCTGGATGAACTTCGGCGACTGGCACGGCGAGCGGCATTTCAACTGGGGCAACCATGAATACGACATGATGGGCGCGCTGGCGTTGCAGTTCGCGCGCACCGGCGACTTGAAGTGGCTCCGGCGCGCCGAGGAAGCCTCGCGCCACAGCACGGACATAGACACGGTCCACTATCCGTGGACGGAGCGGATGCCGGGCCGCGTTTATGCCCACTCCGTCGGCCACGTCGGCGGGTTCTTCGACATGACCGACCCGCGCTTCCAACGGCTCGGCAACGTCTTCGGCCTCACCGATGCCGCGCGCCCGAACCCGTTCGTCACCGGGGCGATTGATGCCGGAGGCCACATCTTCCAGCCGGGCAACTTCCGCGTCGGGTTCCTGACTGGCGAGCGCAGTTACCGCGACGTTGCCGGGATGGTCTGCGATGCGCAGGCCGCCTACATGACGCGCAACTTCAGCTTCGGCATCGAGCGCGGGGCCGGCTGGCCGTTGATGAACGCTGTCGCCGCCTACGAAGCCACGGGCAACCCGTTCTTCCTCAACGCCGCGCGGCTCTACGTTGAGAAGATCGTCACAAAGCAGACCGAGCGCGGCGATTGGGGCCTGCCGCACGGCCCGCCGGAGTGCCTCCACAAACCGCCGCATCCCGGCGGCAAGGCGTTCGCCACCGGCGTGCTGCTCGACGGACTGATGATGTTCGATGCCGTCGCGCCGTCGCGCGAGACCAAGCAGTGCATCGTCCGCGCCGCTCACTGGCTGGAGAAATATTCGTGGAACCACGAGGCGCACAGCTTCCGCTACATTGACACCTGCCCCACCTTCGACAAAGGCAAGGGCAACGGCGGCACTGATTTTCTGGTGTCCAGCGGCCTCGCCTACGCCTGCACGCTTGACCGCGACCCCGCGCTCAAAGTCCTGCTCTTCGACTCGCTGGGACGCGCCCTCCGCTCGACGGCCAAGGCCGGCAAGGATTTCATCATGGACATCCGCCAGACCCCGCACGCGCTGGCGATCATCCATCAGAAGCTCGGCCTGACCATCCTGCCGGAGCCTGCCATCGAGCAACGCAAGCCGTAACTCGCGCGGCCTGCTAGACGATGCAGAACCTGTCCTTGGCAGGCGTCAGCATCCGGTGTAAACTTTGTTCATGGCGAACGATGCTTTGCTTTCTCGGATTACGGTGGATGCCCGCATCTGCCACGGGAAACCGTGCATTCGCGGCCTGCGCTACCCGGTGGAACTATTGTTGGAATTGCTCGGCAGCGGCATGACTCAGGAGCAGGTTCTGGCGGACTATCCCGATCTGGAGGCTGACGACCTGCGCGCCGCCTGCGCCTACGGTGCCCGCCTGAGCCGCGTGCAACGCATGGAGCCGGTGACTGCATGAAGTTCGTAGTGGACGCACAGCTACCGCGGCGAATCGCCCGCGAACTGGCGGCGGCCGGGCACGAAGTCATGCACAGCCTCGATCTGCCATCAGGGAATCGCACGCCTGATGACGTCATCGCCGAACTGGCGGATCGGGAGGGCCGGGTGGCGGTCACCAAGGATAGTGATTTTGTGGCGTCTTTTCTGCTGCGAAACTCGCCCTCCAAGCTCCTCTTGATTTCAACCGGCAACATCACCAACGATGCGTTGTCCCGGTTGCTTGCGGCCAACCTGCCCGCGCTGGTCGCGGCTTTATCAACCCACAGCTTCGTGGAGTTGAGCGCGTCGGCCATGACCGTCCACGCTTGAACGTCGCCGGAGCATGAAGCGGAGGAGTATTGGCAGCGGTTTTCCGCCGCAGAAAAGTTTTGCCTTCAACCGCCGAGCCGATACAGTAGCCGGCCACTTGCCATGAAAACTGAAGCCATTCATTTCGTTGCGGCCCGCAAGGTCGAGGTCCGCGAAGTCGAAGTCGGCGACCCGAAACCGCACGAGGTGCAGGTGCTCTGCAAGGCCGGCGGCATCAGCGCCGCCGATGTCGCGCTGTTCACCGAGGCGGCCAAGCGCCCCTACCCTTTCATCGGCGGCCATGAGGGCGTCGGCCAGGTCATCCGCGTTGGCAGCGAGGTGAAGAACATCCGGCCCGGCGAATACGTCACCTGTTACCCGTGGCAGAAGCTTCAGAACGTGGACGCCTGCCGCGCCCACAAGGTTCCCGGCGAACCTGAAGACCCGGCGCTGTGGCTGGTCGAGCCGGTGGCCTGCGTCGTCAACGCCATCCATCACGCCCGCATCCGTCCCGGCGAGCGCGTGCTGGTGCTCGGCGCGGGATTCATGGGCCTGACGATCACCCAGTTGCTGGCGCGTTATCCCGTCTATGAACTCATCGCCGCCGACCTCAAGCCGCAGAATCTCACGCTCGCGACGCAGTTCGGCGCGACGGAGACCGTCAACACCTCGACGAAGGACGGCGAGGCGCGGCTGAAGACGCTTGCGAACGAGCCGTTTGACCTCGTCGTGGAAACCGCCGGCGCGCAGCAGACGCTCGACCTGGCCACGCAACTGGTCCGCCGCGGCGGCCGGCTCTGCATCTTCTCGTGGCATCACGCATCGCGCCAGGTGGACGTGGGCGCGTGGCACACCAAGGCCCTCCGCGTCCTGAACGCCAACCCCTCGCTGGCCGAGGACGACGCCCGCGCCGGCAATTTCGAGCGCGCCGTCCGCTGCATGTGGCGCGGGTTGATTGACCTCAAGCCGCTGGTGACGCATCGCCACAAGTTCGCCGAGGCGCAGGCCGCGCTGGAACTGGCCGCAAAGAAGCCCGACGGACACATCAAGGGCGCGCTGACGTTCTGAAGATGCCGGGTGACGGGCCACTCCTCACGGTTCGCCCCGGTTTTTCCCCTTGCCCGTGAGCGGCACGAACCGCACCGGCAAGCCCTCGTGTTTCCGCACCGTGCCGTCGGCCAGTTTCTCCACGACCACCATACACTGCACGTCCCGCACTCCGCCGACGGGAAGCACCAGCCGGCCGCCCGACTTGAGTTGCTTCACCAGCGGCTGCGGCACGTGGTCAGGAGCCGCGGTGACGATGATCGCGTCGAACGGCGCTTCCTGCGGCCAGCCCTCGTAACCGTCGCCGTGGCGCACATGGACCTGCTTGTAACCCAGGCGTTTCAGGTCGGCCGTCGCTCGCAACACGAGAGGCTTGACGATCTCGATCGTATAAACGTTGGTCCGCGTGATTTCGGCCAGGACGGCCGCCTGATAGCCCGAGCCGGCGCCCACTTCGAGCACCTTGCTGCCCGGCTTCAAACACAACAATTGCGTCATGTAAGCAACGATGTAGGGTTGCGAAATCGTCTGGCCGTGGCCGATGGGCAGCGGAAAATCCCCGTAGGCCGCTTCCCGCTCGCCGGCGCGCACAAACTCGTGCCTTGGCACTGTCCGCATCGCGCGAAGCACCGCCCCGTCGGTGATGTCACGGCCGGCGAGTTGCCCGGCCACCATGCGCTCGCGCTGGCCGGCCCAATCCTCCCCGCTGGCCGCTCCCGCCGCCAGCAGCAGCGCCACGATGGACGCCATCGCTTTCATAATCCATCTGACTTTACCACCGATTGCCTTCGGCCACGAGGCGCATTAGATTCTGCCGCAAGGCCCAAGAAGGAGGTGAGCGAAGTGACAGCACTCGAACACATCGAGCAATATCTGAAACAGCAGAAGGTCCGCTACGAGGTGATCCACCACGCGCGCGCGTTCACGTCGCAGCAGGTGGCGCAGGCCGAGCACGTGCCCGGCAAGATGCAGGCCAAGGTGGTGGTGTTGACCGGTGACGGCAGTTTCTACATGGCCGTGTTGCCCGCCAGCTACCATGTGGCCGTGGAGGAGTTCGGCAAGGTCGTCGGCCGCACCTGCCGGCTGGCCACGGAAGCGGAGTTCAAGAACCTGTTCCCCGACTGCGAGGTCGGCGCGATGCCGCCGTTCGGGCAGTTCTACAACCTGCCTGTGTATGCCGACGCCTCGCTGGAGGAGGACGATGAGATCGTCTTTCAGGCCGGCACGCACACCGAGTCGGTCAAGATCGCGTGGAACGACTTCGTGAAGCTGCAACGGCCCATCATGGCCCACTTCGGCAAGTCACCGAAGCCGGCGAAGCTCGCGTAAGCCAGCCCAGGGGAAACGGCGGTGTTTGGTCTTGATTGCTCCGGCGCTTTCCGCGAAAACGCCAGCGACATGACAAAGACGCTGACCCTGCGGTCGCCGGGAAAAATCAACTTCGGCCTCGACATCGTCCGCAAGCGGCCGGATGGCTTTCACGACCTCGAAAGTATCATGGTGCCGCTCACCGTCTGCGATGAGATGGAGTTCGAGTTGCGCGATGCGCCCCACGGCATCACGATGGAGTGCGACGCGGCGGGCCTCCCCACCGACGCCGGCAACCTTGTGGTTCGCGCCGCGCTCGCATTCCGCGACAGGTTCAACGTCGCCGCGGGCGCGCACATCAAGCTCCGCAAGCGCGTGCCCATCGCCGCGGGCATGGGCGGCGGCAGCGGCAACGGCGCCGTCGCGCTCAACGGCCTGAATCAGCTTTGGAAACTCGGCCTCACGCACGAGCAACTCCATCCACTCGCCGCCACGCTCGGCTCCGACTGCGCGCTGTTCCTCGACCCCAAACCGTCGTTCTGCCACGGCCGCGGCGAACTGGTCGAACCGCTCAACGACGCCGAGGCGGCGACTCTGCGCCGGGCACACTTCGTCCTCATCAACCCCGGTTTCGGCATCTCCACCAAGTGGGCCTACGAGAACGTGAGGCCTTTCTTGACGGGCCGGAGCGGGGCCGTTAAGGTCGTCCGCGTTGCGCTGGCCGCCGGCGACCTCCAAGCAGCAGCGCGGGCCATGATCAACACGCTCGAAGGCCCGGCGCTGCGAAAGTATCCGATCCTGGAACTGCTGAAGGAGTCGCTCGCGAAGAACGGCTGCGTCGGCGCGATGATGAGCGGCAGCGGCGCGACGGTGTTTGGCGTCGCAACCGACCGCGCGAGCGCCGAGCGCGCGATGAACGCCGCGCGCGCTGAGTTCGGCGAGAAGATGTGGTTTGCCGTGGCGTCAGCTTTTTGAGTTGCCCGGTGGTGTAATGGTAACACAGCGGCCTTTGGAGCCGTTTTTCATGGTTCGAATCCATGCCGGGCAGCCATTTCGTTTTTTCCCTCATCGTTGTCAGCGGTTGCCATCCCCCTTCTGCCACAGCTTCCCAAGCCCTTCCAAACCCGGATCCGCCACGCCACGAAACGCGGTGGCATCTGGCACTTCCCTTGTTGACCTCACCGATGCAGGAACCTCCGCAAAACCGGCGGCATGTGCCGTGCTAGTCAAAGGATGTCTCGTGAACCAGAAAGGAAAACTATGAAAAGCATGTTACGACTGAGCTGTTCAGCGGGCCTGGGTTTGGCGGGGGCGATTTTCGCCTCGGCCGGCAGTCTCGCAGCCGACCGCGACGCCTCGCTCTATGTCGGCGTGAAACTGTGCGGTATGTGCCACAAGAAGGAAGATTCAGGCAACCAACTGGCTTCCTGGCAGAAGGGGGCGCACTCGAAGACATTCGAGAAGCTCGGCACACCCGAAGCCAAGGCGGTCGCTGCGAAGCTGGGCATCGCCGACCCGCAGAAAAGCGCCAAGTGCCTGAAGTGCCACTCCACCGCCTACAACTGGACCGAGCAGATTGCCAGCGAGAAGATCCAGCCCGAAGACGGCGTGACCTGCGAGTCCTGCCACGGGCCGGGCAAGAAATACATGCCCAAGAGCGTGATGGAAGACCGCAAGAAGTGCATCGAGAACGGGATGGTCTATCCGGCCACCAAGAGCTGCGAGCTTTGCCATAACGACCAAAGCCCGACGTGGAAAGCCGACCGCTACACCACCAAGGACGGCAAGAAGACTGGCTTCGACGCCGAGCAGGCCTACGAGAAGATCAAGCATCCGAATCCGAAGGTGAAGCACTGAGCCGTGCGCCGGAAGTCTTGCGGCAAATGAACCCGGTCACAGTGGAGACTCCATCCAGAAGTTTCACCGGCATGGTGTCGGGGTTGTTCGCGTCGGTGAAATTCGCCGTCACCCTTGTGGTGATCATCACCGCGGCTTGTGTGGTCGGCTCCGTATTGCCCCAAGGCACGGAGGTCGCGGCCTATCTGGAGCGGAATCCGGCTGCAAGCGGGCGCTTTGCGGTGTTCGGCAAGCTGGGGCTGACGCATGTCTTCCACTCATGGTGGTTCATGGGATTGCTCGCCGTGTTCAGCGTGAGCGTTGCCACGTGCAGCGCGCGACGGCTCGCAACTGCCCGGCGCACCACGGGTTACGCGCGCGTCCGGTCGCTCGGCTCGATGACAACGCACATCAGCCTCCTGTGCATTCTCGCCGGTGGCATCATCCGCGGCATGTGGGGCGAGAAAGGCGACATCGAGTTTCGCGAGGGCGAGACCAAAGGCTTCTTCGTGGTCGAGAAGGGCTGGAGGCCGCTGCCGTTCGCGCTCCACCTGGCGAAGTTTGAGATCGAGACCTACGGCCAGGAAAACAAACCGCGCGGTTCGCGCGGAACAGGCGGAGCGGCGTCGGGCAACGCTGTCGGCGAGCGGCTGGTGGTTTCATGGCCGGAGAAAAAGGTGACCGCCGATTTCCCCGTGCAAATCGGAATCGAGCGGGTCCTGGCGCCGAAGGACCAGGCGGTGACGGCGGAGAATTCATTCCACGTCAAGGTGCTGCAATACGTTCCTGATTTTTCGGTTGACTTGCAGACACGCCAGGTCAGGAGCCGCTCCAACCGGCCCAACAATCCGGCCATCTATGTCGCCATCGTCGGGCCGGGTTACCAGAATCATCGCTGGCTGTTCGCCAAATTCCCCGGCTTCAACACGCGCCCCGGCGGCAGTCCCACTGAAGCGGGGCCGCTCACGATGACCTACGAGAGCCAAGGCGGGATGCGCGCGGCGGCGATGCCTTCAGGCCCGATCAAGTCGTTCAAGAGTTCACTGAAGATAGTGGAGGACGGGAAGGTCGTCCGGGATCGCACCGTCGAGGTCAACAGTCCGTTCGCTTACAAGGGCTACACGTTTTTCCAGACCGGCTACAACCCGCAAGACTTGACGTGGACATCCCTGCAAGTGGTGCGCGATCCCGGCGTGCCGATCGTTTACGCCGGATTTGCGTTGATGCTTGCCGGGCTGTTCACGGTGGTCTATGTCAGCCCTCGGATGGCCGCGCGGGAGGCTTGAGCAGTGTTTTTGGAGGAGGCATCCCTTGCGTGGAAGCGCGCAATGGCGCGCGTGGAATCGCGCACCCGCTCATCGCAGTTAGCACCCTTCCGCGCTGGTTTCTCCCAAATACTGCGGTGGGGAAACATTTTCAGCCGACACGGGGCCGCTGGCACCGGGGCTGCCCCTCCTTCATTGTTGGAATAAAACCACAGAGTCGCGGTGAATATCAAACAACCGAGCCAAGGACATGGACCCAGACATGGAACTGACGTTCAATTTGAGCTTGGTGGGGTATTTGGCAGCGTCGTTGTTCGCCGCGATCAACCTGTTTTCCAAGAATCGGCAACGGCTGGCCACGGTCGTCACCGCCACCCTTATCGCGGCCGTCACAGTGCAAACGGTTTACATGGGGCTGCGGTGGATTGCGGCGGAGCGCGCGCCGTTCAGCAACATGTTCGAGTCGCTGGTGCTCTTCGCGTGGGCGGTGGTGGTGGTGCATCTGGCGCTGCGGATCCGGCTCGATGTCCCGGTGCTGGGCGTGGTGACGGCGTTGTTTGCCGCGCTGACGCTGGCCTACGCGAGCACGTTCTTCGAATCGGCCATCAAGCCGCTGATGCCCGCGCTGCGGAGCAACTGGCTGGCGGTGCATGTGTTCACCTGCTTCATGGGTTACGGCGCCTTCGCGCTGGCGTCTGCGGCGAGCGTGGCTTACCTCATCGTGGCGCGCGCCGGCGCCCCGGCCAACGGCACCGCCGCGGCGCTGGACACGGCGACGGCCAAGACCATTTCGTTCGGGTTCCTCTTCCTGACGGCGGGCATCATCACGGGCGCGGTCTGGGCGAACTCGGCGTGGGGCACCTACTGGTCGTGGGATCCGAAGGAGACGTGGTCGTTGATCACGTGGTTCATCTACGCCGTGTTCATGCACTGCCGGTTCATGCGGGGCTGGTCGGGCCGGCGCGCGGCGTGGGTTTCCATCGCCGGTTTCGCCTCGGTGGTGTTCACCTACTTCGGGGTGAATTACCTCCTGAGCGGTTTGCACAGCTACGCGAAATGAACACAACCAATTCCCAACAGAATCAGATTTCGGCAGGCGTGGATGGCACCGTGTATGCCAATGACGCCGTCGGATCCGCGCTGCGCGACAAACGCGGCGCGGCAGAAAACCAACCAACACGGAAAGGAGGTGCAGTAATAATGACTAAGAAGATAACAGTAGCAGCAGTAGCAGCAGCGGCGTTTTTCATGTCGTCTGCGTTGTCGTCGGCAGCAACGTTGCAGGGTATCACCACGTCAAGCCACGACTTCCAGAACAAGACATGGAACACATATAAGAGCGCGTGCGGCGTCTGTCACACGATGCACCACGCCAACCAAACGGTAGCTCCCTTGTGGACTCACGGAGTCAGCACGGCAACCTTCACTCCCTACAGCAGCTCGACGTTGAACGCGACTGTGGGTGCGCCAACAGCCATTTCGTTGGCCTGTTTGAGTTGCCATGATGGCACTGTGGCGGTCAACGAATACGGCGGCAGCCTCAAAGGCACCGCAGAGTATGCCACGGAGCTGATCGGGCCAGATCTGAGTGATGATCACCCGGTTGGGTTCGTGTATGACGCTGCGTTGGCAACGGACGATGGTTACCTGAAGGATCCGACCACCACAATGGTTACGGGGCCGGACTTCACGGGGACCAAGACCATCGACCAAATCATGTTGTTCAACCACAAGATGGAGTGCGCATCGTGCCATGACATTCATAACCAGCGGGGTGCTTCTAGAAATAGCGGCATCCATCTGATTATGACCGGCTCGAGCTACGCGGGCAGCAAGCTCTGCTTGACCTGCCACAATAAGTAGTCTTGTGAAGCCCTGAAGTTGGGGTTGCAGAAAGTGACTTGGAAGATGTCAGTCATGCGGACGGCCTCTCCCGAGACACTGGCACAGCCCCCCTCAGCGGTAACACGCTGAGGGGGGACCTGTGTAAAAGGATGAAAATAAGAGTGAAAACGTCTGACGCAAACTTGAAGATGATGGGGCGGGCGAAGATCGCCGCGGGACTGATGTGTCTGGCTGCGGGGTGCGCCACTACCAAGCCCAAGGCGGCCAAGGGGCCGATTTTCTATCCGCCAGCGCCCAATCCGCCCCGGCTGCAATTCCTGGTGGCGTATTCGGACTCTGAGAAGTTCCGGGAGAACGCAACGAGCTTCCAGCAATTCGTGGTCGGCGCGACGCCCAAACGCCCCATCGGGAAACCTTACGGCGTGACCGTGCGCCATAACCAGATTTTTGTTTGCGACACCATGTTGCGGACCGTGACAATCATGGACTTGCAGAAACGCGGGGTGCAGACGTTCAAGCCCAAGGGCGAAGGTGAGTTGATATTGCCCATCAACATCGCCGTGGATGAGGACGGGACGCGTTACGTCACCGACACCGCGCGGGGGCAGGTCGTGGTATTCTCGAAGGAAGGCGAATACAAAGGCGCCATCGGGCAGTTGGCGACGTTGATGCCGACACCTCACAAATCCCGGATGCAATCACCCGAGTCCACACCCTCGGCGAAGCAGGTCGAGATCAAGATCGAGATGAAACCCACGGACGTGCTGATCGCCGGCGATCGGCTTTATGTGACAGACCTCAAGAACCAGAATGTGAGGGTTTACAACAAGGCTGACCTGAAGCTCATGTTCACCATCCCGAGCGAGCCTATCACTGAAACAAACAAACTCTTCCAGCCGACCAATCTGGCGATGGATCCGCAGGGCAGGCTCTACGTGTCCGACACGAGCGGGTTCCGGGTCCAGCAGTATGCGCCCGACGGCAAGCACCTGCGGCAGTTCGGCGCCAACGGTGACAGCCCGGGCCAGTTTGCGCTCAACAAGGGCGTCGCGGTGGACCGCGAGGGGCGCATCTATGTCGTGGACGCGAAAATGGAGGTCTGCCAGATCTTTGATCCCGAGGGCCGGCTGCTGATGTGGTTCGGCGAGGCGAAAGGCAGCGACGCCTTTCTGACCCTGCCGGCGAAGGTGGCCATTGACTACGACCACGTCGGCCTGTTCCAGAAGTATGCGGCGCCGGGATTTGAACTCGAACATGTGGTGATCATCACCAACCAGTTTGGCGACCGGAAAGTGAGCATCTACGGTTTCGGACACAAGAAGTAATCGTCCATGGACGGCCTCGCCTGAGGGGGGCGAGCAATCTGCCGTCAACCAAGAAATCCGCATGAGAACCCACAGGATATGCTGGCGGAGAGTGCGCGGGGTTCTCTGTGGGTTGGCAAGCCTGCTGTTGATGGGCTGCGAGACGCCGACGAAACATGAGTTGCTGACCTTTTTCTTCGATGGCGTGGACAAGCCGATTCCGCAGGTGCCCACGCCAACGCCGGACGAAATCAGGAGGCCGGCGTCCCAACCGTCAACCGATGCACTGGCGGCAGAACTGGCCCTAAAGGAGCCGGCGGCCATCATACATGCGCCGTATGAAGTCCGGCAGTGCGACGCCTGTCATGAGTCGAAATTCTCCCAAAAACTGCGGGCCGACCTGAGGGATGTCTGTCTCACCTGCCACCAGAACGTGCTGGAGAAGGCGAAGTTCAAACACGCCCCCGCGGAATCCGGCGATTGTCTGATCTGCCACCACCCGCACCAATCAAAGGAGAAGTCTTTGCTGACGCGCGCCGGCCAATCGGTGTGCCTCGAATGTCACGAAAAGGGCGAACTGATCAAGGCTCCGGGCCACAAGACGATGGGAGAATCCGCCTGCCAGCAATGCCACGACCCGCACAAGGGCGACGACAAATACTTCCTGAAGAAACAGCTCCCCGGGAAAGCCGCCCCATCTTCCGCCGCCGCACGCTAGTTCATGATCCCTCGAGGCCAATATCAGAACTGCGCCCTCTGGCTCATGCTTTTTTTCTGGACGGCGGCAGGAACCGTTTCGGCACAGTCTTACCGCACGATGCGTCGCGTTGAAGTGGAGCCAAGGTGGCTGCAATTCAGGGTCAGCGAAGTCAGCCTGCGGACGGACGTGGAGGTCGTGAGTGAGAAGCGGACGCCCGCGAACTCCAAGTTTGTGTTCACGCAGGATCGGGCGTATGTGGCGCCGACGCTGGGCTTGATCGCGGACGGAACGGTCTATCATCCCAACTTCATGGAGTATCACATGGATATCGAGGGCGGCGCGGCCGTGCATAATGAGACCATCAAGAGCGGGAATACAGAGATCAACGAGACGCCAGGTAATCGGACCGACGCCGTGCAGCGGTATCACTTCCTCGCGCGCTTTCTGAAGGAAAAGCCCTACGCCACCACGTTTCACGCGGACAAGGACATCAGCTTTCAGGACTATGATTTCTTCAGCCGGGTCGAAGTGGACGACAGTCGCTACGGCCTGTTGACCGGCTACCGGGACGGGCCGGTGCCGTTCACCTTGACGGCCGTGCATCACGAACAGCAGGCCACGGGTTTGGACCGCGCGTTCTCACAGGAGGACAACACAGTCACGTTGCGAGGCCAGAACCAGCGCAGCCCGTATAGCAACACGGAGGCCGGCTATGCTTTCAACCAGTTCACACGGCAAGATGAAGGATTCGCGGCTGACGAGGGCATCAACCACATGATTGATGTGCGGGACACGGAGGTGTTTGGCGCCAATGAAAAGATCCGGCTCATTTCTTCGCTCTATTACACCGACATGGGGACGGAAGACACGACTATAACCAGCGCGAGCCTTCAGGAGCGTGTGGACGTGAAGCACACGGAGCACCTGGAGAGCTATTACAACTACGCTTATGACCAGCACACGTCGGAGTCGGTGACAGACGACACGCATCAGGCAAGCGCCTTCCTCCGCCACCAACTCTATGAAAGTCTGGTGTCCACGTTTGATGTTCACGGCATCATGCAGTCGTCCTCCGGTCAGGGAAGTTCGCTGGAAAACAGCCAGTATGGCGCGGGGATCAACGAAAGTTACACGAAGAGGATCAGCACGTGGGGCCGGCTGTCGCTGGGCTATGGCGGTCGCGTGGACCAGGTAGATCGCAGCACCACCGGCCCCACTCTCAGCATTATCGGGGAAAGCCACACGTTGACCGGTTTCACGCTGACCCCATTGAACCAGCCGCGCGTGAAAGTTCCGACCATCCGCGTGCTCAACGTGGCCCGAACGATCACCTACCTCCTGGGGGTTGACTACCAGGTTTTTTCCCATGGCCAGACGACGGAGATCAGCCGCGTGCCGGGCAGTATCATCCTCGACCCCCAGGCCGTGGTGGTGGACTACGAAGTCGAAAACCAACCCTCGGCAAGCTACCAGACGTATTTCAACCAGTTCCAGTTCCGGTTGGACCTGTTCGAGGATCTGGTGGGGCTGTATGCTCGCTACGGTCGGACCATGAACAGTAATGTGGACACCAACGCGGTGATCGCGCCCGAGATCACAGATATCGTGGTCGGTGTGGATGCGCACTGGAAATGGTTTCGCGCGGGCGCCGAATACGAAGACTACCAGTCCAACCTGTCGCCTTTTACGACAGCCCGGATGTTCCAGTCCGCCACATTCGAGCCGTTCGAAAGATCCAGCTTGAGCTTCAATTTGAGCGAGGGCCGGACCACCTATTCCGATGCCGGTCGCCAAATGACCTCTTATCAGGCCATCGGCA
>JACRKA010000115.1 GCA_016219905.1 Verrucomicrobiota bacterium
AAAGGCTGGCTGACCGGCTCGCCGGTCCGTGCATCCCAGACCCGCGCCGTGTGATCGTCCGACGCGGTGACCACGAGCGTCCCATCGGGGCTGAACGCAGCCGAGTAAACCGGGCCGCTGTGCCGCAGGGGCGCGCCGACGGGGCGCCCTGTCGCCGCATCCCAAATCTGCGCGAAGCGGTCCCACGACGCCGTGACGACCTGGCGTCCGTCCGGGCTGAACTGGGCGGCATAAAGCGGCTGCGGATCTTTCAGCGGGCTGCCGATGGGCTGGCCGGTTGCCGCGTCCCAAATCCGCGCCGTGTGGTCCCACGAACAAGTGACCACCCGTTTCCCGTCGCGGCTGAATCCAGCGTCAGCCACCGTGTCCTGATGGAGCATCAGTTCGCCGACCGGCCGGCCACTCTCAGTATCCCAAACCCGCGCGCTGCGGTCGGCCGACGCGGTCACGATCCGCTTCCCATCAGCACTGAAATGGGCGCTCTTGACCTTGTCGCCGTGAAGCATCGGTTTGCCGACTGGCCGGCCGGTTTCCCAATCCCAGACGCGGGCGGCACGGTCGTCGCACGCGGTGACGACGCGTCGGCCATCCGGACTGAACACGGCGAAGTTGACCGCGTTGGTGTGGCACAAGGGCAGCCCCGCGGGCCGGCCGGTCGCCGCGTGCCAGACCCGGACCGTGTTGTCCGCCGATGCCGATACGATGCTCCGCCCATCGGGACTGAACTCGGCGGAATGAACCACGCCGTTGTGCCGCAGCGGGGAGCCGATCGGCTGGCGCGTGGCCACGTCCCAAATCCTCACCGCCTCATCCCTGCAAGCCGTCACGATGCACCGTTCATCCGGGCTGAACGCGGCCCACCGGACCCCGCCTCCGTGCTGCAACGGCGGGCCG
This sequence comes from Verrucomicrobiota bacterium, assembly GCA_016219905.1. Classification (GTDB taxonomy): domain Bacteria; phylum Verrucomicrobiota; class Verrucomicrobiia; order CAIQCK01; family CAIQCK01; genus JACRKA01. Next base: position 895 of record JACRKA010000115.1, read on the forward strand.
TCCTGTTTGCACGTCTTCGCGTCCCAGAGACGCGCGGTCTTGTCGAGGGAACAGGTCAGCACATGCCGCCCGTCGAGACTGAACCGCGCGCCATTGACCACATCATCGTGCTGCAACGGCTGGCCCTGAAGCTCGCCCGTCCCGGCGTCCCAGATGCGCGCGGCGAAATCCCAGCACGACGTGACGATGTAGCGCCCGTCATGGCTGTAGGCCGCATGGCGCACCTTCTTCGGGTGCGGCAACGGCCGGCCGACCTGCTGCCCCGTCTGCGCGTCCCAGATCCGGGCGGCGTTCTCGCCCCACGCCGCCGTCACCACGTGGCGCCCGTCGGGACTGAACGCCGCTCCATACACCGCGTCGGCATGTTCCAACGGCCGCCCCACTCGTTGGCTGGTCTGCGCGTCCCAAACCTGCGCCGTGTGGTCCGTGGACGCCGTCACCACGCGGTGCCCATCCGGGCTGAACGCGGCCGACCAGAGGCGGTTGCTGTGTTGCAGCGGGACGCCGACAGGCCGGCCGCTCGCCGCGTCCCAAATCCGCGCCGTGCCGTCAAACGACGCCGTCACGACCCAACGCCCGTCCGGGCTGAACGAGGCACAGGTAAAGTCATTGCTCTGGACGATGCTGGTTCGTTCCCGCGGAATCGTCTGCTGCCCGATGCACGACAAGCCCATCGTCGCGGCGACCTTGTTGTCGGGGTCCAGCCGCAACGCGTAGGCCAGTCGCGCGTAAGCTTCCCGGTTCTCGCCCAGGTCAATCAACTTGCAGGCCAGGCTGAACTCCGCCTGGCTGGCCGCCTTGCGCGCCCGCAGCTCGCTGGCGTCGGCCCGGAACCATTGCGACACCGCAAACGTGGCCAACCCCGCGAACGCCACCAGCAGCGAGGACACCGTCGCGAGCACGACCCGCTGCCGGTGGCGGCGGCGTTCGTCATCGCGGCGCTTCAGGTCGTCGTAATTGACGCCGAGCACCCCGGCCAGCAGCTTGAGCAGCGCGTTTTGCTTCCCGTCCTTGTCGGGCCGCGCATCGGCGGCAATCGGCTCCCGCTGCTGGGTCTTGTCCAACTGTCCATCCGGCCCCACAGGATGCTTGAGCGCCTCCGGGAAGCATTCCATCTCCGCCGTAAAACCGGGCTTGCCGTCGGACGCGTTGGGTTCACCGTCCACAATCAGCGCCAGGATGCGGCCTTCCCGGCCCAGCTTCTTGTATTCCAAAATCTCCTGGTTGGTCCAACGCGACTGCGCAGCGCGCGGCGAACAGATGGCGATCAAGTAGCGGGATTGCCGGAGCGCCTCGGCAATGACGGAGCCGAGGTCGGCGCTGGTGGGCAGTTCCTCGCGGTCGCGGAAAATCGGAAAGATTCTTCCCGGAACCGGCTCACCGTGCCGTGCTGCCTTGCCCACCAAGGTCTTGGGCACCTTGTAGGTCTCCAGCGCCTTGTGCAGCCAGTCGCCCCACTTCTTGTCCGCGTGGCTGTAGCTGATGAAGGCCCAATACTTGAACGCGCTTCCCGCCCCGGCTTGTTGGCCCCCGTCGGACATGGTCACTCCTTGCGCCGGCGAAGATGGTAGGTCGGCAGCATCCCGTAGCCTTTCGGCAACGGCGTTTGCCCGGCGTAATCACACGCGAAACCCGCCGCGCCTTCCGCCGCCGCCAGCGCCGCGAACGCCTGGCTCGCATATACCTCGCCGGGCGGCGCGATCGGCTCCATCCGTGCTGCGCGCGTCACGTGATTGCCCGTGAAGTTTGTCTGGCCGGCCACCGGGTCGCGGCACTCGTAAACCGGCCCGGCATGGAGCGCGATCCGCAGGCTCAACCCTGCCGGTAGCCCGTGCGCGGCCCAGTCCGTCTCTCCAACCAGCCCGGACAGGTCCAGCGCGAAAAGCCCCGCGTCGCTCACCGAATTGAACACGAAGTAGAGGCCGTCGCCCCACGTCGCCTTCAACACTGGCGCATCGGGCGACCGCGCAATCAGCCCGGCCACCGCGCCGAGGAAGTGACGGACGAATTTCGGGATCTCCGGCTCGCCCAGCTTGCTGAACCCGACCGCGTCCGCGAACAGCATCGCCATGATCCGCGCGCCGGATCGTTTCGCGCGTCCCGACGAGCGCGCGGCAGTCTTGCCGGACGCCACCGGGGCCATCGTCGTGCCGAGTTGTTCGGCGCGGATGGCCGCCAGCCCGCTCACCAACCGGCCCGCGTAGTCCTGTGCGATGTCGCCGATGGCCAGCTTGTGCTCCGAGGCCGTGACCACTTGCGCCGCGCGGTCGAGCGCCCGCTCCAGCCGCGCGGCCCACCGCGCGCCGTCAGCAGACGCCATCGCGTCGCGCAGGAAATCCTCCCGCCGATATGGCAGCACCACGCACAGCTCGTCGCCCCGCTCCAGCACCGCCTCCGCGAAGAGCACGTTCAGGCCGCAGCCGGCCGTGACGTAGCCGAACCCGCACTGGAGTTGCTCGAGCTGCTCCTGCATGGCCCGCAAAGCCGCCCGCTCTGCATCCGCCCTCAACGGCCCGCCCGCGCCCGCTCCGGCAAAGGCCGCGACAGTCGGAATCCGCAGCCAGTTCTCGACGAGGCCACGATTCAGGCCCAGGCTCTCGACGATCAACTGCGCGTTCCGGCGCGTGGATTGCAGGTCGCCGTAACGGCCGTGGCTGGTCGCGAGGGCTTGCCCATACCAGTCCTCCGCCTCGGCGAGTTCGCGCCGGACCAACGCCGCTTCGCCCAGCGTCGCCAAGGTCCAATACGCGTCGCCGCCCGCGCCCTTCAGCCGCTCCAACTCCTGCACGCACTTGCCGCGCACTTCCAGCGCGAGCGCCGCGGCCTTGTCCCTGTCGCCGACCAGCAACGCCATCGTCGCCGCGTTGATGCCCGTCCAGTAATCGCCCGTGCCCTCGTAGGCCCGGCCATAAACCTCCGCCGCTTTGCCGAGATGCGCCTTGCGCGTTTTCTTGTCGGAGGCGGCCAGCCCCAAATCCTTGCAGGTGCGGGCCAGGATGCCGAGCGTCTCCGCGTCGCGATGGCCTTCCTTCTCCAGCTCGCGCAGGATCGCGTTGGCTTTTTCCGAGGCGCCGCTGCGGGCCAGCGCGAGCGCCTGGAGCTGGCGCAGCCGCGCGTCGCGCGTCGCGCTCTTCAAGCCCGCGGCGATGACATCGTAGGCGAGCAACGGCTCGCCGAGCCGCAGGATGCGGCCGCCCAACTGCGCATAAACCTCCGGCGCGCCCGACCACACCTGCTCGTCGCGTGAGTGAAAGAGTTTGAGCAGTTCCACCAGCGTGAGCGACCGGGAGGTTTGAAGATGGCGGAGGACCCTCGTTGCCTGATTGTCCTCCGTCGTCAGCGGGCGGGGCGGCAGGACGGCCCGCCCCGGCGGCTGGAGGGTGAAGCCCAGGGCCAGGATGGCCCTGAGGGTCTCCATCGCGGTGTTGCGGTCGTATTGCTTCTCCGATTCCGACAGCGCCTCGTAGGGGATGAGGCTGGGATGTTCCTTCTTCTTGTCGTCACGCCGCGGGCCAAGCTTCCACCCCTCGGCCATGCGCAGCCGCGCCCAAGTCTCGTGCGCGTTGCGGGCCAGCAGTTCCGTGAGCCGGGCAACGGTGTCGTCCAAGGCGATCTTGGAAGTGTCTATGGGTTGCGGTTCGTAGGGCATGGCCCCTCGTGTTCGGGCTGGCCGGCCAATCCGGCCGCGCCGAGTATAGGACAGCCCCGGCTTTGCTGCCACCTCAAGTCTGCGCGCTGCCGCGCGCGCGGGTCTCGGCGGCGACGAGGCGTTCGACGGCGGTGCGGAGCAACACCAGCGCGGCCTCGGGGAACCGGAGGAGGAACGACCGGAAGCGGGTGTAGTCGAGCGATACGAGCGCAGCGTCGGTCTCGGCTTTGAGGGTCGCGCTGCGGCCACGGTTCAGGAACATCCCATACTCGCCGATGATGTCGCCGGGGCCGAGCGTGCGCACGGGCTGTGTCTCGTCCGGCAGGAACACGGCCAGCCGGCCCTCGCCCACGACATAGACCCGGTCGGAGGGGTCGCCCGCCTGGAAGAGTGTCTCGCCGGCGCGCAGCCGCTCGGTCTCCATCATCTCGGCGAGCAGCGCGCGGTCGGCGGGGGGAATGCCCGCGAAGAGCGGACAGGTGCTCAGGGTGCGCGTCCGCGCAGCGACGGTGAGGGCGGTGGTTTTCATGCGTGCTTGATCGTCCTGCGGAAGGTCTCCGAGGTCTGTTGGAGTTCCTTGAACGTGCCCGCGGCCACCAGCCGGCCGCCTTCAATCAGCCGGATCTCGTCGGCGGCCTGGATGAACTCCACGTCGTGGCTGACGGCGATGACGATGCGATCCTTCTTCCACTCTTGCAGCAGCACCGCCACGGCCGCGCGGCTGGCCGGGTCGAGCGCCGAGGTCGGTTCGTCAATCACCAGCACGGGTGTGCGCCGCAGCAGCGCGCGGCAGAGGGCCACGAGCTGGCCCTGGCCGCCGGAGAGGTTGCCGCCGAGCCGGCCGATCTTGAACTCCAGCCCCAGTTGCGTGAACGCGTCCTTCAGGCCCTCTTGCTCGACGAAGTCCAGGACGGCCCGGTCCGCCAGCCGACTGCTGCGGCTGTTGCGGACGTCCACGACGCCGAAGATGAGGTTCTCGCGCCACGTGAGGTGCGGATGCACGCGGTCGCTGGCAAACGGCAGGCACGCATCGCCGAGCATCTGCTTCAAGTGTTCCGCTTCCGCCGCGAAAAGATGCCTGCCATCGGGCTTGAGCAAAGCGGCTGTCTCTTTATCGTCGGCCAGCTCGACCGCTGAGGCTGTCAGCGCCACGATGCACAGCGACAGCGCCTGGTCGGGTGACAGCGCGGTCTGCTGGAGGGCTTCCAAGTTCGACGAGCGCAGACGCCAGAGGCCCTCGTCGAGGGGATACGGGGACAGTTGGCAATAGACGTGGTAGTTCGCGATGCCGAGGAGCTGGCGGTTTCCTTCGAGGAGTCCCCGCGCCAGCGCGACCAGCGCGCTGCCCAGCGGCGTCTGCGGCAGCGAGTGGAGTTTCCGCCGGCCCGCCTTGCCGAGCAACAAGGCCGCCACCCGCTCGCGGTCGCACCGGCCGGCGAGCAGGCTTTCCAGCACCCAATGCCCGCGGTCGGCGTGTCCTTCTTCGAGGGGCAGGACGACGACCTCGCAGGCCTCGCGCAGCCGTTCGCGCAGACGATGTCGCGCGGCGACGATGGCTTGCGCGATGGCCGCATGGCCGTCCGGCGTTCCCGGCGACATGTCGAGCGCCTTGAGGCGGCAGACGCGGCCCAAGCCGGTCCGCTCGATCACGCTCATGTCTTCCTCAGCCAGCGGCGCGCCTTCGGCGGCGGCCCCGTCGGCGGCGGGCCGGCCGAAGAAAAGGTTCTGGCGGATGCTCGCGTCGAGCAACGCGATGGATTGCGGCATGAGGGAGAAGATCGCCGCGCGGTCGGTCCCCGTCATGGCGTCGAGCGGCGTCTGGCCGTAACGGGCGCTGCCGGCCTGCGGTTTCAACCGGCCGAGCAGGAGTTTCAGGAGCGTGGACTTGCCCGAGCCTGCGCCGCCGACGATGGCGGTCCATCGTCCGGGGGCGAAACTCGCGCTGACATCCACCACGCCGCCCTGCTGGGTTCCGTCGGGGCTGGTGTATCGGTAGGTCGCGCGCTCGATGTCAATCGCCACCGCCGGTTTCGCGGACGCGGCCGCCACGGGGCCGCCGCTCACGGTTTCCTGCGCCTCGTATTCGAGCAGGCGATTCATGCTGGCCCGCGCGATCTGGAACTCGAGCCGGAGGAAGACCAGTTCGGACGCGTCGCGGAACAACTCCGGCAATGCCCAGACCACGACGGGCACGAGCGCGAGGGCGGCGCTGGCGTTGGCGTTGGCGGCCTTGCGCATGTAAACGACGACGAGGATCATCGCGATGAATGCGAGCAGGTAGGCGATGACGTTGGCGAGCCGCAGGCTGCTGTTCAGCCGGATATACTTCAAGAACGTCTCGCTCCTCCTGCCCAGCAGGCCCGTGAAGTGGTCCCGGATCTTCTGGTAGAGATGGCCCACCTGCACCTCCGGCGCGGCCCGCAGGAAATCCTCGAAGCGCGACTTGATGCGGTCATCCTGCTCCAGGTAATGCTCGTCCATCTCCTTCACCGGCCGCGTCGCGCGCATCGTCCAGAGCGCGCCGGCGACGCAGGCCACCACGCCCACGACGGCCAGGCGCCAATCCCGGATGAAGAAGAACGTGAGATTGCCGGCGAGCAGCAGCGCGCTCCACCAGACCTTCATGAGATTGGAGCGCCGGTCGCTGACGCGGTAGAGGTCCACGGCGAGCCGGTTGACCGTCTCTGCGGGCGAATGCCGGCTGAAGAACGAATCGTCCTTGTTCAGGAGGTTCAGCAGGATTTCCGTCTCCAGATCGTCCCGCGCCCGGATGCCGAGCCGGCCCGTGGCGAATGTCTTCCAATACTCCACAAAGCCCGAGACCAGCCGCACCGTGATGAAGGAGACCAACGCCAGCAGCGGCAGGCCGAGGTGGAATTGCTCCGCAAGTTTCGTCAACAACGCGGCCGCGCCCTCGCCGCCATGCTCCGATTTCTCGCCGCCGCCGAGCGACAGCGTCAGCAGGCCCAGCAGGTCGTTCTGCGCATACGTCAGGGCCGAGGCGAGCGTGCCGGCGACCATGAGTTCCGCGAGGCAGGCGCGGTAGCGCGAGTGCCACATCGCAAACCAGGAATCGAGCCGTGATTTCATCCGACGAGCGCGGCCTCCCTGCCGGTCAGTTCAACCACCGCGGCGGCGCGGCGGCCATTGCGTTTGACGTTGTGGGTCGCCCATTCGCGGATGCGGTCTTTGATTTCCTGGAGATGGCCCTCGCAATAACGCATCGCTTCAAATTGTCCCGGCTGGAACAGCCGGATGTGGGGACAGCCGCCATCGCATTCCGGCAGGACCGGACACTGGATGCATCGCGGGTCCTGCAACCAGTCATAGACCAGCCACGGCACCAGGTTCGCGAGTTTCACCGGGCTGCCCGGCTCGATGGAGCCGTAGGCCCGTTCCGCCATGCCCACGTCTTCGGTGCATTTGAAAAGCCGGCCGTCCGGGCCGATCACCATGTTGAAGCGCGTGGTGGCGATGCAGCCCACCTGCGTCGGCCGGAAATCGGTCCCCACGGGCAGGCCCAATGCCCGCGCTTTCGGCCGTTCCCGCGCCACGATCCGCGCATAGGCCGGGTAAGTCATCGCCGCAAAGCGCCCGCGCCCGCCACATTCCGGGTCGAACACATACGCGAAGAAGACCGTTTTCAGATGACGGTGCAGCCCGCGCCGGAGCAACTGGCCGTAAAGCGCATCGAACCCGGCCTTGTCATCGCGGACGACGTTGACGCGCAGATACACCGCCAGCCGCTGCGCGGCGAACGCCAGGTTGTCCAACACCTGCTCTGCCGTCTCGCGGCCCTGCCGGTCGCGTTTCTCCGACGCGGGGATGTCCACCGTCACCTGCATGAACTTCAGCCGGCACTTGCGGAGCAAGCGGACGACATCCCGGCTCAACAGCATCCCGTTGCTGACGAGGACGGCCGAGTATTTCACGCCGGCCTGGTCGCACGCCGGGATCAGCCGCGCGCTGATGCGGGCGATGGCCTCGGCGGTCAGCAACGGCTCGCCGCCAAACCAACACATCTCCAAAGCCCGCTTGCCTCGCGCAGCCATGGCGATGTGGCGGACGATCTCCTCCTCGCGGTCGCGCGTCAGCGTCTTGCCATGCCCGGCCGCTTGGACGCCGCTTTCAAAACAGTAGCGGCAGCTCAGGTTGCAGGCCAGCGTGGGCACGACGGTCACCCCCAACTTCCCGGCATCGAAACGCGCCGCCTGGTCGCGCAACCGGACCATATCGAGTTCATTGACTGCCTTGGACACCAACAAGCCCTTCGAGCACAGGAGGCTCAAGTCTTCGGAGGAAGTTTCGGGACGTGTCGGAATCGCGCAGCCCGCCTTCAGGTAACGACGCCATGTCGGGGCATTGACGACGACCAAGGAGCCGGTGAAGGTGTTGAACACCGCCTTGCGGCCGCGCGGAAGGTCCACCGCCATGTTGAACCGCGACGGAACCCATCCGTCCGCGGAAGATTCAAACCCCTTGCTCATCGTCAATCTTGCAGCAACCCATCACCCCGCGCACCACCACGACAGCCATGCTCGGATCCGGCCCGGCCCAGCCTCATCACGCCGGGCGGAGCGAAGTCCGGCCTCGGACGCCATTCCGTTCAACCCACGATCAACCGCGCACGCCGCCAATCGCGCTCGGGCTGCAATAGCGATGCCCCCAGCACTGCCCCTCGACCTCATCGGTCCCGACGGCGCTCAGGACTTTGGCCACGTCCTTGATTGAAAGCTTCTTCTTGCCCTTCAGGACCGTTCCCTCAGGGAATACCAGTGTGACGCAGTTCGATCCGTCCGCGACAACCCGGACCGATGTTGTTTTTTTGATGGCTTTCTTGCTCATAGCTCGGACTCCTTCAAGGCCAGACTCGCTACGCCCGGTGACCGGAGGATGCGGCGCGCAGGCGGCATGGCCATGCGTTGTTATTCGTCACCACATCTATTGCTCCGATTCTCCAAGAGCGCACACAGCCAACTATGCCGACGCCCATCGTGCGTCAAGCACGAAGTGACGCGGGAACATTCTGCTTGAAGCGACCCCGCGGCAGGCTAGCATCGCAACCGATGTTGAACAGAGTCCTGGAATGAAGCGTTCTCCCAAACTGAAGCTGGACCCGAAAAACTACTTTCGCCTCTCCAACGGACTCCTGCTGGCTGCTCCGCCGGAAGTCCCCTTCCGGGACATGTTCTCCGAGGTCTTCGAATCCGGCTGCTACCGGCCTTCTGCTGAGTTCCGAATCAGGCCACGCGATACCGTGCTTGATGTGGGCGCGAACGTCGGACTGTTCTCGATCTGGGTGGCATCGAACGTCCCTTCGGCGCGCATCTTCGCGTTCGAGGCCGCGTCGGACAATTTCCGGGCGTTGGCCGGGAACATCCGGAGCAATCGGCTCAAAGGCATCTCGGTTCACCATTACGCGGTGTCGGATGGCAGCAGCAAGCATGTGACCCTCTACCGCGGGTTCCACGGCGGGATTCATTCCATCCGGCCGGAATACCGGAATTGGGATTCCCCGGCGGGAAGGCCCCGCAGGACCGAGAGGGTCCGCGCGATCACGCTGGAGCGGATCTTCTCCCGGTTCAGAATCAAGACGGTGGATTTCCTGAAACTCGATTGCGAAGGCGCCGAATACGACATCCTGCTTTCCACACCGGGCAGAACTCTCTCCCGGATCCGAAAGATCGTCGGGGAATACCACGACCTCAGCGCGAAGCGGCACGGGGGCGTGTTGAAAGAGTTCCTGACAAGAAACGGGTTTCGGACCGAGTTCAGGGCCGCGGGGCGGGACACGCCGTGGGGAATGTTCGTTGCGACTTTCCGCTGAGCCGCCGCGCGTAAGCCCCCAAAAATCCATGATCCAATCCATCGTATTGCCGGGCCGGTTTCCGACCACCTTCTACGCCTACCCGGAGTTCACGCTGCTCAACCGGAGGATTCAGGATAAGGTCCGGTTCGAGAACCTCAACCTGCTTTTCTGGGAGTATCTATTCTCCACGGACTTCCTCGGGTTTCTGCGGAAGCAACTTGGCAGGGCTGCATCCCCGCAGATCAAGTTCCTCTCGACCGTTGTGGACTCGGGCACCATCGCCACGCTCCGGGACCGGAAATGTTTCTACGACCCGGAGCGATACCTCTCCGCCATCTCCTGCCTCGGCGGATATTTGGCCGTGGCCTCCAACCTCTTGCGGCAATTCAGCGGCCGGAATCTGGAGGGACTCTCGGTTTACGGCCTGAGCTACGACATGCGGCGTCCCTTCGGGGAGGTCTTGGCCTACGCGCGGAGCGAACGGAGTCCGGTCATGGATTTCTACCGGACGCGCTCGAAGCTGATTCGAAAACTCTTCGCCACCGATATCGTCAGCGCCGTGACCTACAGCTACACCGATATCCTGCACCTCGGCATCCTGTGCGACCGATATCGGCGGCCCGGCGCCACCGTGCTCATCCACGGCCACAGTTGGGAGAACAACGCCATTGATTACCTGATCGAGCACAGCGGCCAGTATGCCGACCTGCTCCGGCAAATTGACGGGATCGTCATTGCGGAGGAGGGCTTGGCCGAGACGTTCAACCAGCTTGCTGAAACAGGAACGACGGCGGGGATTCAGAATCTGCACCGGTTCGGCGACGGGGCCGTATCCGGCGGCGGCAAGCAGAGTCGCCGACGCAACGCCGTTGATGACCTAAACTTCGCGCGCCTGCGCCAGGAGGCGGAGCGTCAACGCCCGAAGATATTCTCTCCTGAACTGGTGACTCTGCACCGGCTCTCCTCGCGAGGTTGCTACTGGAGCCGGTGCGCCTTCTGCCGGCACAACAGCCGGCACAGCGGTCGAGCCAGCGATCCGGACGAGGAGCCAGAGAATCCGTCCCAGTGGACAGCCAGCCTGCGCCAGCTTTCGAAGATTTCCCCGGTCCTCGTCTTCTGCGACCAGGGGATTGACCCGGAAGCCGCGGCGGCGTTGGCCGCCTCGGCGCGCGACGCCGGCATCACGGCCAAGTGGTCGCTTCGGACGCGGATGGATCCGCGCTGGGATGCCCGGCGCATCGCGGCGGTGGCCCGCGGAGGGTGCGCTGAGCTGATCTTCGGCTTGGAATCCATCAACAACGCCACCCTGCGCCGGATGAACAAGACGCCACTGACCGGCAAGGCTTACCGTTCACTGGCGGAGCAGATTCATCGCGATGCCGCGGCCCGCGGCATCTACAACCACTACTGCATGATCTACGGCTACCCGGGCGAGACGTATACAGAATGCCGGCGAACCCTCAACTTCCTGGCGGACCTCATCCGCGACGTCCCCAAGACGACCTTCAGCTTGAACCGATTCCAGCTCCTCTATAAGTCGGACGTCTTCAACTCGCCAAGAACTTACGGCATGCGTTCAGTGACCAAGGCGCCGATGCTGTCCAACATGTTCTGGTATGACGAACCGAAGAGCCAGCGCAGCATCGAGCGGGTGGAGAACGGACTCGCCGGCTTCTATCGGGCCATAGGCTACCGCGAGGACATCGTTGCAAACCCGATACTCATGCAGACACTGCCGGGTTTCATCAACGACAGCGGCCATGCGCCGTTGCTCAAGGCAGGTCATCGGGGAAATCCATTCATGGCGTGACCGGACGTCACCCATTTCGGCGAGCAACCGGTTTCGACATCCGCGCTGCCGGTCTCGCAACTATGCTGCAGGTGTCGCGCTGGCAGAGCACGAATCGCCGCCAGCGCGGGAACCGTCTCTGCCGGGCCAGGCCCTGATCCCGTTCTGCAACCTCAGGCGACAGCCCTCTCTACCAAACTCAACCCGACTTTCCTACAGGCAGCTTGCCCAAAGGGATTTCTTGGACATGCAGATTTGGCCCGCCACGTCTGCTGGCGCTTTCTTAGAGCCTTTTTCAAACTGCTTCTTCGTGATCTTGTATTTCTTCAACACGGTTGCCGGGATCTCGTAGTATGTGTTTTTTGACTTTATGAGAATTGACATGATTCTTCCTTCACAAGTTTTTCCAGTTGCCAGTTCCTATCACGACAAGGTAGTTATGATTTCTTGGGTGCCATGTCAAGAACTGAGCGACGCAGGGCCGGGTAACAGCGCGCTGCTTGCGAATAAATGCCGAGTGAAGTTCGCGAGTGGACAGTTTTGCGCGCTTGCAGATGGACGGAGAAAACAAAATGCGACAGAAAGAGACGCCCACCGCCGTTTTCGAGGTTGCAGGCAGGAATTCTGCGATCTCACTACCACCGCCTGCCACAATCTCAAAGGCACTTGAAGCGCTTGGGGAAACGTGGATTCCTTCCCGGTTCAATGTCACGACAGCGCTGCGGGGCAGCCGAAAGGCGATCCATAACACGTTCACTGGCGCGACGGCAGTTCTGAACCACCGTAGTTGGCAACGATACCTTCGGTCTGGTTTTGAATACCGTCTTTCTGGACAGCCAGTCCCGGAACAACTGCAGGCTCTTTACTCAAGAGGCTTCCTCGTATCGAAGGACGTGGATGAGGTTGAACTGGCTCGATTCCACTACCTCGCGTCACGTTTTGACAGGGACACTCTCAACGTGACCATGCTTTGCACGTTGGCCTGCAATCTGTGTTGCGCCTACTGTTTCGAAGGTCAAGCACAAGCAGACCATCGCGGCACCACGATGTCCAAGGAGACAGAGGAGGCGGTCGTTGCCCACCTGAGCAGAGCAGTTCGCGGCAAAAAGGGGCTGTCCATCTGGTGGTTCGGAGGAGAACCGCTTCTCACGATGGGGCCTATGGAAAGAATCAGCTCCCGACTCATCCGGATCTGCAAGAAAGGCGGCATTCATTATACCGCCATGATCGCAACCAACGGCACGTTGCTGACGCGCGATGTCATAAAACAACTGCGCCGATGGAAGGTCGCATCTGCTCAAGTGACGCTGGACATTCCCAGAGCAGCGAAGCGGGATAAGCATGGCCGTGAGACTCAGGAGAAAGTATTGGACAACCTGTGCCTCGCCGCTGGGAAACTCAAGGTTCATCTCCGAATCAACCTATCAAAGGACAACGAAGCAGAGTTTGACCGATTGTATCGCGGGCTGATCCGAAGAAAGCTTCACAAAACCTTGGATATGGTGATGGGTATTGCCCACGTCTTTGCGCCAGAGCGCGGCCGCCTTGGTTGCACAGTTTGTCCGGTTGGACACCAATCATACGTGCATGTCTTGGCGCGCGAGCACGCCAAGGCGGCAGCGTTGGGCCTGCCTCTCAGAGAATCTCTCGTGTCGTCGCCGGGCGGCGGTTGCTCGGCGACTCGCGAGTCGGCCGTGGTGATCGGTCCTGACGGACTATTGTATAAATGTGTCGAGGACGTTGGGCTGGCCAACCGTGCGTATGGCTCTGTGTTCCTTGAAGACTTTGTGAAGCCCGGCAATCTGCTTCCGTGGTTGACATACGATTGGTTCCAACACGCCATGTGCAAGGGCTGCCCTGTGTTGCCGCAATGCGCGGGTGGCTGTCCGCACAGGCGGCTGTTTCAATCTGGCAGTCTCAAGGATGAGGATTTCTGCTATTGGGACATGCGGGGCGATTTGGAGGACCGAATTCGTAAACACGCCCTCGAAAAGGAGGCGTCAGGGGTCTAAGAGATCTGTGGGCGTCGCTGCTTGAGCGCATTCGTCTGAATGATTGGCCCGCTGGCCATGCCGGGCAAAGCGAAGTCCGGCCTCGGATGTTGTTCAGTTCAACCCACGATCAACCGCGCACGCCTCCAATCGCGGTTGGCGTGCGCACAGATCCAGATCTATGTAGCCAGCACTGCCCCTCGACCTCATCGGTCGCCACGGCGCTCAAGACTTTGGCCACGTCCTTGACCGAAAGCTTCTTCTTGCCCTTCAGGACCGTTCCCTCGGGGAACACCAGCGTGACACGGTTTGATCCGTCCGCGACGACCTTGACCGACGTTGTTTTCTTGATGGTTTTCTTGCTCATTTCCTTGGGGGTCCTTCCTGTTGGGCTTGGTTGGTGTTATCGCTACCAAATCAAGAGGCCCGAAACAACACCAATCCTCGCAACGCGCAACCTGCTCCTCACGCGACCTCATCGCTGAAGAGCGCCTGGATTGACTTCAGGCACTTCGGGTGGGACTGCCGCAGCAGCCGATGCGTGATCGCCGCGCGCGCGAATTGGGCGCGCATCAGGTTGCACCAGAGTTTCTGCGTGACGCCGGTGCGTCCCGATGGCATCAGCGCGCACTTCTGGCATTGGAACGAGCAGCCGCCACCGCACCACTCGTATGCCCAGCACTGCGCGCACTCCGGGTCCGGCGGTTGCGCGGGCCGGAGAATACGCAGCGGCGCGGCGGGATCGAGCGTGGCGCAGTTGCCAAGCGGCGGGACGGCGGCCTGCCCGTAAAGTTTCGGGCACGGGTAGATGTCGCCCCGCGCGTCAATGTAGATTTCGCGCGATCCGCACGCGCAAAGGCCGTCGGGGCCTTCGGGCTGCGAGGCGACCAGGCGGGCGAAGCCCATGTCCACCTCCGGGTGGCCGTTGATGGCCGACTGGAGGTAATACCCGTAAAACTTCTCGTGCTCCCGCGCCAACCGCCGCACATCCGCCGCCGACCAGTCACTCCCACGGCCCTCGCTGTCGGTGAGGTGGAGAAACTTGATCCGGCGGAACCCTGCCGCCATCAAGCTCTCCGCGATGCCGGTCAGGTTCGTGTTGCCGGGCGTGAGCACCACTTGCGCGTCCACTTTGGCTTTCGGGCTGGCCGCGCGCAACACCTGCAGCCCGCGAAGCGCAGCCTGATGCGACCCCGCCCCGCCGGGATAGCGCCGATGGCGGTCATGGCCCCGTTGGGACCCGTCCATGCTGATCTGCACGGTGATGTCGTCGGCCACCAGTTCGGGCGCCAGCCGCGGCGTGACCAACGTGCCGTTGGTGATGATGTTGAAGTAGGGGTCCTTGCCCCGCGCGCGGCCTTCGCGGCGGAGGGTCTCGATGAGAAACCGGCCGGACTTCCAGTTGACGAGCGGTTCGCCGCCGAGAAATGAGATCAAAGGCTTCAAGCCGGGGACCCACAGAATGTAGTTGGCGATCTGCCGCGCCGCCGGCAAATCCAGGTCCTGCCGCGGCGCGCAGTTGGCAGCGTCGAAGCAGTAGGTGCACGCGAGATTGCAGCGGCCGGACAGCCGCACCATGAAGCACTGCGGCCACTGCTGCGGGCGGCAACCGCAGGCGCGTGCGCGCCGCCGCGGACGCGCGGTGTCCGGGAGCTGAAAAAACAACTCCTCCGGCTGCTTCGCAACGAGGCCGATGACGGCTTCGCTCAACTTCCCGGCGATTTTCCCCGCGCTTGTCTTTGCCATCGTCTGGTGATAAACGGCTGTGCGGCATATGATGTCAATCGGAAAGTCTCATATCATCTGAAAGACGAGGATCTATGGCGAAGTCAAATCCAGTCCTTGACGCGTATCTGGGCATCTCCTCCAAGACCCCGGAAGAAGCCGTGCTCCGCCTGCTCATCGAGGTGGGCGCGCAATTCGTTGGCGCCGAGGAAGGGTCGCTCCTTGTCTTCGACGAGAGGAAGAAAGACTTGGTCTTCGCCATGACCATCGGCAGCGCGGCGTCGGAGAAGACCCTGGTCGGCCAGCGCGTCCCCATAGGCAAGGGCATCACGGGACTCGCCGCGCAGACCCGCGAGGTCCAGATCGGCGCGCCCACTTTCGGCACCCGCCAGGCAAAACGCCGCGGCGCCAAGGCTGAGCCTCCCAAGTCGGTCCTCGCCGCGCCCATGCTGATCGGCGACCGGCTCGTCGGCGTGCTGACGGCGGTGAGTTTCCGGCCGGGGAAACTGTTCAGCAGCGACGACGCCCTGCTCTACGCGCGCGTGGCGGCGGTCGCCGGCGTCGTCGTGGAGCAATCCCGGCGGCTCGCGGCCGTGGAGGCTGCCCGGAAAGATGCCCGCCGCCCCCGTGCCGTCAGCGAGGAGGAACGCTGCGAACAGCAACTGGTGGACGCCGTCGCCCGTCTCGCCCGGAGCCGGCCGCAGGCGAAAGCCCGCATCGCGCGCCTGCTTTCCGACATCGCCGGGTTGGTGGCGGAATGACCGCGCCGGATTCCTGACCCATGAGCCTCCGAGCCGCACTCAAAGTCAATCTGCAGAAACTACGCTCCAAGAAACTGCGCCCCGTCACCGTGGCGGTGGTGGACAGTGGCGTGGACGCGAAACATCGGGAGCTGGCGGGGCGCGTGGTTCGCGCCGTGCGAGTGGAGAGCAGCGCGAAAGGGGATCGAATCTTCAGGAGCGCGGTCCCGCGGAACGCCGACGTCTATGGCCACGGCACCGCCGTGGCCAGCATCATTACGCAGATCGCGCCCAACGCGCGCATCATGGACGTGCGTGTCCTTGACGCCAACAACGTCTGCACCGGCGAGACCCTGATCGCCGGCTTCCGTCACGCCATCGAGTCCGGCGCGCGGATCATCAACATGAGCCTGGCCGCGAGCGCCAAATTCGCCGAGCCGCTGCACGAGCTTTGCCAGACCGCGTATCGGCAGAACCAGATCGTCGTCGCGTCGAGACGCAACGTGCCGCTGACCGACGATGGTTTCCCTGCGGAGATCGCCACCTGCATCGGCGTGGACATCGGGAAGTTTCCCTCCCCGTTTCAACTGCTCTTTGCCGAAGACCACGTCATCGAGTTCGTGGCCCACGGCGACCAGGTGGTCGTCGCCGCGCCGGGCGGCGGCCGGACGACCGTCACCGGCACCAGCTTCGCCACGCCCGCCGTCGCCGGATTGTGCGCGTTGCTGGTCGGCGCCAACCCCGACCTGCGTCCGTTTGACCTGAAGAGCCTGCTTCGGGCCTTCTCGACCAATTGCGCCGCGCGATGAAACCGCCCGTCGCTGAACCGGATGAACCTGAAGAAAGGCGGCCGGGCGATGGACGACTGGAACTGTTGAAAGCCTACTTCAGCCGGCCGTTCCCATCCCGCGAGGGTTTTTCCGCCTATCGAAGCCCGGGGGCCGCGGTCCATGGGCCGATACTGCTCGGAAACCTGTTTCTCGCAGCAATCCTCTGCCTGCCATATCCGGCCTTGTGGCCCTTCATCCTTGTGTATCTGGCAGCCGGACTTTATGGAGGCCGGGACGTGGCGGTGCTGTGTCATTACGCGCCGGTGCTGACACTCGTCGTGTGGGCGCTGTTCTTTGTCCTGTTGGTTTACGGCCCACGTTTGTTTCAAGCCTTACAAACGCGGCCGATGCTCCATTTGATCGTGTCCGTGTCGGCCAGCCTGATCGTCCTGGCCGTGTTTGCGTTTCACGTCTGGAGAACGATCCGCCGCGGCGACGAATGAATTGGTCCGGCCATGTGCCGGCCGTGTGGTTGTTCTATTAAGAAGCAGGAGTTGACCCCGCGAACTCCTCTTCAGGTATGCCGCGGCGGCGGGCTTGGAGGACGCTGCGGCGCGCCTCCTCCTTCAGGCCCAGTGAACGATAGGTGCGGGCAAGCTCCAGCCAGCCGTCGGCGAACTTCGGCCAGTGGCGGGTGAGATCCTCGTAGTAAAGGCGGGCGGTCTCGACATCGTTCCGCTCGGTCATGCCCTGCCCGGCGTGGTAAAGGGCGGCCGGATTCGTGGGGTCAATGTTGAGCACATGCTCGCAAAGGCTGAGCGCCTCGTCGCTGATGCGGTCGCCAGCGACGGAGGCCTGATACACCTGCCAGCAGGTGTGGACCCACAAGTCAAAGGTGTTGCGCTGAAGCGCCTGGCGACCCAGGCGGACGAAGCCTTGAAGCAACTCCGGCTCGAGCCGCTTGCCGATGTTCATGAAACATTCCGCGAGTTCATGCACGCCGAGGGGAACCACCACCCCTTTCATCGGTGTGATGCGGCGCGGCCCGAAGAGCAGGTTGCGGATGCGCCGGTTGATTTGCTTGAAAGCGGGGTCGGACACGAACACTTGATATCGGTCTCCTTCGCGCGATACGGATTCGATCCTCTTGCCGGCGTTGATGGCGAAGCCGCACTTGACGAAACCCTTGGCCGTCCTTCGCGCCCAAACAAGGCCCGAGTTGATGCCCGCCGCGAGGCCGGTGCTGGACAGGCCCGAGAAAAGGCGCTCGGTGTTGAGCGGGGAGCCGAGCCAGCCGCACTTGAGGGTCACAGCCAGGCAGATCAACAGATAGACGTCATTTGGCGGGCTGTCCGTGTGGAGGAAGACGACCAGTTCGTCGCCGACGAGTTCGACGTTGTAGTCCACGTGCTCGGTCTTGGAAAAGGTCTTGAAGAAGAACCGCGTTTGGCGGACGCAGAGGTCATGAAAGGCGGAGACGTAATCCGCGTAGTCCTTCAGGCCCATCACGCTGGCGAAGTCGCTGGAACTCACCAGATCCATGAAAAGCACGGACGCTTGGAGCGGGCCGCTTTCGCCTTCCGTCCACTGCGCGGGGGGCTTGGACACGGTTTCGTCGGCCATGGCCTACCTGATTTGCATGGGATCGGGAACGGCCCGCGAAGTGAGGGGATCCCCGGCCTTGTCAGGAGCGGCGGGGATGCTGGAAGGCTCGCTCATTGACGGGCGCTCCTCCAGCAGAAAAGACTTCTTCGCGCTGCTCCGCTCCATTTGCGCCCCCTCCCGCTCCCGAAGCATCCTTTGCCTTTCCGCTTCCACTTTCAGGCGCTGCAGGTTCTCAGCAGAGCTGACGGCGTTGGTGGCAGGGGGAGCAACAGGCTGCGCGGGGGTGGACGGCTTGGGCCCGCAGCTCGACAGCCCCAACGAGATAACCAGCATGGCGAGCGTCACCGCCGCGAGACGACGCAGTAATACCATCAGGTGCGATATGCTCGGGGCTTGAGAAAGAAGAACGGGTCTCATGCCCGACAGCTTAATTGTGCGGCGCGAGGGCGACAACGGAAATCCACCCTCGACGCTTCAATCGTCTGACGGCTTGCCTGACCGCATAAACTGGCCGGTCATCCATTTGCGCTCGGTCTTCTTCACATACAAGCGAACCACCGTGCCGCATGCCTGGCACAGGTCCACGTAGAGGGGCTCAGTTCCATGAAAGAGCACGCCAGCCTTGTAGGAAGGCCCCACGGATCCGACCTCTGCGGTCATGGAAATCCTTATCCCCGCAACCACGTTGGTGCTTCCACAATCGGGACAAGCGCGGGGGCTGATTGATTCCGTGGCCATGATTGGAAACGGGGGCGGCTTCAGTCCCACAAGCCGGGGACCCCTTCGGCAATCGTTTTGCCGCGGCACTTGGGGCAGTGCTTCATGCCCTCCACGGGCGCGAATGGACGTTTGCAGTCCGGGCACCCAAAAACATCCAAAGTCTTGCCGGTAGCCGAATCCCAGACCCGGGCGACGGGATTTGGCCCGAAGCCTTTCGAGTCTTTGTTCGGGAACGTCGCAGTGACCATCTTGCCGCAGCGCGTGCAGTAGCCGGAAACCTTGGTGACGGCATCTCCGGAACCGCAGAACACTTTGGCTTTGAAGTTGCACTGGGTGTTCGTGCAGTTGAACGTCCGGATCTCGCCCGCAAAGGCAAGAAGCGTGAAGGCCAGCAAGAACACAAGGGTCCGCAAACAGGGTCGCATAGTATTTCCTTTGGTTGGCAGGCCGGGCTGCCAAGCAGATTGTCTTGTGTCAAAACAATACAATCGCGTCAAGGCAGCACTTGACGGTCAAGCGCCGCGATTCCGCTCACGCTGGATAATCCGGCGTCTCCGGGATCATGACAGTGGTCAGCGCGGCGGCGGCGCGGTCCTTGGCGAGGCGCGCGCCGGTGAGGCAGCCGTCGAGTTTCACGCGGAGGCGGGCGAATTCCTCCAAGCCACTGACGGCGGGGCCGTCGCGGTGGCGTTGGTAGCCATAAACCAGCTCGGCGCAGATACGGCCGGTTTCGCCGGCGGCACGGGCGGCCTGGACGTGGCAGATGTCGGTGAGGAAGTTGAGCAGGCCGGGCATCGCTTCGGCAACGACGGCGTTGGCCGGGCCGCGGGTTTCCAGTTCGAGCACGTCGAGAATCTGGCAACGCGCGGCCAGCAACCAACAGAGCGCGTCGGCCATCGGGAAGGTCACGCCTTGCCGCGCGCTGTTGTAGAGTTCGTCGCCGTGGGCGTCGCTCGCGTCGCGCAGATGGCGGAGCGTCCAGAGCCACAGCTCCATCGCGCTGGCCAGCGTGCAGGCGCCCGTGCCGGGTTTTTCGCCGGCGATGCGGCGCAGGCCGGTGATCCATAACCGCAACTGCGCCAGGAATAGTCCGGTCGCCATCGTCAGCGTCAACTGGCGGCGCTGCACGGCTTCGGGGCCTTCGTAGGTCGCCTCGAGTTGGGCGTCCATCCACTTGTGGCCGAGGAAGCCGGGACAGTCCTCGCTGATGCCATAGCCGCTCATGAGGCTGACCGCCTCGCGCATCATGGTCGCGCCGTGGCCGGTGTTCCAGAGCTTGCAAGCCGGGCAGAGGACGCTGGCAAGCGATTCGCGCCACGCGAACTGGACGAGCGGGTCGGCCGCCAGCGCGGCGTGGCGCGCGCGGTCACGCCGGGACTCGGGGAGCGCGTCGAGTTCGAGAAACTCGACCGCCTCTTTCTCCAGTTTCATGAGCGCTCGAAATTGCGCGAGCGGGTCTTCGATGCCGCGTGCGGCGAAAACCTCGTCCTTCCGCCGCTCCAGCGGGTCGAGTTCGTCGAACAGGCGTGCGGCGGCGAAACCGAGCGACGCGGCGGCCTCGCCGGTGGCCCAGACGTCCACGAGGCGGTGCAGCGTGTCTTCCTTGAGTTGGAGGCCGAAGTCGTGGCGCGGCGTGCCGGGCGCGGTCCCGCCACCGCGGAACCGGGCGCGATGGTAGCGGATGATTGGCTCGACGGCGGAGAGCAGTTTGGCGGCGGTCATCAGAGCGACGGTGACGCGCGCGCGGCGGAAGACAGCCTCGATGATCTCGCTGTGGCTGTAGCGTGGCACGAGTGCGCCGCGCTTGATCCTGTAGCCGCCGATGATGCGGCTGGCAGGCACGCGCAAATCGAAGACGGGATCAGTGGTCGAGGACAACTGATGCACGAGCTTCTTCGCCGGCGCGCCGCGGTCAAAGACGCCGGGGTCGGTGTCCTCGAGGAGGATCATGCAACTGCCCTTGATGCGCGGGTCGGCAGACTCCACAGCAGCGGTGACGAAGGTGGCGAAGTCCATGTTGGTGATGAACCGGCCGCGTTTCTCGACGTGAAGAATCGGCTCGCCGCCCTCGCGCCATTCGGCGATGCGGACTTTGCCGCCGAGCATGGCGGTTTCGACGCCGGCGTAGGGTAGCGGTTCGGTGAGAACAAACGCGCCACGCGCGGGAGGGCGGTTTTCGCCGGGCTGGGGAGGCGCGCTGCGGCGCAGCCAGGCGTCACGCTGCTCCGGCGTGCCGCGGGCGGCGACGGGAGCGAGGGCGAGATGGCCGGCAAGGCAGCAGGTGGCGGCGCCGGCGTCCACCCAGGACAGCTCGAAGGCCACCAGCGCGAGGGCGAGGTTCTTCGGGCCGGCGATGAAGCCGCCGTGTTCGGGGTCGAGGAACGCGGCGGTGAGGCCGGTCTCGTCGAAGGCGCGAAGGAGGCTGGCTTTGCGCGCGGTCCACGCGTGCGAGTTGCGTTCGCCTTCGGCGACCAGCCTCGCGACAGGGCCGCGGGCAACCGCGCGGGCGGACTGGGCCAGCATCTGGAGGTCGAAGCGATCTGCGAACCGCCAGAGAATCTGGCGGGTTTCGTCGCCGGGCAGGGTGCGGAGGCTTTCCGCGGCTTTGGCTGTTCGGTCGTTGGACAACAGGAGCAGATGCTAGGGATTTCGCGAAGGCAGTCAATCCCGGCCGCGACCGGCCGCCCGGCACGCAAACGAACAGGGCTTTAGCGTTGACGGTGGCAAGGGGCGACCCTAATATCCCGCGCTTCAAATTCCGGGCAGACGGGCACGCCAAGCATGCGTCCAGTCCTCATGAGGCCCGAAACCAAACCTTGAAGGCGGTTGGTTGCGCCGGTGAAACGGTGCTGCCGGTCGCCGGAGCAGTTTATGAGCAAACTTTCTATCGCAGACCTGAAGGACTTGCGCGGCAAGCGCGTGCTGGTGCGCGCGGACTACAACGTCCCGCTTGACGACAAGTGCGCCATCACCGACGACACGCGCATCAAGGAAACGGTCAGGACCATCGAGTTCCTGACCGAGCGCGGCACGAAGGTGGTCCTGACGAGCCATCTCGGCCGGCCCGACGGTAAGCGGGTGGAGAGCATGAGCCTGCGGCCCGTGGCGGCGCGGCTGGCGGAGTTGCTGAAGCGGCCCGTGGCATTCGTGGACGACTGCATCGGCGAGAAGGTCACCAAGACGGTCGGTGCGATGAAGCCCGGTGACGTGGTCTTGCTGGAGAATACCCGTTTTTATGCCGAGGAGGAGGACAACGACGCGAAGTTTGCGGAGAAGCTGGCCAGCGTCGGCGACATCTACGTCAACGACGCGTTCGGCACGGCGCACCGCGCGCACGCCTCGACGGCGGGCGTCTGCAAGTTCATCAAGACCAGCGCGGCCGGCTTCCTGATGCAGAAGGAACTGACGTATCTCGGCGAGGAACTGGCCAGCCCGGCGCGGCCGTTCCTGGTCATCCTCGGCGGCGCGAAGGTCAGCGACAAGATCGGCGTCATCACCAACCTGCTCGCGAAGGCCGACGGCTTCATCATCGGCGGCGCGATGGCCTACACGTTCCTGAAGGCGCAGGGCATCGGCATCGGCAGGTCGCTGGTGGAGGAAGACAAGCTCGGCCTCGCGAAGCAAGTGCTCGCGAAGATCCAGGCGCTCGGCGTGAAGTTCCATCTGCCGGCCGACCACATCGTGGCGCAGAAGGTCGAGACGCCCGTCGCCGGCCAGAAAAAGCCGAAGGTTGAGTTCAAGAACCCGCACCAAAGCTCCGACGCCTCCATCGAGGTCGGTTTCTGTGGCGTGGACATCGGCCCGAAGACGATCGAGCGGTATCGCAACGAACTGATGCAGGCCAAGACCATCGTCTGGAACGGCCCGATGGGCATTTTCGAGATCCCGGAGTATTCGGCCGGCACGTTTGAAATCGCCCGCGTCGTCGCGGCGGCGACGCAGGCTGGCGCCAAGAGCATCATCGGCGGCGGCGACAGCGTGAAGGCCGTCAAGAAGGCCAAGGTCGGCGACAAGGTGACTTTTATCAGCACCGGCGGCGGCGCCAGCCTCGAGTTCCTTGAGGGCCGCGAGCTGCCCGGAGTGGCGGCGCTCTCCGACAAGTAGTAAACTGCAATCTCGTAACTGAAATTCACCCATGGACAAAGCTCGCAAACTTTTCATCGCCGGCAACTGGAAGATGAACAAGACGGTCGCCGAGGGTCTGGGCCTCGCGAAAGACCTCAAGCGTGACCTCGCGCTCGTGCGCGACGTGGACGTGGCGGTCTGCCCGCCGTTCACCGGCCTCTATCCGATCGGCCAGTTCCTTGACGGCTCCAACGTCAAGCTCGGCGCGCAGGACATGTATTGGGACAAGTTCGGCGCGTTCACCGGCGAGGTGAACGCCGCGATGCTCAAGGACGTGTATTGCACCTACGTCATCCTCGGCCACAGCGAGCGGCGGCAGTTTTTCCACGACACCAACGAGACAGTGAATAAGAAGACCAAGGCCGCGCTGGCCGCGCGCCTGAAGCCGATCGTCTGCGTCGGCGAGACGCTCCAGGAGCGCGAGAGCGGCCGCACCGAACTGGTCGTGAAGGATCATGTCACCAGCAGCCTCGCCGGACTGAAGGCCGAGGAACTGATCGAGATCACCATCGCTTACGAGCCGGTGTGGGCCATCGGCACGGGCAAGACCGCCACGACGCAGCAGGCGCAGGAAGTGCATGCGTTCATCCGCAAATTGCTGGCCGACATGAGCGATTCGAAGACGGCCGCGCGCGTCCGCATCCAGTATGGCGGCAGCGTGAAGCCGGGCAACGCGAAGGAGCTGCTCGGCCAGCCCGACGTGGACGGCGCGCTGGTGGGTGGCGCGAGCCTGGTGGCGCGCGATTTCGTGGAAATCATCAACAACGCAAGGAGCTAGTCATGGGATTTTTCATCGGACTGATGCTGACGGTGCAGGTGCTGGCGTGCCTGTTCATGATCCTGATCGTGCTGATGCAGCCGTCGAAGGCCGACGGCGGCCTCGGCGCGGCGTTCGGCAGCGGCGCCACTGACACGCTCTTCGGCGCCCGCACGGGCAACATCCTGACCAAGGCCACGGTCTGGCTGGCGGCAATCCTGTTCATCAACTCGATTTTGCTCGGCTTCCTTTTTTCGCGGCAATCATCGGCGGTGTTGGACGCCGTCAAGAAAGCGCCGCCTGCCGCGGTGCAGAAATCCGAGCCGGCCGCGAAGGACAAGAAAACGGCCGCGCCCGCCGCGGAGTCGAAGGCGGTTGCGCCGGAGAAGCCGGCCGGGCCGGCGAAGACTCCCGCTCCCGCGCCGGCCGCGAAGTGAAGCAAGGCCGAAGGCCGGGGGTCGAAGGCCGAAGGAAGTCCGAAAACCGAAATCCGCGACAGGTTTGTCAGCGACGGTTTTCGGCAGCACAGTTTTTCGAATGGCTGCCAGCAGTTCGCCAAATGCGGATCGTCTCGCGAAGCCCTGGAGCTTCGGCCTTCGGATTTCGACCTTCCTTCGGCCTTCGGCCTTCGACCTTCGGCCTTGTCTCCTCTCTGCCTTTGCGATCCTCCTGCCTCTCTTCGCCGGCTGCGGCGGCGCGTCGAATCCCGCCGGCAAGCCCGGCGAGATGGTCTATTACGGCGAAGGCGGCGACATCAAGGGCTTCGATCCCGTCAAGGCCAGCGACACTGAGACGGCCGCGCAGGTCTGCAAAGTCTATGAGGGCTTGCTCGAATACGACTATCTCGTCCGGCCCTACCGCGTCGTGCCGAGGCTCGCAGTAGCGATGCCGGACATTTCGCCCGACGGGCTGACCTATACGTTCCGCATCAAGAAGGGCGTCCGTTTCCAGGACGACCCCTGTTTCCCCGATGGCAAGGGCCGCGAACTGGTTGCCGACGATTTCATCTACGCTTTCAAGCGGGTGATGGACGCGAAGACACTCTCGACCGGCTCGTGGATTTTTGCCGAACACGTCGTCGGTGTGGACGAGTGGGCCAAGGCGAGCGAGGACCAGTCAAAGCCGACCGACTACTCTCGCCCCATCGCCGGCTTTGAGGCGCCCGACCGCCACACACTGCGCATCCGCGTGACGAAGCCCTATCCGCAACTGCTCTGGGTGTTGACGATGCAATACGCCTTCGCGACGCCGCGCGAGGCGGTGGAGCATTACAAGGACGACTTCCTGAACCATCCCGTCGGCACCGGCCCGTATCGGCTCAAGGAATGGCGGCGCAACTACCGCATGGAATACGAGCGCAACCCGACCTTCCACGGCCAGCGTTATCCGGCCGAGGGCGAGCCGGGCGACCGCGAGAAGGGTCTGCTGGAGGACGCAGGCAAGCCGCTGCCGATCATTGACCGTGTCATCCTCTACAACGTGCGCGAATACTACACGCGCTGGCAGATGTTCCTCGCGGGCCAGATCTACTCCGCCGGCATCAGCAAGGACTACTTCAACAAGGTCATCAACCAGGACCTCGATCTGACGCCGGAGATGAGCCGGCTCGGCATCAAGCTCCACAAGACGCCGGAGATGGACGTGTTCTACATCGGCTTCAACTGGGAAGACCCGGTCGTCGGTGGCGGCAAGACCCTGGAGGAGGCCGCGCGTCATCGCAAGCTGCGGCAGGCGTTCGCGTGCGCCATCAACCAGAAGCAACTCAGCGAGTTCAACAACGGCCGCGTCACGCCCGCCAGCGGCCCGATCACGCCCGGCATCGCCGGCTACGACCCCGCCAGACAATATCCGTGGCGGTTCAACCTCGACCTCGCCCGCGAGCTGCTCGCCGAGGCCGGCTATCCCGACGGCAAGGACGCGCGCACCGGCCAGCGGTTGCGGCTGACGCTCGATATGGGCGGCGCGGGCGACGCCGAGATGCGGCAGATGGGACAGTTGATGGTGGACTTCGCGCGGGCGATCGGCATTGAACTGACGATGAACTTTTCGTTGCAGGCCGAGCACTGGCGGAAACTCGAACACAAGGAGTCGCAGCTTTTCACCAGCGGCTGGGTGATGGACTACCCCGACGCGCAGAACGTGCTCCAACTCTGGTATGGCCCGAACGAGTCGCCCGGCGTCAACCACTGCAACTACAAGAACCCGGAGTTCGACAAGCTCTACCAGCGCATCCTGACGATGCAGGAATCGCCGGAGCGCACCGCGCTCTCACAGCAGATGGTGGACGTGATGCTGGCGGACTGCCCGTGCGCGTTCCTCTACCACCGATTGCTCTACGGCCTGATGCAGCCCTGGGTGGCGAACTTCAAGCCGCACGACTTCCCGTATCCGAACACGAAGTTTTACCGCGTGAAGCCGCACTGAGCCGATGACCGCCTACATCATCCGCCGGCTGTTGACCGTGATCCCCATCACGCTCGGCGTGTTGCTGCTGGTCTTTTTCATCTACCGCGTCATCGGCGGCGACCCCGCGGCGCGGCTGGCGGGCAAGAACGCCACGCCACAGAAGATCGAGCAGATCCGCAAGCAGTATGGCTTCGACAAGCCGAAGTTCTTCAACTGGCAGGAGGCCGCGAAGACCGGCAGCCCGGCTGCGGCGTTCGATTCGCAGTTCTGGCATCTCGTGGGGCAGTTCGCCCAGCTCGACTTCGGCAAGTCGCTCCAGAGCAACCAGCGCATCTCGCGGATGCTGGCCGACGGTGTTGTGCCATCGCTGTGCGTGACGACGCCGATCTTCCTCGTTGAACTGAGCGTGGCCATCGCGCTGGCGTTGATCTGTGCGTTCTATCGCGGGACGCGGATAGACCGCACCTTCGTCGTCGTCTCCATCGTCGCTATGAGCATCAGCGGGCTGGTCTATATCATGATGGGCCAGTATTTCTTCGCGTTCAGGCTGCGATGGTTCCCCGTGTGGGGCTTCGAGTCACCGGCTTTTCTCCTCCTGCCCGTCGCCATCGGCGTCATCGCCGGCATCGGTGGCAGCCTGCGGTTCTACCGCACCATCATGCTCGACGAGATGTATCAGGACTACGTGCGCACCGCGTTCGCCAAGGGCTGCTCGCAACGCGAAGTCCTTTTCAAGCACGTCCTGAAGAACGCCGCCATCCCGATCCTGACCAACGTCGTCGTCGCGATCCCGTTCCTCTACACCGGCTCGCTGATGCTGGAGAGTTTCTTCGGCATCCCCGGCCTCGGCCGCATGACCGTGGACGCCATCTATACCGGTGACGAGCCGGTGCTGTTCGCGATGGTCTTCATCGGCTCTGTCATCTTCGTCATCGCGAACCTCGTCACCGACCTGCTCTACACGTGGGCCGACCCGCGCATCCGACTGCAATGAAACTGACGCCGCCAACCAAACTCGTAGGAGCCGACGTAAGGAGACTCGTTGTGCGGCTCTCGGCCGGACCCGATGAGCCTCCTCACGTCGGCTCCTACGCAAACTCATGACCGCCACTGCCGCCAACTCCGCCGCGCTTGCCGCGAAGCCCCAGACGCTCTGGAGCACGGCGTGGCGCCAATTCCGCCGCAACCGGCTCGCGGCTGCCTGCCTCTGGATCATTGTCATCTACGTCGGCATCTGGCTCTACGCAGAATCAGTTTACTGGACGGCCTATCTCCGCGATGTCGTGCCGTCCTACAAAGTCACCGACTTTGACGCCCGCAACGCCGCGCCGTCGTTGCGCCACTGGCTCGGCACCGACTTCACCGGCCGCGACAACGTCGCCCAGCTCATCCAGGGCGTCCGCATCGCGTTCGAGATCGCCATCCTGAGCAGTGCCATCCTCATTCCGCTCGGATTCCTGCTCGGCGCGCTGGCGGGCTACTTCGGCCGCTGGGTGGACAACGCGATCATCTGGCTCTACTCCGTGGTGGATTCCGTGCCGAGCATCCTCTCCATCATCTCCATCAGCTACGTCGTCGGCCGCGGCATGAAAGGCATCGTCATCGGCATGGGCCTCGTCGCGTGGGTCGGCCTCTGCCGTCTCATCCGCGGCGAATACCTCAAGCACAAGCAGCGAGCCTACGTCGCCGCCGCGCGCGCCCTCGGCGCGGGCCACCTCACTGTCATGCTGCGCCACATCGCGCCCAACGTCCTGCACATCGTCATCATCACCTTCACGCTGCTGTTCCCGCGCTTCATCCTCACCGAGGTCATCCTGAGCTACCTCGGCGTCGGCATCGCCAACGAGCCAAGCTGGGGCGTGATGATCAACGACGCCAAGCAGCGCCTCTGGCTGGGCGTCTGGTGGGAACTCGGCGGCGCCACCGCTGCGATGTTCTTCCTGGTGCTCGCCCTCAACATTGTCGGCGACGCTCTGCGCGACGCGCTTGATCCCAAACTGAAAACCGCTGAAGGATCGGCCACCTGATGGAAAATACGAATCAAACCCTGCTCGACGTCCGCGACCTGCGGATCAGCTTCTTCACCGATGAGGGCGAAGTGCGCGCGGTGGACGGCATCTCGTTCTCGATGAAGCCGGGCGAAACGCTGGCGGTGGTGGGCGAGAGCGGTAGTGGCAAGAGCGTGACGGCGATGGCGCTGACGCGGCTGGTGCCATCGCCACCGGCGCGTTACCTCGGCGGCGAGATCATCTTCAAGGGGCGGGACACGTTGAAGCTTTCGCCGGAAGAACTGCGCCGGGTCCGTGGGGCGCAGATCAGCTACATCTTCCAGGAGCCGAGCACGTCGCTGAACCCGGTCTTCCAAATTCGCTCGCAGATCGCCGAGGCCATTGAGTTGCATCGTCGTGACGTGAAGGACGTGGATGCCGAGGCCGAGCGATTGCTGACGCTCGTGGGCATCCGCGACGCCCGGCTGCGGATGGGCGACTATCCACACCAACTCAGCGGCGGCATGCAACAGCGCGTGATGATCGCAATGGCGCTGGCGTGCAACCCGTCGTTGCTTGTGGCCGACGAGCCGACTACCGCACTGGACGTGACCATCCAGGCTCAGATCATGGAGTTGCTGAAAGAACTAAAGCAAAAGCTTGGCATGGCGATCATGCTCATCACGCACAACTTCAGCATCGTCGCCGACATCGCCGACAACATCGCCGTGATGTTCCGTGGCAAGATCGTGGAATACGGCCCGACGCAGCGCGTGCTGCATGAGCCGCAGCATCCTTACACCAAGGCGTTGCTGGAGTGCATCCCGCGGCTCGGGGCGCACAAGCACCGACTGAAAACCATCAACCACGCCGAGATTGAAGCGGCTTTGGGACGCTGACCGCCATGCCACTTCTCGAAGTCAAAAACCTGAAAGTGTATTTCCCGATCATGGGCGGCGTCATCCGCCACAAGATTGGCGAGGTGAAGGCCGTGGACGACGTGAGCTTTGCCATCGAACCGGGCGAAACCGTCGGCCTCGTCGGCGAGAGCGGCAGCGGCAAGACCACCATCGGCCGCGCCATCTTGCGCCTGTTGGAGCCGACGGCTGGCGAGGTGCGGTTTGATGGCCACGACATCACGCACGCCTCGGAGCGCGAACTGCGCCCTCTGCGCAAACAGATGCAGATGGTGTTCCAGGATCCCTTCGGCTCGCTCAACCCGCGCATGACCATCGCCTCCATCGTCGGCGAGGCGATGAAGATCCATTTCCGACAGATGGACCGCAACGCGCGGCGCGACCGCATCGCCGAGCTGTTGCGCCGTGTGGGCCTGAAGCCGGAGCACATGAACCGTTACCCGCACGAGTTCAGCGGCGGGCAGCGGCAGCGCATCGGCATCGCGCGGGCGCTGGCGGTGGAGCCGAAGTTCATCGTGTGCGACGAGCCGGTGAGCGCGCTGGACGTGTCGGTGCAGGCGGCGATCATCAATCTGCTGCAAGACCTGCAGGAACAGTATCGGCTGACCTACCTTTTCATCGCCCACGATCTGGCGGTGGTGGAGCACATCAGCGACCGGGTACTGGTGATGACGCAAGGCAAGATCGTCGAGGCGGCCAGCTCGGAGGAGATATACGAGCGGCCGCAGCATCCCTACACGCAGAAGCTGATCGCGGCGGTGCCGAAGGCTTTTTGACGACGGGGCGTTGAATACACGGCCGTTCGGCGCGTCAATACGCGCACTCATGGCGGCAATCTTGACCCGTTTCTCTGTGAGCGTTACGTTAGCCGCAATGTTCAGGACGGCTTGCGCAACGGTGCTCCTTGTTCTGGCGGCTTCGGGCTGGACGGCCGAAGCGCCACGCTATGCATTTCAACCCAACACGCCTGCGCCGGGCCAGGGCGTTATTCGCGTCACAGGCACGGGGCTGGCCGGTCGCTCCGGCTCGCGCGGACAGTTGCGGCTGATGGCCGAGCGCGCAGCGGTCGTGGACGCTTATCGCAACCTGGCGCTCGCGCTGGGACAGGGCACGCAGGTCGTGGCGGATGGCAGGCGCCACATCACGGCATCCGGCTATATCGTTGGTGCGCAAGTCGTCCAGACGCGCTATTATCCGAGCGGCCGCGTGGAGGTGGACATGACGATGGAAGTCCACCACCCGCCGACGGCGCCGGCCATCGAGCCGCCGCCGCGCCCGGCTGATCCGCCGCAGACGGTCGAGACGCAGAACCGACAGATCAGCGAAGAAGAGTGGTTGAAGCTTTACAAGGATCCGCAGAGCAAGAAGCCTTAGCGAAAGGAAATCATGAAACCGAACATCCGAATCACCACGTGGCTGGCCATCGCGCTTATCTGCGCTGTCGCAACGCCCGCCTGGTCGCAATTCCATCCCGGCCAGGAAAAACTTCTGGCCAAGGAAGCGGCCCGCAAGGACGCCCAGCGCAACCTGCTGGAGAACATCAAAGGGCTGCGTATTGACGCCGCCACCACTGTGCGCGATTTCGTCACCCAGAGTGACCAGATCAACACGGCCATGATGGAACATCTGCGCGGCTCCCGTGTCGTGCCGGGCAGCGAGACGTGGGATGGCGAGGTTTACAGGATGGAGATGGAAGTGACCCTGCAGCAGGTCCGGGCCGCCATCGAGCAAATCCAGCGCACCTATCCCAGCGGCCGCACTTACGTCACCGAAAACATGACGACCCTCAACCAGGAAGTCGTCATCCGCGCGCAAGGCCAGGGCACCACGCGCTCAGCGAGCATGCCCGGCGCCGGCGTCCCGCAACAGGCGCCGCCCGCCTATGGTGGCACCGCCGCCATCGTCCCGCGCCAGGTTTTTCCTGGTTGGGAAAACGTCACCGCCCAAGGCCGCATGCTCGCCGAGCGCGCCGCCAAGGTGGACGGGATGCGCAAGCTCGCCGAGCGCATCCGTGGCATCCGCATTGACGCCAACACCACCGTGCGCGACTTCGTCACGCAGGCCGACATCATCAACGGCCGGCTCGAAGCCTACATGAAAGGCGCGCGGCAGATCGGCCCCACCCGTTTCCTGCCCGACCAGACCTGTGAGATGGACCTCGAAGTCACCATCCAGGACGTCGTCAAGTGGCTGCAGGAAATCCAGGAATGGGTCGTCCATCCGCCCACGCCGTTCAACCCGCCGTTCGCCTATCCGATCCGCACGTATCAGGTGGAGCGCATCATGGACTTCGGCCCGCCCCGCGAGATCCGCGAGACCGGCTCCGGCACCGTGCGCGGCGACACGATTCGTGGCGCACCGCCGGGCGGCAGCTCGATGATGCCGCCACCGCCAGGCCCCGGCATGCCCGCGTGGGCGACCGGCGGCGTTTCCGCCAAAGGCTCCGGTGTCCCTCGCGAGGGGGAGACCGGGACCGCGGCGAAGCTCAACGCCGAACGGGCCGCAGAGCTTGATGCACGCCGCAACCTGATGGAGAAGCTCCAGGGTGTGCAGATTGACGCGCAGACCACCGTCCGCGATTTCATGACCCAGAACGACCAGGTCCGCGCCCGTGTCGGCGGCCTGATGCAGGGCGCCGACATCAGCGAGCCGAAGTATCTCGAAGACGGCAGCGTCGAGGTGATGGCCTCGCTGCCGCTGGAGAAAGTCTATCGCGCCATGCAGGAAGCCGGCGGCATGCCCGGCGTCGGCGGCCAGCCCCCTGCGGTGCGCGCACAGCCGGTGCAGTGAGATTCGTGATTTGTGACTCGTAATCTGTCCGCGAACCACGAGTCACGGATCACGAATCACGGCACCAGCACCCGTAACGCTCCCGCCTCGACCGAAAACTCCGCCGGACAGTTTCCCCACAACTCCCCGTCCAGTTCCGTCGGAACTGTCTCCGCCGACTCGACGCGCACCCTCTTTGCCTTGAAGTAGCGCACGTCCGCCAGTTTCGGGTGCGAGCCGGTCAGCACGCGCGGCAGGTAGCGCAGCACATCGAGCACACGCCCGCCCTCAAACACGCACACCGTCAGCGCGCCATCGTCCAGTTGCGCGTCGGGAAACAACGGGAACGACCCGCCGTAGAACCGCCCGTTGCCGATGAACACAAAGCAGCCCTCGCAACGCCGGTCATCCGCCGTCACGGTCAACCGCGGCAGCCCGCGCGCCACGGTGCGGAACCCGCTCACGACGTAGGCCAGCCAGTTGATCCGCTTCTTCAACCTCATGTCGAGCGCCGCGATCGCCAGCGCGTCGAAGCCCGCCCCTGCCAGTTGCGCGAAGTATCGCTGCTCGCCGCCCGCTGCTCGCGCGACGCCCACGTCCACGCACCGCTCGCGCCCGGCAGCCGCCACCCGCCAAGCGGCATCCACGCTGAACGGCAAGCCCAGTTCGCGTGCATAGACGTTTGCCGTGCCGATTGGCACAACACCGAGGCGCGGGCGGGACGCCGCGGGGATTCGCATCAGGCCGTTGACCACCTCGTTGATAGTGCCGTCGCCACCCGCCGCCACCACGGTGCCGCAACCTCCGCGCGCCGCTTGCTCTGCCAGCGTAATCGCATGCCCTGCTGCATCCGTCGGCAGCAGATCGGCGTCGCCGGCCAACTCGCGCAGCCGACGCAACCGCGCCTGTGCGCGGTCGCCGCGTGCGGCGGGGTTGAAGATCACGCAGATGCGGGACACGGTGCGGCCATTGTATCGCGCGCAGGCTCGATTACAACCGTCGCGAGGGGCGCGCTCAGCGGAGGGTGTCGAGCAACGCTTCCACTTCGCCGCGCGGGCCGACGTGGTTTTGGGCAATGGCCAGTTCCAGCGCCCGCTCGAGCGTTTGCTTTGCTTCGGGCTTGCGGTCGAGCGTGATCAGCGAGCGGCCCAGCAGGATGGTCGCGACCATCCAGTCGGGTTTCTTCGCGATGCACTGCTGCAGTTGTTCGGCAGCCTCGGCGTGCTGGTTGGCATCGAAAAGTGCTCTGGCGTAGCTGAAACGCGCCAGTTCGTTCGTAGGATGCTTTTCCACCATGGCGCGGGCGCGCGCGATTGCGTCGGGGCTGCTCATGTCACGACGGAAGGAACTTCATGAACTGCTCGATAAGGCCGAGCATCTGTTGTGGCGCGATGCCCGTCCAGAGGACGACGGCGACGGAGACCAAAAGCGCGATGTTGAGGAACGCCGGCGCAACGATGCGGTCCGTCGCGGCGGGATTGCCGTCCACCTCGCCTGGCTCGACGACATACATCGTCTTCAGCAGGATGAGATAGTAGTAAAGGCTCACGGCGCTCATGGCGATGCCGAGGATGACAAGCCAGAGCAGGCCGAGGTTCTTCGGGTCGGCATTGAGGGCCGCGGTGAAGAGGTAGAACTTGCCGAAGAATCCGCCGAGCGGCGGCACGCCCGCCAGCGAGAGCACGAAGAGCAGCATCAGGAACGTCAGCAACGGCGCGCGCTTGTAGATGCCGGTGAAATCCTTGAAATCGTCGCCACCGACGCGGGCGCTGAGCGCCGCGACGATGCCGAACGCGCCGAGGTTGGTGAACGCATAGACGATGATGTAGAAGAACACGCTCGCCGCGCCGAGGGCGTTGGCGGCGACGAGGCCGGTGAGGATGTAGCCCGCGTGGGCGATGGACGAGTAGGCGAGCAGGCGCTTGACGTTGCGCTGGACGATGGCGGCGGTGTTGCCGACGATGAGCGTGATGGCCGCCAGCGTCGCGACGACGCCGACCCATCCGGTGCCGGGACTGCCCCACGCCGCCGCGCCTTGCGCGCCGGCAAAGCCGATAAACAGCGCCTTCACAAGGATGAAAAACGACGCGATCTTCGAGCCGGTGGCGATGAACGCAGTCGCGGGCGTCGGCGAGCCTTCGTAGGCATCGGGCGCCCATTGGTGGAACGGCGCGACGGCGATCTTGAA
>JACRKA010000111.1 GCA_016219905.1 Verrucomicrobiota bacterium
CTGTCGCGCAACGCTTTCAGCCGCAGGCTCGACGCGATGCCGTCGTAGCCGGCCGCGCGGCCCGGATAGACCAGCGTGCCTTCGCCTTGGTAGAGCGGGCCTTTGCCGTCCTTGCGGCGGTCGAGCGTCTTCGGGTCGGTCCACGGGTCTTCGACGCCTGACCAATACGACATGCCGCCCCAGTAGAGCAGGCCGCGCATGTGGTAGCGCCACGCGATCCACGATGGCACGCGGTAGTTCAATAGCGGGAAATCAATCTGCCACCACGGCGTCGGGTCGCGCTGGCAGAGCGCGGTGTAGGTCCAGATCGTCTCGCCGAGCGCGCGGCGTTGCGCGGCGGTCTCCTCGTCGTGCAGCGGGAACAGCGGGCACCAGATGTCCACCGCGCCGTAGAGGTCGCCCCACTTTGCGTTCTGCGTCTTCGTTTGCTCGACGATCATGACCTTGACGACCGACTTGGCCGCGCGGACGGGCGGCCCCCACTTCTGGACGTAGTGATACTCCTCCTCGTCGTTCGGCTCGTCCTTGAGGTAGGTGAAGAAAGTCACGAACGGCCGGTTCAATTCTGCAGCCATCCGGTCGAAGCTCTTCAGCCACGCGTGGAGCTTGTCGCGCTCGGCCACGGGATCTTTGACAGCGGCGCGTGGATGCGGCGTGTGGATGGCGTTGACGTGCCAGGTGTCCACGAATTTCCGCAGCGCGTCCACCTGCTCTGCTGTGAACCGATACGAACCGTCGGCTTCCTTCTGCGGCGTCAGCAAGGCGGTGGGGGGTGTTGCGTTGATGCGATGGCGGCTGACCTCGCCGGCGACCTGCGCCTCGACGGCGTCCCAATC
This sequence comes from Verrucomicrobiota bacterium, assembly GCA_016219905.1. Taxonomy (GTDB): domain Bacteria; phylum Verrucomicrobiota; class Verrucomicrobiia; order CAIQCK01; family CAIQCK01; genus JACRKA01. The sequence goes on from JACRKA010000111.1 coordinate 837, forward strand.
CTTCGGCTCCGGTTCCTCGCCGGCCTTGGCGCGCTTTGCGTAGTAGCCACGCATCCGCTCCGCTGGCGAGCCAAGCGCGGTCTGGAGCGTGGAGACGCGGGGCAACTCGAAGTCCCATACGGTCAGTTCCACCACGATCTTCGCCGCCTCGCGGCCGCCGTCGGTGACGCGATACGTGCCGCGATACTTGCCGGGCTTCGCGTCCGGCGGCACGAGGATGTCCACCCAGAACCCGTGCGTTTCACCCGCAGGCAGATCGAACGGCACGGCTTTGAGTCGTCCGTCCGCGAGCGGCTGCTTGGTGAGCGGATGGCGGAATGGAATCAGCGGGTCGGGATACCAGCCGGGTGTGAAGCGGTCGTTGCGATGGCTGGGCAACGTCAGTTCAAGTTGATGCTGCCGGTAGAGCACCGCGTCGGCGGCCCGGATGACCGCGCCGCGCGGGCCTTTCAGGTCGCCAGGCTCGACGTTCACGCCTTTGACGGGCGCGTCGGAGCGCAGGAGAATCTGGAAGCTCTCCCATTCGTTGCGCGCGGCGGCCAGCGCGACGTTCTTTGCCTTGCCCGCAGGCTCGTCGCGCAACACGCGGACCGTGTCGCGGCAGGTCCACACTTGCCACGCGGCATCGGAGGTCATCGCGGCGAGCAGGAGGGTTGCGGATACGATGGACCGGAGGGATTTCGTTTTCATGGCGGCGGCTCGGAAGGGTGAATCCGGCCGCGAAGACGGGCAAGCGAAAAAGAGTTTGATGTATCCACGGCGAAACACTAAGAGACACTTGTTGTGACGACGCTACGCAAGAACCGGCATCCGTCTCCCAGTGGCGGACATCTTGTGGCGCGCTTGCTGCTCATGGCAGCAAGCGCGTTGCTCCCTTTCCTCACCGCGGACGCGGCGGAACAACCGGCGGCGGACGCGGCAGCGAAGAAGTTGTATGACACCCGCTGCATCCGCTGCCACGAACACCACGACATCACGGTCTATGACGACATGGCGTGGAAGCGGTTGCTGTGGAAAATGAAGGACAAGGCGCGGTTGGACAACGAGGAATACGGCGACCTCTCCGATTACCTCAAAAGCGTGCGCGAGGCGGCGCGCCGATCCAGAACCACGCGGTAGGCAAGGCGCAAGCATGGTGAATATGCAATGGATCGTCATCCTGGGCGTTGTGGCCGCCGCCGCGGTTCTTCTGGCCTTCAAGCAAGCCGACTCCCTCAGCGACGAGGCCGCTCGCGAGTATCTGCGGCAAGGCGCGAAGGTCATTGACGTCCGCAGCGCCGGGGAATATCGCGAGCGTCATCTGCCCAACACCATCAACATCCCGCTGGACGAACTGGAGCAGCGGATCGGCAAGGAAGTTCCTGACAAGTCAGCCGTGCTGTTGCTGCACTGCCTGAGCGGCGGGCGCAGCGGCGCGGGCGCGCAGCTACTGAAGCGTCTGGGCTACACGAAGGTCTTCAATCTCGGTTCCTTCGCGCGCGCTGAAAAGATCCTCGGCACGGGTGGAAAGTAGGCCGTTCACGGCCGCTTGGCTTGCAGCCACCACTTCAACCAGCAGTAAAAACTCGCCCCGACCTGCTGATAACCCGTGGCGTTGGGATGCACGCCGTTGTTGTCCGGGTAGCCGTCCACGGGATCGAGATTAAGTTCCGCCGGCACGATGTAGATGCCTTCACGCTCGCGACTGCCCAGTTGCTCCAGCATCCGTTGCACGAGGCGATGCTGGATGCGCTTCCAACCCCAACGATGATACTTGCCCTTGTAGTTGGCCTCGAAGCCCGACTCGCGCGAGTTGGGCGGCGTGGTCAGGCCGACCGCAAACACCGCGCGCGGCGCCGCGGCGCGAAACGCCTTCAGGAACATCTCTGCGTTGCCCAGGACGACGCTGATCTTCGCATCCACCGCCTTGAGGTCATCCGGACTGGCGCTGAAGCAGTCGTTGATGCCGAGCAGGACCGACACCACGTCCGGCGGCTGGCCCGCGCAGTTCTCGCGGATGTAGCGCGCGATGTCCAACACCGGCTTGCCGTCCGCGCCTGCAAACACAAACGGACTGCTCGGTCGCTTGCCCTTCTCGTCCAGCTTGTGGCCGAGCTTCGCGTCGTAACGCGACAGGAACGCCTCCCACGTCCAGCCGCCGTAGCCCTCATGCGCCACGCCCGGTTTGGCGGACGCCGGCTTGTGCGTGCCGAGCATCGTCCACTTCGGATTGCCCGGCTCCGAGAGCAGACGCGCCATTTCATTGGGGTAAGTCGTGGCGTGCGTCAGGCTGTCGCCGATGATGAGCAACCGCAGGCCTTTCCCTGCACCAGCGGTTCGAGGAATGACGCGCAACACGGTCTTCGCCTGCGCCAATGCCTTTCCTTGCGCGTCCTTCACCACGACACTCATCGCGTGATCGCCCGCGTCCTTGTCCATCGGCGTCACGGTCCAGCGCCGCGCCTCCGACTTGCCGATGTTGCACGCCACCTCGAAGCGAAACTTCTCCGGCGTCTCGGTCAACACGACGTTGTCGTGGTAAAGGCTCATCGGCACGCCCGGCACGGCATACCACGCGGGCGGCAGCGTGAGCTGAAGCGAATCCTTCTCCACTGCCTGCGCGCCCGCAACGATAAACCAAACGGCAAGAACCCATCGTGTGGCAACTCGATTCATATTCATTTGACCTCCAGAACGGCGAACAAGTCGAACGCCGGTATGTTCACTGAGTGTTGCCCGGCAAGTGAGCGCGTCGCAACTCCCGGCGCGTAAAACCGCAGCGAGCGAACTTGTGTCGGCAGGTTCAACTTCACTTCACAACCGGCGACCGGTTGCGGGCCGTAGTTGATCAGATAGACCAGCGTGCGCTTCCCATCCCACGAGCGGGCGACGTTGAAGGAGAGATGCTCTGGCGCGGAGATGAGTTCCACCAGCGGCGTGTCATCCAACCGCCGCCACGCGGCGAGCAGGTCGTCAGTCGTCGGTTTGCCGGGACGCCACACGCACCGCTCGACGCTTTGCAGCGACGCCATCGCGGGCTTCGCGCGGTTGCGAAACACGCCGTCGCAGGACGACGTGTCTCCCGTCGCGATCAGCCGGCCGCCTTGCTTCACATAACCGAGCACCGCTTCAGCCTGCTCGTCGGTCATATCGCGGACGTTGAGCAAGACCACCAACGAAAACTGCGCCAATTGATTTGGCGTCAGATGTTTCGGTTGCAGCACGACGAAGTTTCTGCCAGCGCGCACCAACGGCGTGACGGATTCCCACGCTGGCAGCACCACGGCGGCCTTGGCGATCGGCTCCACCTCGGCGAACAGCGATTCGTGCGCGGCGAGCCATTGGTTCGCGACAGTCAGTGCGGCGAGCGAGTCGCGAGGGTCGCGGTCGCCGAGCGCAATCTTCGTGGTGAAGCCCATCTCCATGAACGTTTGCTGCGCGCCCTGGCTGGCGGCGGATTCATAGACCGCCAGCATCTCGCTGCGCGGCGGCATCAGGTTGTCCATGCGGTCGGCATGAATCCGCCGGCCGCATTCGATGCGGATCGGTTTGCAGCCGTCGCCCTCAGCGTAGAAGAACTTGTAGAGGCCGATGTTGCTGGATAGCTCCGCGCCCCGCAGTCCCGGCTCGTGGCCGTCCTCGGTGAAGATCGCGTTGAGGCCGTCGTTCTGAAAAGGCTGCTGGTGCGTGTTCGCATAGACGAGGATGCCCGGTTTCAGCGAGTCGGCGTATTTGCGATGGTGTGCCAGCGCGGCCGACACCGTCTTGTTGCAGAACGCGGACCACGCCTTCGCGCTGAGTCCCGGCGCGTCGGCCGGCGCGATGATTTCGCGGCCCTGCGTGTTGCCGGAGACTGCCTGCGTCTTGATTCCCGGCACGGGCAACGGCTGGCCGTAGAGCGACTTGGTGAACCCGGCGAACTTCTCCTGGCAGAGCCGGCATTTGCAGCCGTGAAAACTGTTGTCGTAGAAGATCGCGTCCACGCCCGCCGCGACGGCCGAGGCGATGCGCTGCTTCGAGTATTCGAGCCACTCCGGGTTGTTGAGGCAGGCAATGATGCGCGTGGGCTTGCCGTCGTATTTGGCGGCGCTGTAGGGGCGCGGCGTGCCGTCGGCCTCGACCTGCATCCAGTCCGCCGAGCGCGGCTCGTTCTTGACCATGTCGTCTATGAACATGTTGGTCAGCGAGACGTAGGCGCTGACGCGGATGCCCGCCGCGCGGCACTTTGCGATGAACGGCGCGACCAGCCGGCGCTGCACGGCTTCGGATGGATACGAAAACCCGACGCTCCACGTGACCCAGATCCAGTTGATCCGCGCCCGTTTCAGCATCGCGATGGTCGCGTCGTTGTATTCGGTGGCGCAGGGCAGGATGGCGTCGGGATGGCGAATCTGTTCCCAGCCGCTCATGAACGCCTTGCAGACCTCCACCGGCCCGCCGTCGCAGCGTCCGTATCGCATCCGTCCCGGCTGCGCCCACGACGGCACGCTGGCCCGCGCAGCCGGTGCCAGCAGCGTATAGCTCAGTGTCCGCGCCTCGTCGGCCCGCGCGCATTGCGTTGCGTGCCCAAAGGCGAGCAACATCACTCCAAGGGCCAGCAATCCTGATCTTCGTCGAGTCGGCATACATCCTTTACGTTTCGCGAAAATCAATCATCGTCGGTTGCCGGCGAAAACCGCGCGTCTTGACCGCGGTATAGACCAGACCGACGGCGCACCAGATGCCGCCGACGGTTTTCGCAGGCGTCGGCAGGCTGCACCAGATCGCGAGACAAAACAAGAACCCCAAGCCGGGCGAAATCAGGTCGGCCAGCCAGTTGCGCTTGTGGCCCGCCGGCGGCCGGAAGACGAACTCGCGGATGGCGGCGAGGTTCACGCCGAGGAACGCCAGAAACGCGCCGAAGTTGATCAACGTCGCGGCGCGTTCGTAGTCGAGCCAGAGCGCGCCGGCCAGCGCGACGAGGCCCATCAGCCCGATGTTCAACGCCGGATTGTTCCGCCGGTCCAGCCGGGCGAAGACCCTCGGCAGCGCGTTGTCGCGTCCCATCCCGAACAACAACCGCGCCGCGCCGACCTGCCCGGTCAACCCGCTGCCGAGGCAGGCGACGGCCATGACGAGGGCGAGCGCGTTGAACAGGAACTTTCCGCCCACCCGATCGCAGACGTCGAAGAACGCCGTGTCGAGGTTCTTGAAGGTCGTGAAGTCCGGCCACACGCGCTGGGCCAGATAGACCTGCGCCGCCGCGCACACGCCGATTAGCACGCAGACCAGCGCGATCGCCAGCGGCACCGTGCGCTTCGGCTCGCGGACGTCCTCCGCCAGCGTTGTGATGCCGTCGAAGCCGATGTAGGTCAGCGCGGCCAGCGAGGTCGCGGTGCAAACGGCCCGCAGATCGAACGTGCGCGGGTTGTAGAACGGCTCCGCCGACAACAAGCCTGCCCAGCCCTGCGCCGCCCAGAGGTAGCGGACGGCCTGCACCACGAAAATCACGATCACCAGACACATCGCAACCATGAGGATCTGGTTGGCCCGCGCGGTCCACTTGATGCCGCGCAGGTTCAGGAAAGTGATCACGCCCGTGAACGCAATCACCCACAGGACGAACGCCGCCCGTTCGTCGCTCATCGGCAGGCCGAGCGGACCGACAATCTGGTGCGTCAATCCCGGCGCGAGATCGTCCACCAACCGCTGCGCGCTCAGCGAGCCATACACGACGTTGACCACGGGAATGACGAGGTAATCCAGGAGCATCACCCATCCGGCCACGAAGCCGAGATGCGGATTCAGCCCGCGTCCCACATAGGTGTAGGCCGAGCCGGCGGTCGGATAGAGCGCGGCCATGCGCCCGTAGCTCAACGCGGTAAGCATCATGGCGACCAGCGCGATGAGAATCGTGGCCGTCACGTGGCCGAGCGACATCTTGTTGGCGATGCCGAACGGCCCGATGGCGCCCACCGGCTGGATGAGCACGACCCCGTAGAAGATCAGGTCGCCCAGCCCAAGCACCCGGCGCAAACGAGGCTGCTGCTGAGAACCGTTTTCATTTTGCCGGACGCCCGCTTCCATGTGCCGCGCAGCCTATGACGACACCCGTGGCGGTCAAGGGCAAAGTAGTCCTCTCGCTCCGCGAGAGGACATTTGTTATCGCAATCCGTCTCGCGGAACGAGACGACTACTCTTCCGGTAGATCGCGCCGGGGCTGAGTTTCTCCGCGCAGGACATCATCGTGAAGCAGACCAACTGCGTCAGCTTCGGCTCGCCGGCTGCAAAGACCTGGGTGGCGAGGTAGCGCAGTTCCTGGTCGGCGGCGGCGGCGATGGCCGCGCCATCGGGCAGGTAGCGGGCATAGACGTATTGATGGAACGGCAACCCGCCGAGTTTGCAGCCCCACTGCTTCTCGTAGTCCCACGGGCAGTTTGCGCCGCGCCCGCGCTGGTTCTCGCGCATCCACTCCAGCGCCGCGCGGATGTGCTCGACGCTCGCTTTGCCCAGCGGACTCTGAAGGTCGAGGTATGCCATGCCGGCCGAGAAACCCTCGAAGACATACATCACCACCGCCGGGGCTGCCTCCTTGAAGCCGATGTGCTCGGCCTTGCGAAAATCCATCTTGTTGAGCCAGTCGAGCGCGCCTCGGCCAACCTTCAGGTATTCCTCGTTGCCCGTCTCCGCGTAGAGCAGGAACGCCAGTGAGCCGAAGATGCCTGAGGAGCACCACCACTCGCCGTCGAACTTGCTCCAGAGTCCATCGGTGATCCCGCCGCCCGGCCCGACGTAGTTGTCCATCACCAGCTTCGCATACGCCGTCACCGAGTCCATGTAACGCTTCCGGTCGGCTGCGCTCTCGCAACGCGCCGCCGTGGCCAGCACGCCCAGCGCGATGCTGGCGCAGTCGGCGGCATACCACTCGCCCTTGGTCTCGCCCGGCTTGCGGCCGTAATGCATCCAGTAAGCGCCCTTGGGCGTCATGCCGTTTTGATACTCGAGCATCCGGTCCGACCATCGCCGGCAAACCTCCAGATACTTCCGCCCGCCCGTGAGATCAAACGCCACCGCCAGAGCGCGCACCGCGTAGGAGTCGTGGTAGAAAGGCACCTTGCGCTCCGGCGTGTTCAGTTCCGCGCAGGCCGCGTCGCACATCTTCAAGAACTCCGCGCGCAGCCGGTTGCGGTCAGAGGCAGGATCGCTTTGATAGAACCAACTCGCCGGCAGACTCCGCAGCTTCAGCGACAGGCCGCCCTTGTAGTTGAAATAGGTGATGAGCGCGCGGTTGCCGACCCACGTGACGGCGGGATACGCCCACGCGTCATCGGCGGGCGCGTCTTCCACGTTGCGAAAGCTTGTCCACGTCTCGCCTTCGTCCTTGGAGATCGCTGCCGTGAGAGGATTTCGCCTTTTGGCGCCCGGGTTGTGGTTCCAGATCGCCAACAGGTCACCGGTGGTCGGGATGCGCGTGATGGCGAGCGGCGCGGCGGTGCCGGCGAGCGGCGTCGGCACCGGCTCAGTCCACGTCTGGCCGCTGTCCTTCGAGAGGCTCTTGTATTGGCAGCCCAATCCGGTGCGCATCAACATCATCACGCGTCTGTCTGTCAGTTCGATGCACGCAGGCTCGTAGCACTTGCCTTTCGCCGGCTGCACACGCTGACTGTCGCGCCAGGTCTTGCCGTCGTCGTCGGAGAGAACGCAGTAACTGTCCCCGCCCTCCCACGCCTCCAGCAGGATGCGCCCGGTTCGCAGCCGGACGCAGCGGCCGTTGGTGAGGCCCGTGTATTTGCCAGCCGGGCTGAGTTGCTTGCCATCGCTCCACGTTTTCCCGTCGTCGGCGGATGTGCGCATCATGATGCGGCAATCGCTCGATTCGGTGTTCTTCTGGCAATAAAAGAGCGCCAGATCGCCGTTCCGGAGGCGCAGGAGATTGACCTCCATGACGTTGCAGCCGCCGTCATTCTCGATCAGCGTGAACTTCTCGCCCCACGTCCGCCCGCCATCCGGCGACAACTTGGCTGCGATTCGCGCCGGCCCGTGATCCGCGCCCTGGCTCGCATAGAACTCCGTCCACGCCAGCAACAGCGAGCCGTCCTTCCGCTGGATGATCGCCGCCTCGCTGTTGCGCGGGTTCTTCGCCCCGACCGGCGCCACAACCAGTTCAAAGGTCTCCGCCGCGCCCACACGGTCCGTCAGCGTTCCCGCCGCCAGAACGCAGAAAATCAGTGTCGCTATGGTTTCATGCCGTTTCATTATGTGTCCTTCCTAGACCGCGCTGGACAAAAAACTGTCTTTGCGCTCTGGTCAGCCGGTTTGATGCAAAAGCTTCTTCGCCACTGCTACCAGCTTCTCCGCCGAGCCGGGCGCCACGCGACTCCATGAGCCCACACCCACCTCGTAGCCGCCTTCCTGATACGCGCGCTGAATCGGCAGGTAGCCGATCCAGCCGTTCGTGTAGCCGAGCACGAACGATGCGCCGCTCTGCTTCAGCGCAAGCCCTATCTCGACAAACGGCTCGCCCGGCAGCGAAACCCACTTCACCGGGCCGAGCGCCATCGCCTGGACTTCCGCTTCGATCGGGCCTTCGGCGAGCTTGTGCGCTAAACGGAGCGTGCGCTGGTTCTGCGGCGTCGGATTGCTGCGCGCCAGCGTTTCGGCTTCGGCCAACGGCGGGCAGTCGCGCGGCGGCAGGATGATTCTCGACGAGGCGAATTGCAGGCGTGGCGTGGTGAGCGGCGGCAGCTCACGCAGCGATTTGATTTCGGCAAGCGCCGCGTCACCGAGTTTCCGGCCGATGGCTTCGGCGTCCGCATGGCTGGTCGCGACCTTGACCGAGTTGATGTTGCCCGCCGCGCCTTGCGTGAACATGCACGCCGCGCTGGCAAGCTGTTCTTCAACCAGCCGGCAGGCCGCGCCGGGGTAATCCGCCGACACCGGCGGCAGGAGCATCGTCACCACCGGATGCGCGGTGTAGTTGAGCACGACAGCGTGCGGCGCGCCCGTGTCGCGCTCAAACCAAAGCACCGACAACTCTTCGTCCACTGGCGCGGGCGCGGCGATGTCCTGCGGTGCGGGAAGTTCCCTGCGGGGGCTGAGCTTGCCGCTCTTGAGAAGGATGCGGCGGTTGCGGGCGACGCCGGTCACGGTCGTCTTGCCAAACCTGGCCCGCGCCGGAACGCGCTGGCGCCAAGCCTCGACGGCCACGGCGGCCAACTCCTCCACGTGACGCTCCAGCCAATACCGCACGCCGGCGACGTCACGGAAGTTGGTGAGGCCGATGGTTTCGGGCGTCGAGTGCGCGTGAGTGCTGGCGAGCATGACGGCCTCCGGGCGCAAACCGGTGCCGGCCGCGACGCGGCGGCGCACCTCCGCAGTAAAATCGCGGCCCGGCCCGAGCACGAAGTTGTCATAACCGATGGCGTCCACGGCAAGCAACGCGAGGGCCTGCCGTCCATCGTCGAGGACCAGCGCGCGTGCGAAGAGCGGGTCATGAACGCCATCGAACGGCGCGCAAGTGCCAGCGCCGGACGACGTGAGATACGGCACCCACACCGGCGGGGTGACCTCGCGTTTCGCGACGCCGACGCGGAGCAGACTGTCACCCGCAGCCGCTTGCTTCGTGCTGCAACCCGCCAGTGCGCCAGCCGACAGCAAACCAGCGCCGGTGGCGCAAGCCTGGAGGAAATCGCGGCGGGTTTGTTTCATGGTGCAAACCATCAACCAGCAACGCCTGCGGCGCTACTTTTTCGGAAAAGCCACGCGCAGCACGAGGTCCTGGCAGGACTGGCTGTCCACGCGAGCGCGGACGTAGTCCCAGCAGGCTTCGCCGACGCTGGTGCTGTCGGAGGCGCCGAAACAGACTTCGTTGCGGTTGGCGGCGGTCTTGACGTAGGCGCCGGGCGCGTCGAGGCGCAGTTCATCGTCCACATAGACCTTCACGTCTTTCCCCTGCGTGACGATGCGATAGACATGGAAGTCTTTGGTGGTGTCCATCGCATGGCATATCGTCTTGCGGCTCCACAGCTCGATGCGGTCGGGCTGCAACTCCAGCCGTTCCTGTGCGACGCCGTTGGTGATAATGACGCGGCTCAGGCCGGAGACGACCTTGACGCGCGCTTCGACGACGGACTTGCCGGCCGGGTCTGCTCCCCACGGATAGCGGTAGTAGTGGTAGTCGCCGCCAACGTTGCCGCGGTCAGCAATGAGCAGCGCGCCTTTCGCAAGCAGCTCTTCGGTGCGAGCGGAACCGGCGTCGCGTGTCCACGGTTTGGCGGGCTTCTTGTCGCCTTCGTAGGCGATGGTCCATTGTGCGTCGGAGGCGGCTGGTTGTGGATTGACGGCAATCTCGATCTGGTTGGCGCCTTTCTTGATCCACACGGGGTTGACGTTGAGGTCGAGCCAGTCCTTGGCCAGCTTGCCGTTGCTGAGTTCGTGGCCATTGAGTTTCACGCACACATCGCCGACGTTCCGCAGCGTCGGCATCTGCAGATGCAGAGTCGCTTGCGGCGCAGATTCCAAGGAGCGGCGGTTTGAAACCGCCGCCTTCTTGGGATCGGCGGTTTCAAACCGCCGTTCCTTGTCGCCAAAATCTTCGCCGACGGCGAGGTCGAGCGACAGTGACTTGCTCGCCGTGATGGTCCTCGAGTAAGCGGGCGTCAGGATGGGCAGGTTGCGGTATTTCGAACCGCCGGCCAGCCACGAGTCGGGCCTGCCGTCGCGCACGGTCGCAAAGTAGAGGTTGTTCATCGTCCGCAACGCCTTCGGGTCGCCGACTTCCTTGAAGACAGGCGAGCGCCCGCCGAAAACGTCGAAGAGATTGAAGAGATGGATGCCGTCCGCGCCGGCGGCCCAAGCCTCCAGCGCCTGGCCACGATAACTCTCCACCGACCCGCGACGGAAACGGTCCTCGCCCTTCACACGCGAGTCGCTGATGCACGGATAGACCGGCACGCCATACTTATGGCCGAGCGCGACGCTGGTCTCCCACGGATTCAGGCGGAAGTAACAGGTCGTGACGAGCAGGTCGAGCAATCCGTCCTGGAGCCATCGCTCGACATCCAGGCCCATGTCGCGGTTGAAGTCCACCGAGTCGGTCGCGCGCACCATCACGAGGATTGGCCGGCCGCGTTTGAGGCCGATCTCCTCCGTCATCGCGCGCACGCGGCGCATCAACTCCGTCATCATGTCGCGCTCGGCCTGGCTGGCCTTGCCGCCGTGGGCGGTGCTCTTGAAGAAGCAAAGGTGGCGGAAGAAATCCAGCTCCACGCCATCCACGTCGTAGTTGAGGCAGACCTCCTCGATGAACCGGAAGGCGAGGTCGCGAATCTCCGGCCGCGCGTAGTCCACCGAACTCCACCGTCCGTGGCGCGACCGTTTCACGGGATCGCCCACGAGCCAGTCGGAATGGTCCACTTTGAGTTGCGGGTAGAGCAGGTAAGGCTTGTCCGGCCGGTATTCCGCGTCGTGGGTGTCGTTCATCCGCATGGACCAGAAACACTCCATCTTGTTCTTGTGGGCGAAGTCGGTCACGGCCTGCAAGCAGTCCGTGCCCAGATCAATCAGCTCCTGCGTGATGTTCCGCATGTCGTTCCTGATGCCAAAGTCGGCTGGCTGGCGCGTCAAGACCGCCCCAACCTTGGTGCGATGCGTGAAGAAGCTGAACCCGGAACTGATCGTGCAGTAGGCGATGGCGTCCACCTGTGTGCCGGCCAACGGCGTCGTGCGTTTGGCGAGGAACTTTTCGACGGTGAGTTTTTCGTCTTTCGGCAGGTAGAGGGCATCGCAGCCGTCGTTGTTGAAGATGACGCGCCGCTGCTTATGAGCGAGCTGCTTCCGCGTCTCGCGGAGTTGCTTCAGCGCGCCATCATCGGCGGCGCTCGTTGATTCAGCCAGGGCGACTGCGCAAAGGAGAACGGCTGACAACAAAGCCAGCCACGGGGTTTTCGTGCGACTGCCGACAGTCATGGATGCGGTTTCCTTTCGATGCGGCGCAATCGCCGTTGCCAGCAACGACTCGCTGCCGCCTGGGTCATCAAACGCAAAAGATCGTCAGCTTCTTCGGGCCGTGCGCGCCGAGGACGAGGATGCGCTCGATGTCGCCGGTGCGGCTGGGGCCGGTGATGAGGCACATCATGCTGGGATACTTGTCGGCGTATCGCTGCTTGAGCAGGGCAAACGCGGCGGGCAAGTCGGGCAACAATTGGTCACGGCGGGCGAGAACGACGTGGTGCGGGGGCAGGATCGAGAGCGCGCGGCCGCCGGCGCTCCGGGCGGTGACGACAACCGTGCCGGTCTGGGCGACGAGAGCGTCGCACTCGGTGATGGCGGCGTCGCAGGACTCGAGTTCCTCCATCTTGTAGAGGCTGTCGGTTTGGACCACCGGCAGGCCGAGCGTGGCGAAAACGAAGTTGGTCATCTCGCCGGCGTGGGTGCCGATCTTCTTCCAACCTTCGGCCTTGGCGAGCGTGGAGAGTTTTGTCGCCAGTTCATCGCGGCTGGCAAGGAGTTGGAAGTCGGCCTTCAGTTCGGCGGAGTTCTTCGCGAAGAGCGCCACGCGTTCGTCGAAGCTCGCGCCGACGGCGGGCAACCACGGCTTGAAGTCGGTCGGTTTCTGCTCGTGCGTCGCGACGCGTTGGCCGGGCGCGGAGTGCAGGCCGGGCCGCGCGGCGGGCACGCGGAGGGCTTCGCGGATGCGGGCGAGGATGTTGGCGCGCTCGTTGACGGCCAGCGCGGGATGCGGCCGGTTGTCGCGCGGGTCAAGGGTGATCATGGGCGCGCTCACTTCTTTCGCCTCCGCCAATAGTCGTGAAAGCTGGTGCGGGCGATCTTCGGCGCCTCGCGGGTCGAAGTCCAGGCGCGCACCGGGTCGAGGCGGGTGCCTTTGATGAGGCCGTGGAAGTGCTGCCCAATCCAGCCGAGCTTGGCGCCCAGCTCGAACAGCCACGGATGGTTGAACACGATCACCGAACCCGCGAACAA
>JACRKA010000114.1 GCA_016219905.1 Verrucomicrobiota bacterium
CGCACAAATCGCGCCGGGCCGCGCGCATTCGGAAACCGCCACGCGAGGCTGCGGATTGTCGTGAACTCGTTGGCGGACTCGGCGTGGCCGACCGTCAGCAGCACGCGCGCCAACGGCAGGCCGGGGTAGAGATGCACTCGCGCATCGTAGGCGAACGCCGATTCGCCGATCTTCCCCGCCGCGCGCAGGCCGCGGCGCAGACCACCGCCGTCCTCCAGCGCGAGACCGGCGACAGCCGCTTTGTGTTCCTTGCCGTCCGCGTCGGTGAGAACCAGCTCGCCGAAATCTGACGTCAGCGCCTCCCGCTTCGGTTCCTCGCGCGACACTTTCGGCCCGAACTCCAGCGTGTAGTCCGCCGCGCTGCCGCTGTGGCGGAAGTCGAGCAGCACCCACTTCGCACTGCCGTCGGCCCAACGGCCCGTAACCGCCGCCTGCAACGGCACGGCCGCGCCTTTTACGTCGAGCAGCCGGATGTTCCGCGTCGAGCCGAGCGCGCCTTTGGGGAACGGCACGCCGCTGGTCACCGGCCAGTCGCGCAGTTTGTCGGCGACATCCGACGGTGGCTCCACGCGCAGCGTCACGCTGCCGCCCTGCTTCGTCCGCGGTTCAGCAAATGGTTTCCACGTCAACTTGCGCCAAGCCGTGGCGACCTCTCGCCCGTCGCGGGCCAGCGCCGTGATGCGGTAGCGCGTCGAATCGCCGGGTTTCATGCCCGGCAGCACCACGCGATGGTTCTGCGTCGCCAGCGTTTCCATGATCTTCTGGCCGTCGTCGCACTCGACGGTGCATTGCGTGGCCCACGTCGTGATCCACGTCAGCCGGTTCTCCGTCGCCGCCACTTCGCGGAACTCGTAGAGCGGCGGGCGCGCCTTCGGCTTGTCCCGCAGCAGCAGCAAGTCCTCGGTGCGAAAGGAGGTGCCGACGCCCAGCGCGCGCAATTGGATGTTGTCGCCGGACTTTAGTTCGACCGGCTCGGTGAGGAAGAACAGGTGCTGGTTGTTGTCGTCAAGATCGGCCACCGCGATGCCGCGGCGTTTGCCGTTGACGTGGACGGCGATCCGCTCGTTGCCGGCACTGTCGTAGAAGATGAAACCGACATGGAACCGGCCCGACGCGCCCGCCGGCACGGTCGCGGTGATGGTGCCCGTGCCCGGCCCGCGCAGCGCGCAGTCGGCGCGATACTCGCTGTGGTCGAAGCGGAAGCCGTCGAGCTTGCAGTCGCGGATCCAGATGGGGACGTTCTTCGGGTCGTCAACGAGTGCGGTGATGCGCTCCAAGCCCCACGTCTGCTCGACGCCGACGCTCGCGGTGAGGTCGCTGTCGAGCCGCAACTTCGGCCGGTCGCTGATTGGTGGCCCCTTCGCCTCGAAGTAGCCAGTCCCGTCCACGCCGCGATGCGGCTGCCCCGTCTCCGACAGCACGCTCAGCCGGAACCGCGACGCGCCGTCGCGCTGCGCGAGGTCCACGTCATAGCTGATGAACGCGCTGCCGCCGCTCACCGCCACGCGCGGTCCGGGGGCTACACAGGTCTTGCCTTCGGACGTGTAAGCGGACACGCCCGGCGCACCCTCGGAGCAATGCAGCATGAACTCGCAGCCGTGGCCAGCGCGGCCGGTGGCGGCATTGTCGTCGGCGTCGAGGTAAAGCAATAGGCTGGAGTTCTCCGCCGGATAGGGTGCGAGAAAATCCACCCGCCAGATGAACCGGTTGCCGCCTGCGTTGGCAAGCGCGACGCACCGGATCGTGCGCGAGGGATCGGCAAACTTTTTCCCGGCCTGCGCGGCGGGCCGCTGCCAGATCGTGACGAAGTTTTCCGCCACGCCCGGCTCGCAGCCCAGCGTTGCAGTGACCTCGGCGGGCAGCGCGCCAGTGCTGGCAGGCGGAATCGCCAGTGTCAGGAGGAACATGACGAGAAGGCGCGCGTTGGCCCGTATCCGCGTTGGGTGGTGTTTCATGGTGAGAACTCCCGGCTGTCCATTGACTCCGCTCCGCCGAGCAAACCTTCGTGGAAGAACACCGGCGCGTAACCATGCTCGGTGACCCAGCGGAGGGCCGCGTCGAGCCGCTGGAAATGGTCGGGCAGGTAAGCCTTGAAGAACGGCCAGAAATACTGCTCGTGCGTGAACAGGTCCATGATCTCGGCGCGGTTCGCGTCGCGCGCCACCGCTTCCAGCATCGGCACGATCCTGTCCAGCGGCGTGTTGTTGCAGACAAGGTCAATCATCGAGAACACGATGCCGGTCTCGAAGTCCTTCAGGGCCTCGTTGCGCGAGAGCCATTCACTGCGGTCGTCGTCGAGCATGTAGTTCACGTCGTAGCCGCCGCTCGTCCGCCGGAACATGCCGCTGAGCACGCGCACGCCGCGCTTGGCCAGCACCGGCAGCACTGCCGGCTGGAGCATGCCCCAGTGGATCACTGTCGGTGGCGTGTAAACCTCCTCCCCCGCGAACCGGCGGATCTGCCCGGCCACGGCGTCCAAATCGTTTCCGAGCTTCTGGCCGGTCGCATACTGGTAGGGCCGGTCGGGCTTGTCGGTGTAGGCGTGAAACGCCAGCTTCAGCCAGTTCGCGTTGTCGCGCCACTCGCCCTTGTAGCGGTCGGAAAACTGCGGCAGCTCGAAGCCGTCGTCGGTTGCGTAATAGATATTAAGGACAAACTTCGCGCCGTATTTCCGGTTCAGGTCGCGCAGCCCGGCTGGATAGAAGCAGTCGAACAACGACTTGTATCCCTGCTTGAAGATGTCGCGCAGGAAGAAACTGTTGTCGTCAATCGAGAACCGGTAGCGCGGCTTCGAGTGCCGGTCCCACACAACGCGGACGCGATGCTCCTGCCGCCCGCGCGCGCCCGCGGCGACCGCGACAATGTCCGTCTCCTTCTCGCGCAGGACGACCTCGGCTGAAAACGCAGCGCCCGCCTGCTGCGCCGGCTGGCCGTTGACCGTGACTTTGTCGCGCAACGGCGCTTCGCCGCGCACGATGATCTTCAGCCCGCCGTCGCTGGCCTCGCCGTGGCGGCGGTTCACCACGGCTCCGTGGAACGGTTCAGTGATCTTCAGCATGGTTGGCTCTCCTCTTCATCGTGCGTTGGTTCGCTTGGCATTCCTTTGCTGTCGGTTCTCAAAATTCCTTGAACCCGCCTTCGCCGCGCTCGAACCGCTCCGGCTGGCCGGGCTGGAAGTCCACGACCTGTTTCTGGCTCCGCAGTCTGTCTTGAAGCGCGGGCACGTCGAGCCGCTGGACCGGCTTGTTTTCCTTCGCCGCGACCGCCGCGGCGACGCCCGCGGCATGGCCGGCGATCATCCAGACGCTTTCCAGCCGGTAAGTGCAGAACGCGACGTGCGTGAAGCTCGCCGCGCCGGGCACGAGCAGGTTCGCGCACTCGGCGGGCTTCGGTGTCAGCGCGCGATACGGGATCTGGTAGGCGTAGCTGATGCGCCAGATGCGGCCTTCGTTGGCGAACTCCGTCGGCGACAGCGCCACGCGCTGGACGTGGTGGCAGTCAATGAAGTGGCTGCTGATGCCGATGGCGTCGGGCTTGCGGCGGGCCTCGGTCACGTCGTGCTGCGTGACGACCGTCGCGCCACGCATCCGGCGCGCTTCGCGGACGTAGAGCTGGTAGGGCCAGTGGCCGTTGTCGGTAAACTCGTCCTTGTGCAGGCCCCAGGCGCGCATCTCGGCGCGCACGTTGGCCGGCACGCTCTCGTCGTTCGCCAGGAAATGCAGCAGTCCCAGCGTGTAGTCGCGGTGGTCGGCGATGGTCCGCTCGCGCGTCGCGTAGTCGGCGTCGGGATAATCGAACTGGCCGCCGAAGTGGCCGAGCGAGATGATGGCGGATTGTTTGTTGTTCACCTCGAACTTGCCGTTCCGCCGGCCGTAGAGGTCGAGCAGGTCGGTGAGCTTCACCTTCTCGCCGCGCGCCGTCTTCTCGCGAAGCCAGTTCTCCAGCAGCCGATACCGGGCGCGGTCGTAACGCTCCGGCGCCGGGATGGGCACCTTCTTGTCGTCGGCCTTGGCGAACGTCAGCCGGAAGTTGTAGTTCATCACCTTGCGGTCGCCGTCGCCTTCCTTGAGGTCCTTGGCCCACGCGCTGACGCCGGGCAGCAGGTTGCCATTCCCGTCCACCGTCGCCGCCTTGCGCGGCGTCTTGTCGAGGCGGATGCCCGCCGCTTCCTCGCCAAACTCGTCGCGGCCCTCGCGGCCCCATGTGTAGCCCACGCCCGCGCGCGCCATCAGGTCGCCCTCGTAGCCGGCGTCCACGAACACTTTCGCCACGAGCGCCGAGCCGTCGCTGAGCACGATGCGCCGGATGCGCGCGCCGTCCTTCTCGACGCGCTCGACGCGGAGGCCGTAGCGCACGTCCACTTCCGCCTCCGCGAGCATCTCCTTGTAAACCTTCTCGGCGACCGACGACTCGAAGTAGAACTCCGGCTTGCCGGTGCCGTAGTGTTTGCCGAGCCGCTCGTAGAACTCCAACGCCAGGCCGCCGATGGTCCACTTCAGCATGTGCTCGGTCTCGGCGGTGTTGATGCCGCTGGTGCTCAAGCCGCCGATGTGACGCGTCGGTTCGATGAGGATGACGGTTGCGCCCTCGCGCGCCGCGGCGATGGCGGACGCGATGCCGCACGGCACGCCGCCATAGACCACCACGTCGGCTGAAGCAGGCCCACGCGGTGCGGCAGCAAACAAGCTGACCGGCGTGGCGAGGAGAAGCAGGGCGGGCAGAACCAGGAAATGGCATCGGGTCATGAGGTCGGGCATTTTGGTTTTTTGGCTGCCATTTGTCCATCGCGCAAAATCACAGCTTTCCCGTAAACAGGCGTTGCCGCCTGAGTCAGTCCGCGTATCATGCCGGCCAGCCACGGCAAACTATGAAACCGATTCGCGTCTCCATGTTCCTGATTCTCCTCACCGTCTGCAGCCTGACTGGTTTCGCCGCCAGCGTTGCTTCCGGTGCGGCGTCCCGGCCGAACATCCTCGTCATCCTCTCCGACGACATGGGGTTCTCCGACCTCGGCGGCTACGGCGGCGAAATCCGGACGCCGACGCTCGACGCGCTTGCGGCGGGCGGGCTGCGGTTCACGCAGTTCTACAACACGGCGCGCTGCTGCCCGACGCGCGCTTCATTGATCACCGGCCTTTATCCGCACCAGGCCGGCGTCGGCCACATGACGGCCGACCAGAAACTGCCCGGCTACCAGGGCGACCTGCGCCGCGACACGCCGACCATTGCCGAGCAACTCAAGCCCGCCGGTTACGCGGCCTACATGTGCGGCAAGTGGCACGTTACCAAGAACCAGGACAAGCCGGATGACCCGAACTACAACTGGCCGTTGCAGCGCGGCTTTGACAAGTTCTACGGCACGATCAAGGGCGGCGGGAACTTTTACGACCCGACCTCGCTCTGCCGCGGCAACCGCTGGATCACGCCGGAAAACGACCCGGAGTATCGGCCGAAGAAGTTTTATTACACCGACGCGATCAGCGACAACACGGTGAAGTTTCTCAAGGAACATGCGGCCGAGCGCGCGGGCCAGCCGTTCTTCTTCTACGTCGCCTACACCGCGGCGCACTGGCCGATGCACGCGTTGCCGGAGGACATCGCAAAGTATCGCGGCAAATACGACGGCGGCTACGAGCCGTTCCGCGCGGCGCGGTTTGCGCGAACGAAGCAACTCGGTCTCATCAGCGCGAACTGGCAGATGACGCCGCAGGCCGAGGATTGGGCGGCAGTGCAGGACAAGGCGTGTGAAGCGCGTTGCATGGAGGTTTATGCGGCGATGGTGGACCGCATGGACCAGGGC
>JACRKA010000015.1 GCA_016219905.1 Verrucomicrobiota bacterium
ACGGCGCGCTCGATGGTGGAGCGGGGGACCTTGATGCCGGCGTTGCGGCAGGCGCGGAGGCCCTGGATCTGGGTGACGGTGACGGAGCCTTCGTCGCCGTTGCCGTCGGGGGTGTAGATCCAGCCGCCGGCGGGGCTTTGGGCGCGGGCGGTGAGGGCGACGGCTTTGTCGAGCGCGGCGCGGATGCGGGTCTCGCCTTTCTCGTCGGTCATTTCGCCGAGGCACTCGGCGAGGAAGAGCATGGCGAAGCCGTGGCCGTGCATGGAGCGGCCTTCCATCTGGCTGGAGATGAGGCCGGTCTCGCTCGAGTCGGCCTGGGAGAGGAGGAAGTGGACGGCGCGGCGGAGTTGCGGGGCGAACTTGCCTTCGCGCGGGGTGCTGCCGTTGCCGAGCAGCGCGAGGCCGGCGAGCGAGGTCATGGCGGTGGGGTAGCTGCCCATGTTGCCGGCGTTGAACCACGAGCCGTTGGCGTTCTGCGACTCGGCGAGATACTGGAGGCCGCGCTCAATGGCGCGCTGGGTCTCCGGCGTGAGGTGTTCGGGCAGTGCGGGCGACGGGCCGGCGGCGCGGGCGACGGTCACGGCCAGCAGCAGCGACAGCGCGGTTCCAATGAGCGCGTTGGTCTTGCGATGGTTCAGCACGACAGTGCTTTAGACTCGCCGAATCGGCGGGCGTTGCAAGGCTTTTTGCCGCTCACCCGCCATAGTGCCAACCGAGGTCGTCGCAGGTGGAGACGTCGCCCCGGCCGCGGATGGCGGCGTGGACGACTTCGCCGATGACGATGGCGTGATCGCCCGGCTCGCGGATTTCGCGGACCCTGCACTCGACGAACGCGAAGGCCTTGCGCAGGATCGGCGCGCCGGTGTCTTCTTCGATGTGGCCGACTTTGCCGAGCTTGTCGCCGACGCTCTCGGCGGGTTTGACGAGTTTGCGCAAGATGTCGCGGTCCTTCCGGTCCACGAGGTTCACGGAGAACACCCGGCCCGACTTGACCAGCTCGTAGCTGCGGGTGCCTTTGCGGATGGCGACCATCACCAACGGCGGGTCGAACGAGCATTGGCAGACCCACGCCCCGACGAAGGCGTTCATCGCTTCGCCCTTGCCGCGGACGCCGACGACGTGGAGGCCGTAGGGGATCTGCCGGAGCGCCTGATGGATGGCTTTGTCTTTGCGCACTTTCATGCAACCTCCTGTCTTGTCACGACCCAAAGTAGCGCAAAGCGGCGCGGGCGCAACGGGGGAGACGGGGAGATGAAACACCGATGACCCGGCGCCCGCCGGGATTCGTGAAGGGACTTTCCAGCCGGCGTTTTCGGTTGAGCCGGAGCGCGTTCGGGGACTACACTCGCCGCGTTTTCCAAACTCAAGAAAGCCAGTCACGATGAAACACGTTTTGAACCAATTGGTCCAGTTGCAGGAACTCAACTTCGCGCTCGCCGAGCACCGCGCGTCCGATCCCGAGGCGCGCCTCAAGCCGCTGGAGGAATCCATCGCGAAGCTCTTCGAGAAGCTGCCGGAGGACGTGGCGCACCGCTTCGAGCGCATCCAGCGCAACAACCCGCTGGTGGTCGTGCCGATCCTCCGCGGCAACTGCGGCGGTTGCGGCGTGGGCGTGTCGAGCGGCACAGCCAACGACATCCGCGCGGCCAAGGACGTTTTCACCTGCCAGAACTGCGGCCGGTTCCTTTTCTACGAAGAGGGCCTGCCGCGCCAGGCGCAGAAGCCGGCCGGCGCGAAACGCCCGCTGGGCGCCGGCATCGCGCGGTTCTCGGACGTGAACCTGATGGTGCCGAAGCTCGCCGCCAAAACGCGCGACGAGGCGATCGCGGAACTGGCGCAGCTCATGGCCGCGCAGGGTTTCGTCGAGAACCCGGACGCGCTGGTGGAGATGGCGTTGCGCCGCGAGGCGATGGTCAGCACGGCCGTCGAGCACGGGCTGGCATTCCCGCACGTCCGCAACGTCGAGGGCGGCAGCCTCACGTTCGCGCTCGGCATGAGGTCCGCCGGCGTCAAGTTCGACGGCGACGGCCTGTCGAAGATGGTGTTTCTCATCGTGATCCCGACGGCGGCGAGCGCGTTTTACCTGCGGCTGCTGGCGGGCCTGGTGCGGACGTTCAGCACCGCCGACGCGCGCGCCAGGATGCTCAAGTGCGACTCGCCGGAGGCGATGTGGAAGACGCTGAACGCGCTGACGCGCCAGCACATCCAGTAGCGCGGCGGGCCGGCGCGGTTGTCACGGGATTGTTGCAGAAGCGTCGCATCGTCGTCGCCGTTCTGTTACTAAGGTTGCCGCATGGCTGACACAGTGCTCATCGTGGAAGACGAACCGGACGTGCTCGATCTGGTCGTCTATCACCTCCAGAAGGCCGGCTTCAAGACGCTCACCGCGCGGGACGGCGACGCCGGCCTGCGCAAGGCCGGCGACCAGCGGCCAGCGCTCGTCGTGCTGGACCTGATGCTGCCGGGGCTGGACGGCACCGAGGTCTGCAAACGCCTCAAGGCCGACCCGCGCACCGCGCAAATCCCGATCATCATGCTCACCGCCAAGGCCGATGAAGTGGACCGCGTCCTCGGGCTGGAACTGGGCGCGGAGGATTACGTGACCAAGCCATTCAGCCCGCGCGAGCTGGTGTTGCGGGTGAAGACCATCCTGCGTCGCGCCAAAGGCGGCGTCGAACCGCGCGAGTTCCTCAAGGATGGCGATCTCGTCGTGGACCTCGCCAAACACGCCGTCACGCTGAAAGACAAGGCTGTCGAGCTGACCGCCACCGAGTTCAAACTGCTGGCCACGCTCCTGGAGCGGCGCGGCCGCGTGCAGTCACGCGACCGGCTCCTGCAAGACGTGTGGGGTTACGAAGGCGACGTGGACACGCGCACGGTGGACACGCACGTCCGCCGGCTGCGCGAGAAACTCGGCAAGGCCGCCGACCGCATCGCGACGGTGCGCGGCATCGGCTACCGCTACGCGGAGTAATCCTTGAAGCTCAGCCTCCCTTGGAAATGGTTTGCGGCGCTGGCCGGCCTGCTGGGCGCGTTGTTGCTTATCGTCAACGTCTGCATCGAAATCTTCCTGCCCCCCTATCTCGTCGGGCAAATCCGCAATGACCTCGCAAGGGACGCGCGGCTGGCCTCCGAACTTTTCGCCGCGAAACTCGCCGCCGTGCCGCCCGCCGCCGACATCAACGCCGTCGCGCACGGCCTCGCCCGCAGCACGGCCCTGCGAGTCACCGTCATCGCGCCCGACGGCGTCGTGATCGGCGAGTCCGACAAGCCGTCGGAACAACTCGCCCGGATCGAAAACCATCTCCAGCGGCCCGAAGTGCAGGACGCCCTCAAACCGGACGGCCCCGGCCTCGGCAGCGCCATCCGCCACAGCGACACCATCAACGTGGACCTGCTCTACGTGGCCGTCGCGGTCCGCGCGCCGGACGGCAACGTGCAGGGCTTCGTCCGCGTCGCGCTCCCGTTGCACACGCTCCGGCAGACCACCTCCCACGTCAACCGCACCGTGGCGCTGGCCAGCATCGTCGTCGGCGCGCTCGCCATCCCGCTGCTGTTCTGGACCGCGCGCCGCACCACGCGGCCGCTGCTCCAGATGCGCGACGTGGCCGCGCGCGTGGCACGCGGCGACTTTTCACAACGCGTCCCTCCTCATCTCAGCGGGGAGTTGGGCGAACTGGGCGGCGCCCTCAACGACATGTCGGCCCAGCTCGAAGCGCGGTTGCGCGAGTTGACGCAGGACAAAGCCGAGTTGAGCGCCATCCTCGCCTCCATGCGCGACGGCGTGCTGGTGGTGGACGCCGGCGGCAAAGTCCGGCTCGTCAATCAGGCGCTGCGCCAGCAGTTCGAGCTGGGCGACGAAGTCACCGGCAAGACCGTGCTCGAGGCCTTCCGCAACGTCACGCTCGACGAACTGATCGCCGAGGCCCGCAGCGGCGGCGAGATCGCCACGCGCGAGTTGAACATCCTGGCGCCCGCCGAACGCATCTTCGAGGTCAACGCGACCGCCTTGCGCGCCGGCGCAGGCGACCGGCTCGGCGCGGTGGCCGTCTTCCACGACATCAAGCGGCTCAAGCAGCTCGAAAACATGCGCAAAGAGTTCGTCGCCAACGTCAGCCACGAGCTGCGCACGCCGCTCTCTATTATCAAGGGCTACGTCGAGACGCTGCTCGACCCGCACCCGCCGGAACCCGACGCCGCGAGGCAATTCCTCCAGACCATCCAGCGCCACTCGCGCCGGCTGGAGGCGCTCATCGGCGACCTGCTCAGCATCTCGGCGCTCGAATCGCAGCAAGCGCGGCTCAACTTCGAGCCGCTGTCGCTGCGCGCCGTCGCGCAAGCCGTCGCCGACGAACTCGACCGGCAGGCGAAAGAGAAAAACATCGCGGTCAAGGTGGAGATCCCGGCGGATTTCCACGCCGTCCGCGGCGATGCGCACCGGCTGCACCAGGTGTTCTTCAACCTCCTCGACAACGCCGTGAAATACACGCACGCCGGCGGCAACGTGACGGTGACGGCAGTCGCTTCAGACAACGACGGTATCACGGTCTGCGTCGCCGACAACGGCCCCGGCATCGCCGCCGGGCACCTGCCGCACATCTTCGAACGGTTCTACCGCGTGGACAAGGCCCGCAGCCGCGAGCTGGGCGGCACCGGCCTCGGCCTGGCCATCGTCAAACACATCGTGCTGGCCCACGGCGGCAAGGCGTGGGCCGAGAGCGAACTGGAAAAAGGCAGCCGGTTCTACTTCACCCTGCCGCGGGCTTGAAAAGACCGGGATAGTCGAAAAACGGCTTGCGACTTGCGAGGGGCGGCACCCATACTCCGCCGAACCTTCGCTCACGAACGCCGTGGATGAGGAGGAACACCATGCAAGAGCAAGCAAACGCATCCCGGACAGAAGACCTCCAGGAACTGGTCGGGGATTTCCGCGGCGAGATCGCCTTTCTGCGGACGATCCCGATGTTTGACGAGCTGGAGGATGTGGAACTGGCGCGGCTCTGCCAGGTGACCGCCCGGCGCCAGTATCCCGCCGGCTCGGTCTTGCTGGCGGAAGGCGATCTCAACGACGCGCTCTACCTGATCCGCGAAGGCACGGTCGGATTGTTCCATCCCGCTGCCGCCGAGAAACCGTTCATTGAACTGGGGCGCGGCCGCTTTTTCGGCCAGGTCAGCATGTTCGATCCCGCGCCCTCTTCCGCCACCGTCCGCTCCTGCACCGATGTGGAAGTCATGTGCCTGCGCGCCCGGCCCCTGGCCGACCTGTTCATCCAGCATCCCGGCACAGCCACGCGGCTGTTGATGGCGATCATCCAGGACCTCGCCAAACGCCATCGCGCGATGTTGCAAAAAGTCAAAGACCCGCCTTTCGTCGAACGCCACCATCTGTGACCGTCTTCACGCTGCCCCGCGCGTGAAGCCGCTGCAACGCAGACGCATCGCTGAAATCGCTTTGCCGCGGCAGGGATGGTTGTTAGGCTCCGCAGCCTGCCATGAAAACCATCCGTTGGGCATTCCTCGTCGCCGCGTTGGCCGCCCCTCTTTTACCGTTGGCTGCCGACACCGTCGGCGAGCGGCCCTATGAGATGGTCTGGGCCAACCGCGCGCAGGACACACACCCGCCGCTGGTTGATTTCGAAAACCTCGACGGGTGGACGGTCGAGACGAAGGACGCCGTCGCCACGCTGACGCTCTCCCGCGAGCAACAACTCTGGGGCAGCCACGTCGGCAAGCTCGTCTATCGCGCCGATGGCAAACAGCCGCGCGTCACGCTCCGCCCGCCGAAGCCGATTGCCGTCCCGCAGCCGTTCGATTGCGTCAACTTCTGGCTCTACGGCAACAACTGGGCGTGGGTGACCGACAAGACCACGCCGCCCGTCGAGATCGCCGTGCTGTTGCGCGGCAAAGGCGGCGCGGAGGTGCGTGTCGTAATGAGCACTGTGCGCTGGAAGGAATGGTGGGTGATGCACCGCAAGCTCACGGCCGAGCAACTCGACGTGCTCAAGGGTGGCGCGACGTTCGAGGGCATCCAGATCGCCAACGGCCGCAACAAGGACGACCGCACGCTCTACCTCGACAACCTCGCCATCTATAAAGAGGAGTTGAAGACGCTGACGTTCGAACCGCGGCGCAGGCGCGGCATCGAGATGTTTCCTGGCCAGGGCAGCGGCATCAACACCGGCCCCGGCAGGCTGCCGTTCCCCACGCGCGAGGAGACGATCCTGCCGGACAACCTAACGAAGAGTTTCAAAGTGAGCGTGAGGGAAGAGCGGAACGCTTACGCGTTCCGCTACGAAGGCAAGGACGGCGAACTGGAGTATCGCTACGAACCGAAGACCGGCACGCTTGGCGATGTGACCGCGCGCTGGGTTGGGCGCGGCGGGTGGTTCCAGCCGATGAGCGATGGCGGCGTCTTTTTCTCGACGGCCGAACCCGGCAAGGCGCTCGCGCCGGAGAAGATCGAGCCGCTCGGCTGCGAGCGCGTCCGCGACACGGTCGTCTCGCGCTGGCGTTGCCGGCTCGGCGGGCGCAGCGCCGAGGTCAGCTACACCTTCCGGCTTTGGCAAAAGTCGTTGGTGGTGGACGTGAAGTGTCCCGGCGGCGAAGTTGGCGAGGTCCGCTTCGGCAAGGCCGTCGGCGTTGAGAACCCGCGCCTCGTGACGCTGCCATACATGGCCTACGGCGGCCCGCGGCCCGCAGTGCTTGTCGCCGGCGCGCCGGAGAAGCCTCTCTTCATCTTCGGGCTGCCGGACTACTATCGCTCCAACGCGTCGTCCCTCTGGGCGGTCAACACAGTCGCCGCCGGCGGCGTCACCTGCAACGGCGGCACGCGCTACGAGCCGAAGACCGACGGCAGGCGCAACGACTGCTTCGAGCGGCTGTTCCTGACCGTCTCGCCGCGGTTTGAGGAAGTGCTGCCGAACATCCCGAACCCGAAGTCGCCGTGGATGCACGTCGCCGGCGAGCGGCTCTGGCGCGCTCACGGCGCGAGTGACCGCGAGCGCGACTACGAGACGTGGAAGAACGTCGCCCGCTACGGCATGACCAAGGTCGTCATCACCGACCACGAGACCGGCTGGCGCGACGGCGGCGAGAGTTTCACCTTCCGCACGCGTGCCGCTCCCAAACGAGGCGGCGACGAGAGCCAGGCGGAATACTCGCGCAAGATCCATGCGCTCGGTTTCCGCTACGGCATCTACAACAACTACACCGACTACGCGCCGGTGAACGAGCATTGGGACGAAGACATGGTCACACGCCTGTCGAATGGCGACTGGCGGCCGGCTTGGGCGCGCTGCTACAACCCGAAACCGGCGCGCGCCGTCGAATACGAAGCAAAGCTCGCGCCGGTCATCCAGCAGAAGTTCAAGCTCTCGACCGCTTACTGCGACGTGCACACGGCGGTGACGCCGTGGAGCTACGTGGACTACGACGCGCGCGTGCCGGGCGCGGGGACGTTCGCGGCGACGCTTTACGCCTACGGCGAGATCATGCTCCACCAGAAGGCGACGTGGAACGGGCCGGTCTATAGCGAGGGCAACCATCACTGGTTCTACTGCGGCCTCACCGATGGCAACTACGGCCAGGACCAGGCCGCCAAGCTGCCGGTGAACCCGTGGCTGGTGGACTTCGACCTGCGCAAGCTGCACCCGCTCTGCTGCAACTTCGGCATGGGCAACCCCGGCATGTTTTATGGCCGCGAAGAGAACCTCGGCAAGACGCCGGCCGAGCGCGACGCGCATCTCGACCGCTTCCTCGCCGCGACGCTCGCGTTCGGCCACACGGGCTTCCTCGTGATGGACGGCGGCATCGAGAACGCCGTCCGAAGCTATTTCGCATTGCAGCAAGTTCACGCCGCCTACGCGCAGCAGACCGCCGCCGACATTCGCTATGCCGACGAGCGCGGCCGGTTGCTCGACACGAGCGCCGCGATTGCCACCGGCGCGTTTCGCCGCTCGCAGGTCGCCACACGCTATGCCAACGGCCTGCGCGTCGTCGTCAACGGCCATCCCACGGAGGCATGGAAAACTGCCGACGCGGAGTTGCCGCCGAACGGCTGGTTCGCGAAGAGTGCCAGCGGCCGGCTGCTGGCATGGAGCGCGAACGTCCGCGGCCATCGCGCCGATTACGTGGACTCGCCGGCCTATCTCTATGCCGATGGGCGCGGCACGTTCACGCGCTTTGCCAAGGCCGCGAGCGACGGCCAACTCATCGCCCACAAGCGCGGCGATGGCTCGATGGAGGTCATTCCCGTCGGCAAGTGCGCATCGTTCGGTGTCAGCATCGGCGGACGCGACGCGACTGCTGTCGCGCTGGACAAGGAGAACAAGGAGATCGGTGTCGCGGAGACTCGCTTCAGCCGTGGCTTGGTTCATGTCACGCCGCAGACCAACGCGTTCAGCTACGTCCTGCGACCCGCCGCGAAACCAGCCGTCGCGCTCTTTTGTCCGCGCAGCGAGCTCGTGCCGGGCGAGAGCGTCACCGTGCGCGGCCGTGAGCGGCACGAGTTCCGCGTGCCGGCGGACGCGAAACCCGGCGCGCGGCTGTGGCAGAAGTTCGAAGGCGCGTGGATTGATTTCACCGTGGTTCCGATGGCCGATGCCCGATTGGCTATTGGCAATCAGCTTCAACTTCAACTCACGCCACATATCCCGAAGCTCGCTGACGCCGAGGTCATGCTCGGCGACGCGAGGAAGACGATCCAACTCACGCCACAGCGGCCCGCGCAGCTCACGTTCGATCTCAAGCGTCCCGCCCGCGAGGAGGTCCGCGAACTGCCGCTGCGCATCGTTGCCGGCGACCTCCGCCATGAGCAGAAGTGGTGGTTGCTCACCGAGGAGTCCATCGAACCGGTCGTGGCGATGCCGGAGAAACACGAATCGGGCCAGTGTTTCCGCAACGCCTCGCCGACCGGCCTCGATGGCAAATCCGGCGCGGGCGTGCACGCTGACAACCACATGACCTGCGGCAATGAGACGAAGCCGGGCGTTTTCATGCACCCGCCCTACCAAGGCGGCGTCGGCCTTGCGTTCGCGCTCTACGAGCCGGTCATGCTGCCGCGCGGGTCGCTGGCGGCGTTCCGCTGCGACATCGGCAAGCGCGACGGCAGCGACCGTGGCGACGGCGTCGTGTTCCGCGTCGCGGTCGTCGAGGTTGGCGGCAAGGAGACGGTCGTCGCCGAGAAACAATGGGCCGAGCACGCGTGGACGCCGCTCGAAGCCGACCTGTCGCGCTGGGCCGGCAAGTCAATCCGCATCAAGCTCATCAGCGATGTCGGCCCGGCCAACAACTCCAGCGGCGACTGGGCGTGCTGGGCCAACATGCGCATCGAAAGCCGCGAGCCGGTCTTGAAGACCACGCTCCACGACCGCGCCGCGCAGTTGCGCCACGAACCGGGGCCGCACCCGGTCGCCGGCCTCACCGTCGCCGACCTGCGCGCCGCCAAGCGCGGCTGGCTGCATTTCGAGGGCATCGGTCTCCAGCGCGGCAGCGGTTACGTCTCGCACGGTTTTCTCAACGGCGTCCCGCTCGGCGAATTGCCCGCATCGCATGGCAGCGAAACCAAAGGCATCTGGACACCAGCCGTCATCATTCCGCTGCCAGTCGAGGCCATCGCGAAGCTGAACCGAGAGAACCTCTTTAAGATCCACAACCCCGCCGTGGATAGCTTCAAAGTCCGCCGCTTCTGGATCGAACTGGAGTTGGCCGACGGCCGCAAGTGTTCCTCCAAAGTTCACGCGCTGACCTACACCCAACCCGCCGGCTGGCTCTATGGCGAAGGCATCGGCGTCCCCGCCGACGAAGACATCGAGGTGGACATCCGGTTCGCCGTCACGAAGTGAGCCGCGACTGAGACGAAAAAGAGTGACTTTGCCGCGCGAAATCTGATTCTAATCCGGCCATGAAGACCTTGCTCACCCGATCCCTTCTGTGCCTTCTGGGGTTTGCCCTCCTCGCCATCGCTCCTGCTGCCGAGGCGGCCAAGCCGAATATCATCTTCATCCTCTGCGACGATCTCGGCTACGGCGACGTGAAGTGCAACAACCCCGACGGCAAGATTGCCACGCCGTGCGCCGACAAGCTCGCGTCGCAAGGCATGAGGTTCACCGATGCGCACACCACGTCGTCGGTCTGCACGCCGACGCGCTACGGCGTCATGACCGGCCGCTATAACTGGCGCTCGCGCCTCCAAAGCTTCGTGCTCGGCGGCCTCTCGCCGCGGCTGATCGAACCGGGCCGGCTCACGGTCGCCGCGATGTTGAAGCAGCAAGGCTACTCCACTGCCTGCATTGGCAAATGGCACCTCGGCATGGATTGGGTGAAGAAGGAAGGCAAGGACGTCACCGATCTCAACATCGAGACCCCCGAGCAGGTCTGGAACGTGGACTACACCAAGCCCATTGCCAACGGCCCGAACAGCGTCGGATTCGACTATTATTATGGTATCAGCGCGTCGCTCGACATGGTGCCTTACACGTTCATCGAGAACGACCGTGTCACCGTCGTGCCGACCGTGGACAAGGACTGGCCGCTCATGCTCGGCCGCGAGAAAGGCCGCTGCCGGCTGGGTCCCGCCACGCCGGAGTTCGAGGTTGAGCACGTGCTGCCGGCGTTCACGCGCAAGACCGTCGAGATCATCACCGCGCGCGCCGCCGATGCGAAGGCGGGCAAACCGTTCTTCATCTACCTGCCGCTGAACGCGCCGCACACGCCCATCGCGCCGACGGCGGAGTGGAAGGGCAAGAGCGGGCTGAACTTTTACGCCGACTTCGTGATGCAGACCGACGCGACGCTCGGCGCCATCATGCGCGCGCTCGACGAACAGGGCATCGCCGACAACACGCTCGTCATCTTCACCAGTGACAACGGTTGCTCGCCGCAGGCAGATTTCCCCGCGCTGCTTGAGAAAGGCCACAACCCGAGCTACACGATGCGCGGCCACAAGGCCGACATCTGGGACGGCGGCCATCGCGTGCCGTTCATCGTCCGCTGGCCGGGCAAGGTGAAGGCCGGCACGACGTGCGACCAGCTTGTCAGCCTCGCGGACTTCATGGCCGCCTGCGCGGAGATCACCGGTGCGAAGCTGCCCGACAACGCCGCCGAGGACAGCGTCAGCATCCTGCCCGCGCTGCTCGGCAAAGCCGACAAGCCGTTACGCGAGGCGCTGGTGCACCACTCGATCAACGGCAAGTTCTCGATCCGTCAGGGCCAGTGGAAACTGGAGATTTGTCCCGGCAGCGGCGGCTGGAGCACGCCGCGCGACCCGCAGGCGCTCCAACAGGGCCTGCCGCGCGTGCAGCTCTACGACATGACCAAGGACATCGGCGAGCAGCGCAATCTCGCCGCCGAAAACCCGGACGTGGTCAAGCGGCTCACCGCGCTGCTGGAGAAATACGTCGCCGACGGCCGCAGCACGCCCGGCGCGCCGCAACAGAACGCCGTGGCCGTGGACATCTGGAAGCCCGACAAGGCTGCGCCCGCGGCAAAGGGCAAGAAGGTTCGCAAACAATAGTCATTGCGCACCTCGGCAATGCTCACGCAAGAGTCGCACGACTTCCCTCGGCCGGATTGAGCAGTCCACTTCTTCTCAGAGTAGCCTCTTCAAAAAAGCTCCCTCATAAAATCTGAAATTGTCCCTCTGCCCCAACGTAGAGCCGCAGGTGAAAACTTCCCCGAACCACAGATCATTTCCCATTGATTAGCCTTGATCCCAATATGGGTTCCCAGCACAGCTTTCGCCGGAGGCATTTCGCGTAGCTTTCTCCATTGAAGCTTCTCCATGTTCTGCGGGTGGTATGCAAAACCGATGAAGAGTATTCTCTGAGCTTCTCTTATTACCCGATGGGCCCTGACAAAAGCTGCACTTCTGGGATTCGTTTCATGCACCACACTTATCGAAGCGGCAGATTGCTTAACCCTTTCGGGTGTTACAGCTCTCCCAAAATCAGACTCTTCATAATGACCCAAACTTCCGTGCACGTGGAGAATCGGAAGAGCTTTGCATGCCGTTTCCGGCTGAATCCCGTAATTGTTGCAGAGCACTGTCACGAGGTAATGTTCCAGCGTCCTGTCGTAGTTGAACGTCACGACATGCCAAGGGTTCGATTTGAACGTGGTCCACGAAGCAGCTCTCAACTGCTGCCAGAGCACTTCATACCAATGGTCTTTCGGTTGATTGGGCGGAAAGACTTTCTTCCTTGCTAGAGCCTCCGCTTTCAAGAGCGACATAGCCATTGCCGCTTTACCAATCTCACCCCATTTTTCACGCTCTTCGAGAAAGGCATCAACTGACTGAAATCCGGATTGTGCGAGGTCTGCTTTGAAGCGCCTGTAAACAAGTCGGTCAAATCCGCACCTCTTGATTATTATATCGGACGACAGTGCGCTTGAAGAGCCTCTTGTCACATCGTCGCGGAGCTCCCTTCCGAGCGGCATCCCATAAGGTTTGCTTGCACCGGCGCCGAGAATAAGAACCGTTTTATCTTTGATCACGAATGCTATCCTTGTTCGTCGAACATCCGCATCGGGCTTTAGCTTCGGCCCCTATGGTGTCTATACCTTCGGATACTTCCACGACCCGCGATAGGGGCGGCTGAGCAGCTTGTTGGCGTCGGGGTCGCCGATGATGATCTCCTTCGCGCCGTCCCATGCCACACTGCGGCCGAGTTTCATCGAGAGCATACCGAGCAGCGCGCAGTTGGTGGAGTGGTGGATTTCCTCGATGTCGCTGACGGGCCGGCGGCCGGCCTTGATCGCGTCGAGGAAGTCGGCCCACAGTTCCTTGATGTTCTGTGAGTCGGGCTGGTTCAGCTTCGGGTCTTCGTGCTGCACCGGCTCGTTCTTGCCGGCAGGGTAGAAGGTCCATCCCTTCTGCCAGCCCATGTGGAACGTGCCCTTGGTGCCGTAGAAATAAACACCGACATTCTCGCCCTTGTCGGTCTCGTTGCCGGCGAACTGGCGGTGTTCCCACTGCATGGTGAACTGCTCGAACTCCCACGTCGCGACCTGATGGTCGGGCGCGTCGGTGGTCTGGCCGCTGGCGTCATTCACGGGCTTGCCCTTGATCGGCCGGCCGCCGGTGGAGAAGACCTTGCGCGGCCATTTTTCGCCGGTTACCCAGAGCACCTGGTCGAGCCAGTGGATGCCCCAGTCGCCAAGCGTGCCGTTGGCGTAGTCGAGGAACTGCCGGAAGCCGCGTGAATGGATCTTCTTGTTGAACGGCCGCAGCGGCGCAGGCCCGCACCAGA
>JACRKA010000113.1 GCA_016219905.1 Verrucomicrobiota bacterium
GAGCACGCCAAAGGCGCGCCGTTCCTGTTGGTGCTCTCGTAGGGGGCCGCCGCACGACCCCTACATGACCGCGCCGGAGCGTTACCAGGCGATGTATGACCCGGACAAACTCAAGCTCCGCCCGAACGTGCCGGAGGAGGGCATCGCCGCGACGCGGAAGAAACAGGCCGGCTACTACGCGCACTGCACGGCGCTCGACGACTGCGTCGCCGAACTCTGGAAGACGCTTCGCGAGACCGACATCGAGCAGGACACGGTCTTCGTGTTCACCTCCGACCACGGCGACATGCTCGGCTCGCACGGCCGGTTCAACAAGCAGGTGCCCTACGACGAGTCCATCCGCGTGCCGTTCATCGTCCATTGGCCGGAGCTTGGCGAGCACGAGCGCGTCATCGCCGCGCCGTTCGCATCGCCGGACATCATGCCGACGCTGCTGGGCCTCTGCGGCATCAAGGCGCCGAAAACGGTCGAAGGGCTGGATTTCTCAAAGAGCCTGCGTGGCGGCCGCGCGCCCGGCGACGCCGCGGCGCTGATCGCGTGCTACTGGCCGTTCGGCCAATACCCGCGCGGCAAGGGCGGCCAGGAATACCGCGGCGTGCGGACGGAGCGATACACCTATGTGCGCTCGCTCGAAGGCCCGTGGCTGTTGTTCGACAACGAGGCCGACCCGTTCCAGATGAAAAACCTCTGTGGCGACCCGCAGGCCGCGGCGTTGCAGAAGAAGCTCGACGCCTTGCTGCAACGCAAGCTTCGCCAGACCCGCGACGAGTTCCTGCCCGGACAGGATTACGTCCGCAAGTGGAACTACGTGACCGACGGGAGCGGCACGGTGCCTTACTGGATGATCCCCGCGCCGAAAGACGGTGACAAGAAATGACGCACATGGCACGACGGTTCCTCTGCTGTTTGATCCCGCTCGGACTGCTGATGCCGGCGCTGCCGGGCGTGGCCGCAGACCGGCCTGCGTGGGATGACCTGCCGCCGGCGCAGCCGTCCGCGAACGACTGGCCGTGGTGGCGCGGGCCAAACCGCGACCACATCGCGCCCCCACAGCAGTCGCCGCCGGTCCGCTGGAGCGCCACGGAAAACATTATCTGGAAAGCCGCCGTGCCCGGCCAGGGCCACGGTTCGCCTTGCCTCTGGGGCGACCGGGTTTTTCTGCCCTCGTCGGACAGCGAAGCCCAGACCCAATCGCTGCTCTGCTACGACCGGAAGACGGGACGGCGGCTCTGGCAGACCGAACTGCACCGCGGCGGTTTCGTGAAGCTGCACAGGAAGAACACCCACGCCTCGGCCACGCCCGCCTGCGACGGCCGGCTTGTGTTCATGACGTTCGTCATCCAGAACGCCATCTGGCTCGACGCGCTGGACCTCGACGGCAGGATCGTTTGGCAGAAACGGCTGGGCGACTTCCGTTCGATGCACGGCTATGGGGCGTCGCCGCTGGTCTATCGCTCGCTGGTCATCGTCGCGGCCGACTCCATGATGAAGAGTTTCCTCGTCGCCCTGCACCGGCGCACCGGCGAGGTCGTCTGGAAAGTGGACCGGCCCAGTTACGATCTCGGCACCTACGCCAGCCCGACGGTCGGGCGCGTCGCGGGCCGCGAACAGTTGCTGCTGCACGGCCCCTACAAGGTCTTCAGCTACGACCCGGCCAACGGCGCCTTGCTGTGGAACTGCGACGGGCCTAGTGAGTCCGCCTCTTCAACAATGACCTTCGGCGACACGCGGGTCTATTCCAACGTCGGGTTTCCGAAACGCAACCTCCTCTGCATCCGCGCCGACGGCAGCGGCGACGTGACGCAAACGCACGTGGCATGGTCGAAGGAAGGCGGGATGGCTTACGTGCCGTCGCTGTTGCTCGCCAGCGGCCTGCTTTACATGGTGGAGGACAGCGGCAAGGCGGCGTGCTTCGAGGCGGACAGCGGCAAGGTGGTCTGGGAGACGAAGCTCGATGGCAAGTTCAGTTCCTCGCCGGTGCTGGCGGGCGGCCACATCTACGTTGTCAGCGAGAAAGGCGTGATGTTCGTCTTCAAACCCGGCCGCCAATTCGTGCTGGAGGCGACCAACGACCTTGGCGACGGCGGCTTTGCCATGCCGGTCATCCTCGGCGGCCGCATCTACCTCCGCACGCTGCAATCGCTCTATTGCCTCGGCCGGCCGTGACGGGAGGCCGGCCGTCGCCGCCGCCAGCCGGCGAGCGCGCCCACGCCGATCATCAGCAGCGCAGCAGTGGACGGCTCGGGGATGAAGACGATCTGGCCGCCGTTGCTGAAGAAGATGTTCAGCGGGTCCGGGTTGTTGCCGCTGTTCAAGGTGCTGCTGGTATAGGTCTGGCCGGTGTTGTCATCCAGGAACGCCAGGCC
>JACRKA010000119.1 GCA_016219905.1 Verrucomicrobiota bacterium
CGCGTCAGGATGAGTTGTTCCAGTTCCAACGCTGCGCGCGCCACATGCGGCTCATCCCGATCGGCCGCGCCACGCGCGAATGTGTCCGCGCGCTCCAGCGCAACGAAGCGGTCGCGCTGGTCGGTGACCGCGATTTCACCGCCAACCGCGACACGGTGATGTTCTTCGGCGCGCCCGCGCGATTGCCCAGCGGCGCGGCGCGGCTGGCGCTGGCGACTGGCGCGGCCATCGTGTTCAGCTATTGCGTCCGGCTGCCGGGCGACCGGTTCCGGTTGTTCTTCTGCGACCCGATCTTTCCAGACAAGTCGCGCGACACGGTGGAGGGCCTCAACCGGCAGATCGCGGAGCGGCTGGAGCGCGTCATCGGGGAGCACAGCGACCAGTGGCACATCTTCAACGATCTTTGGGACATTGACGCCGACTGGCGTTTGGCGCAAACCTACACCCATCACGGATGAAACCGGAGGCGGAATCGCTCGTTGCGGTGATCGCGGCCTACAAGGAAGTGGGCCTCATCGGCAACGTGGTGCGGCGGGCGCTGCCGCTCGTGTCCCGCGTGATCGTCGTGTACGACGGGTCTGCTGACGGCACTGGAGACGAGGCGCGCGCGGCCGGCGCGGAGGTGATCGTCCACCCGGCCAACCGCGGCAAGGGCGCCGCGTTGATGACCGGCTTCGCACGTTGCCGCGGGCTGGGTTGTGAATGGATTGTCCTCCTCGACGCCGACGGCCAGCACGATCCGGCGGACATTCCCGGCCTGCTCGCCGCGCGCGCATCGGGCACGAAGCTGATCGTGGGCAACCGCATGGGGAACGCGGCCGGGATGCCGTGGGCGCGGTGGCTTGGCAACCGCGTCAGCTCATGGCTGCTGAGCCGGCTCATCGGCCAGCGCGTGCCGGACTCGCAATGCGGCTATCGGTTGGTGCACCGCAGCCTGCTCGATGTGTTCCAGTTCAGCACCCAACACTACGAATGCGACAGTGAGATGCTGATCCTGGCGGCGCTCGCCGGCCATCGCATCGGGAGCGTGCCGGTGACCACCCTCTACGGCAGGGAAACGAGCTACATCAAGCCGTGGAAGGACCTCGCGCGCTTTTTCAGGCTGTTATGGCGTTACCGGGGCCGCAGGCAATGATCTGGTTTGCAGGCCAGGAGAATGATTCGATGGACACGCCTGAGGAGTGGCGCGCGAGGATGGTCGCGGAGCAGTTGGATGCCCGCGGCATCACCGACGCGCGCGTGCTCGACGCGTTCCGGAGCGTGCCGCGTCATTTGTTTTGTCCGGCCGCGGAGCTGTCGGTGGCCCACGGCGATCATCCGGTGGACATCGGCCACGGCCAGACGGTGTCGCAGCCTTATATGATTGCGTGGATGCTTCAAGAGGCGCGCCTGGGGTCCGGCAACCGCGCGCTGGAGATCGGCACCGGCTCCGGCTACCAGACCGCGTTGCTGTCGCGGCTGGCCCATCGCATTTTCAGCGTCGAGTGCATCCCGGAGCTGCTCGCGTCGGCGCGGGGACGGCTGGAGGAGCTGGGCGTCGCGAATGTCGAATTCCTTGCGGGCGACGGCAGCGTCGGCTGGCCCGGGCGCGCGCCGTTCGATGTCATCATCTACTCGGCCGCCGCGCCGGAGGTCCCGGATGTCGTGAAACGGCAGCTCGCCATCGGCGGCCGGCTGCTGGCGCCGGTCGGCTCGCGGATGCGGCAGAACCTCGTGCGCATCGAGCGTGCCGGCGAGAAAGAGTTTCCCGAGCAGAATCTCGGCGGCTGCATCTTCGTGCCGCTGCGCGGGGCGTTTGGCTGGAGCGATTGACGGCCGAAAACAGCCGGAAGTTTGCGTGGACATGGGCGGGGGGTTGTGATACCTAATCGCGCCTTGTTCCGCGCCGGAAAGGGCCATCTGCCGGTCGGGCGCGGGATTCCGGTCGGGGCGTAGCGCAGTTTGTCAGCGCGCTTGGTTCGGGACCAAGAGGTCGCGGGTTCAAATCCCGCCGCCCCGACCATCTCCTTTCCGCCGCAGGCGCTGCGGCGGTTTCCTGCGCGAAAAATCCTTGCCAAGACCGCCCTGCGGAACCAAGCTTTGGATTGTTGTGCGAGCGATATTTGCCAGCGTGGCTGCCGCGATCGTGGCGGCCGGGTTTTCCCCGGGGGTCCATGCCCAGGGGCAATGGACTCCCATGAGCGGGACACGGGACCTCTACAAGAACCGCTTCCGTTTCGAAAACGAGCGCCCGGCTGGCGCGGCGCCGAACAGCCGGGTGTTCCCGCCGCCCGCCACGAGCAGTCAGCCGGCGTCCACGCCGCGGTTCTCGCAGCCCACGTTGGCGCCTTCATTTTCCACAGTGCAGCCGTCCCCGGCCCCGAAAACGACGCCGCTCAGTTCGTTTCAACAAACCCAGCCCTCCGCCCCGCGGCCGTATTCGTTGACGCAGCCGTCTCCAATCGCGCCGGGGCCTTTTGCCACGTCGCCCGCGCAGCCTGTGGGCACGACGCCAAACTGGTTTTCCCCGACCCAGCCGTCTGCTTCCCGGACCACGCCGTCCTTCAGCCTGGTCCAGCCGCCACCATCCCCGACGCCTTGGATTTCTTCGCGGCAGCCATCGTCCTCCCCGACGACCGCGCGGTCATTCACGTCGCAGCAGCCGACTCCCTATTCGGGCGCGCCACCCTACCTGTCGTTGCAACAGACACCCTTCGTGGCCCCGAACTCGACGTTCCAGCAGCCCTTCGGCGCGACCTCGTCCCCGTTCGCGCCGCAAGACCGGGCGTTCCCGCTGACAACGCCTTCGTTTGGGCCGTTGCAGCAGCCTACCTTCACGCCGTTGCAGCAGTCGCCCAACCTGCTGCAACAGCCCCAGTCGCCGCGGTAGCATTTGCCTCCCTGAAGAAACGCCGGGCCGCGTCGCCGTGGTCAGGGCGTCAGGACGGAGGGTGATGTTGCCGGAAGGCATCCGCCGACGATGCAGGCCCGGCGCTCTCACCGGGCGTCCTTGATCTCGCAGCGAAATCGCTGCGTCGCGCGGGCGCATCCTGCAACACACGACCCGCGCGCGGCATTCAGGCAACAAGCTGTCGCGGGAATCCGCAAAGCGGCTTCGTGGTTTGACTCAACAGGCGGGTCCTGGCCGCCGCCTCGAACTCCGGGCAACAACCGTAAACATCGAAACTCAACTCGGCCGAATCACTCCCGACGATCACCACGTCCACGGCAGGCTTCTTGTGGAACGGGCAGCGGAACAGATGCAGGACATCTAGGATCCTCGCCTCGATCGCCCTGCACTCGCCGCGCCTCGCCTTGTCCTCGATCTCATCCACCCGGATTCGATCGCCCCCCGTCTCCACCCAGACCTCCGTCCCCGGGCAGCTCTCGTATTGTGAAATGCACATCCTCATCGTGATTCCGCCGGCATGATAGGGGCGGCTCGAAGGACACCCGTCCTGCTGTCCGACCACAGTGACGGCCCAGACACTGCCTCCGGCGATGAAGAGCACGGGTTTCGCATCTCTGAACAGATGCCAATAGAAGCACAATGCCTGCCAAAGCGCGCGCGGGCCTGGCGTGCGGCATTCACTGCCCGGCCGATGGGTTTTTGTTCTATTGTCGGCCTGCATCGTGCAGTTTCTCGGACACGCCCTTGCTCCCTCGTGTTTCGGGAGTAGAGTAGCCCGTGTTAAGACCGTGTGTGGCATGGCTGCAAGGTGCGGATGCCGGACGCGGCAGCAAGGCGGGGGAATGGAGACAGCGTCCGCAGCGGCCCCCGCAAGCAAGACGGAACACGCGGTCCATGGAATCGCGTTCAATGCCAGGCTCAGGCTCGGTTAAAGCAGAAAGCGAGGACAGCATGAAAAAGTGGATCAAGAGCAGCAAATCAGGCCAGGCGCTCGTTGAATACGCGCTGGTCTTGGCACTGATCGCCATCGTGGCGATCCTCGTCATCAAGGCGGTTGGCACCAAGACGGCCAGCACCTTCAACAACGTCCAAAGCCAGATGACATCGCAGGGTGTGATGAACACCACCCCGGTCGTCCCTAACTGATCGGGCGGATTTCCTCAGCCGCGGGTTCGAATCCGTGGAGGGGATGCTGTGTGACACCACAGCAAGACCCCGGCGCCGGGGTGCGCCGGGGTTTTTCCGTTTCTGCTGACATGCGGAGATTCGGGAACCTGTTGGGAAGCCCTGAAGAAACTCGTTGCGGATTGACAGCGATGGCACGCCGCCCCACCGGCCACAACTTTGACGCGCAGGGGGTGTTCTCCCTCCAGCCCGGCTGGATGGCGGGACCGACAGACAACCCAAGACAGAAAAGGAAACAATGAAACACTCAGCTCTGAAGACACTGGCACTCATCGCCGCGCTCTGCGTGGCGGCCCCCATGCTGGTTTCGGGCGCCGACGCGCCGGAGGGCAAACGCGGCGCCGGCAAAGGCGCGATGGGCGCCAAGTTCGATGAAGCCCTTGGCAAACTGAACCTCACCGACGAGCAGAAGACCAAGGTCGAGGCGTGCAAGGCCAAGTTCCGCGACTACATGCAGGCACACGGCGAGGAACTGAAAGCCGCCCGCGAGGAAACCGACCCGGAGAAGAAGCGCGCAGCCTTCAAGGGCGTGATGGAAAAGATGCAGGAAATGAGGGATGGCATCCGCGGCGTCCTCACCGACGACCAGAAGAAAAAGTTCGACGAACTGCTGCCGGCCCGCCACGGCGACGGCAAGGGCAAAGGCCACGGCAAAGCCGGCGGCACCCAATAGGCCTGTTCAGTCGCGCAGCAGATGCGCTAGCTGGGAGCGGCGACACTCCTGTCGCCGGATCATCAAGTCAAGTGGGCGACAGGAATGTCGCCCCTCCCAGCTATTCGGAACGGCGCGGCTACTTCCCGATCTTCCGCGTCCCGCCGAGATAGGGCGCGAGGATTTCCGGCAGGAGCAGCGAACCGTCGCTCTGCTGATACGTCTCCAGCAACGCGACGTAGAGGCGCGCGAGGGCCGTGCCGCTGCCGTTGAGCAGATGGACGAACTTCGTCTTGCCGTCCTTGTCCTTGAACCGGACGTTGGCGCGGCGGCTCTGGAAGTCCTCGCAGTTGGAGCAGCTCGACACTTCGAGGTAGGCATTCTGGCCGGGCGCCCAGACCTCGATGTCGTAGGTCTTGGCCGAGGCAAACCCCATGTCGCCAGTGCAGAGCAGGATCACGCGATAGTGCAGGCCGAGGAGTTGGAGGACTTTCTCGGCGTTGGCCACCATCTTCTCCAGTTCGTCGTAGCTGGTGTCGGGATGGGAGAACTTCACCATCTCGACCTTGTCGAACTGGTGGACGCGGATCATGCCGCGCGTCTCCTTGCCCGCCGCGCCGGCCTCGCGCCGGAAACACGGCGTGTAGGCGCAGTGATAGATGGGAAGCTGGTCGTGGCGGAGGATTTCCTCGCGGTAGATGTTCGAGACGGGCACCTCGGCGGTCGGCGCGAGATACAGATCGTCGTCGCGCAGGCGATACATGTCCTCCTCGAACTTCGGCAACTGGCCCGTGCCGATCATCGCGTTGCGATTGACGAGGAACGGCGGGAAGACCTCGACGTAGCCGTGCTGCGTGGTGTGGAGGTCGAGCAGGAAGTTGATCAGCCCGCGCTCCAGCCGCGCGCCCGCGCCTTTGTAGAGGATGAACCCGCTGCCGCTGATCTTCGTCGCGCGCGGGAAGTCGAGGATGTCGAGCGCTTCGCCGATCTCCCAGTGCGGCTTCGGTTTGAAGGCGAACTCCGGCTTCTGTCCCCAGCGGCGGATTTCGGGATTGTCGGCGGCGTCCTTGCCCGTCGGGACGGTGGAGTGGGAGAGATTGGGGATCGTGAGCAGGATGGCGCGCAGTTGCTCGTCCACTTCGGCGATCTGCTTGTCGAGCGCGGTGATGTCGTCGCCGACCTTTTTCATCGCGGCCATCTTGACGCCCGCGTCCTGGCCCTGGGCTTTGAGCGCGCCGATCTCCTTGCTGACGGAGTTGCGCAGCGCCTTGAGCTTGTCGGCGTCGGTGATGAGCGCGCGTCGGCGCTGGTCGAGCGCGGCGATCCTGTCAATGGCGGCCTCGTCGCCGCGGCCGCGGTCGGCCAGCCGTTTGCGGACGGCATCGGTGTTGTCGCGGATGAGTTTGATGTCGAGCATGGCGGGATGATAGGGGGCGGCGGGGATGAGTCAAGCGCGCGACCGGCGGTTCGCAAAAAGCAAACGGGCCGGCCCGCGATGCGGACCGGCCCGTTGCGAAACAGCTTCGTGAGAAGCCGCGGTTACTTGCCGAGGATCGCCACTTTGGCGGCCTTGGCGATGCGGAACTTCACGACTTTCTTGGCCGGCACATCAATCTCCTGGCCGGCCTTGGGGCCGAAGCGCATGATCATCTTGCGGGCCGGGCGGTTGACCAGCACGAGCTTGCCGAGGCCGGGCACCATGAACACGCCGTTCTTCTTGGCTTCCTTGCACGCGAGCGCGGCGAGCGTCTCGATGGCCAAGGCGGCCTGCTTCTTCTTGATCTCAACCTTCTCAGCGACGGTTGCGGCGATTTGACTCTTCGTCATCTTAGGCATGAAACGTCCTCCAATGGTTTGTTGTTACTGTTGCGTAGTTCTACCAAAAACGCGCGGCGACTCTAGGGGGCCTTCCGAAAAAATGCAACAACTCTGTTGCGGGAAAAGCGCGTGTTTTGGGCCTTTTCTCGCCGCGAAATCCCGCGCGCCTAACCGCCGAGTTTATGGCGCAGCGACGCAACCCTCTCGTCCGCCCGGCCGGGCTTGCCGTCGGCGAAGACGAAGCGGTCGGGCCGGACGATGAAGACTTGCGGGCCGTCCCGTTGCAGCCAGCGCGCGAACGCGCCGCCGAGGTCTTTCGCCTCGCCAGCCTTCGACGGCTCGCGGTCAACGATTTCCACAAAGTTCAAGCCGAGGTGCCGCAGGAAGGCGCGACTCGAAGCATTGAGCGCGAGCGAGGGATCGCAGCCGACGCCGACAAGGGCAAAGCCGGGACCGAGCAGTTCATCCAGCAACAACTCGCGGCCGTCGCTGGCGCGCACGCGCGGCTGCGGCAGATAGCGGCCGGCGAGCGCGCCGCGGCTGACGAAGCCGGCGCGATAGCGCGGCTGCAATGCCGCGCCGCGCATGGACATCGCCTCGCGCAACAGGGGCACACGCGTCGCCGCGCCGATGGCCCCGGCCATCAACGCGGCCTGTGTGCGGTGCTTCGGCGTCATCAGCAGGCCGAGGCTGACAGCGAGCCGGATCATGCGTTCCTGGTGCGGGCGGCGCTCGATCTCGTAGGAATTGAGCAGCCGCGCGCTGGCGCGACCGCGGACGACGAGGGCGAGCTTCCACGCGAGGTTGAGCGCGTCGCGCAGGCCGCTGGTCAGGCCCTGCGCGGCAAACGGCGGCGTCACGTGCGCCGCGTCGCCGGCGAGAAACACTCGCCCGCTGCGGTAGGCGGCGGCGACACGGGCGCTGAAGGTATAGACGCGGCGGCGAACGATGCGCACGTCCGGCCCGCCGCGCTTGCGGAGCAACGCGTGGATGAAATCGTCGCGCAGCGCCTCGGCGTCGCGTTCGTTGGCGCGCAGCAGAAACTCCCATCGGCGCAAACCGTGGGGCAGGGGAACGCTGGCGGTCGGCCGGTCGGCCGCGGCCCAGACCTCGACGCCGGTGGAGATCGCTTCGGGATGCTCGCGCGGCTCGTGGCCGTCCACCACCAGCCAACGGTTGTCGTAGGTGAAGCCGGGCATCGGGATGCCGAGCCGCTCGCGCGTCGGGCTGCGCGCGCCGTCGCACGCGACGACGTAGTCGGCGCGGACGGTGCGTGACCCGGCATGAAGGATGACGCCGCCAGCCTCCTGTTCGACGCTTGTCACCGCGACGCCGCGTTGCAGACGGACGTGCGGGAAGCGGGCGAGGCCGCGTTCGAGCGCCACGTCGGCGAGTTGCTGGATGAACGTGGCGCCGCGCGGGAAGCCGAGCGGCTGGCCATACTGGCGGATGTGGAAGAAGCGTTTGCCGCGCGCGGTGAGATAGCTCAGGACGATGTCTCCTTCGGAGCCGGCGGCGACGTGGGGCAGGATGGCGTCGAGCACGCCGGCGGCCTGCCACGCGCGGAGCGATTCGTCGTCAATGCCGACGGCGCGCGGGGCGTCGGCGTGCGCGGCGTCGCGTTCGATGACGACGGTGCGGATGCCGTGGGTGCCGAGCAGGTTGGCGAACGTCAGGCCGACAGAGCCGGCACCGATGATGGCGATCTCAGTGCGCAGCTGGTCCATGCGGGGGACGGGCAGCCAGCTTCTCGAAGAAGCAACATTCCACGGCCAGGCCGGGGCCGAAGGCCATCGCGCAACCGGGGCCTGCGGCCTGCGGATCGTCGAGGAACCGTTTGAGGACGAACATGACGGTGGGCGAGGACATATTGCCGTGGCGGCGCAGGACTTCGCGGGAGTTGGCGAGCGCCGCGGACGGCAGACGCAGTTCTTTCTCGACGGCGTCGAGGATGGCCTTGCCGCCGGGATGGATCGCCCAGAGCCGCTTGTCGGCGGTGGCGCCGGCCAGCATCTCGGTTTTGCGTCGCTTGACGATCTGCGCGACGTAATCGGGCAGCTTGGGCGAGAGGGTCATCGTGTAGCCTTCGTTGCCGATGTCCCACGTCATGGCGTCGGCGCGTTGCGATTCGATGCAGGTGTGGAAGTCGCCGAGCGCGATGCCGTCGGGTTTGGAGCTGACGATGGCGGCGGAGGCGCCGTCAGCGAAGATGAGGAACGGCATCCACTGTTCCGCAGTGACGGCGTTCTGAAAGTGGATGGAGCAGAGTTCGACGCTGACCACCAGCACGACGGCGTCGGGATTGGCGAGGACGGCGCTTTGGGCGAGCCGCAGCCCCGGGAACGCGGAGTAGCAACCCATGAAGCCGATGATGGTGCGGCAGACACATTCGGAGAGGCCCAGGGCGTGGAGGAGGTCAATGTCTATGCCGGGCGCGTAGAAGCCGGTGCAGGTCGTGACGATCAGATGCGTGACGCGGCGCGGGTCCATGCCGGCCAGCGCCGGCGCGGCGGCGCGCGTGGCGAGGCGCGGCGCTTCGCGACGATAGATCGCCATGCGTTGCCCGGTGGATGGAAGACCACGCGTGGAGTAGAAACCTTGCGTGCCGTTCTGGTCGAAAGGCTGGTCGAGGACCGTGTAACGGGTGGTGATCCCGGAACGCCGGCCGAGGTAGGCGAGTTTGCGGGCGAGCTTCCGGTTGCCGGTCAGTTCCGGCAGCCGGGCGATGAACTCGCCGTGGCCTTCGCGGTCGGGCACGGCGGTCTCGATGCGGTTGATGTAGGCGCGGCGTGAGGTGCTCAACGGGGTCTTTCGATGCGGGCGATGAGAGTCATGGCTGACCGGGGCGTTGCGGCCAGTTATGGAGGATGACGTGGCCGTCAAGCTTCACCTTGTCGCCCACGCGGATCATGCCCAGCGCGGCGCTGGGGGGCTTGAGTTGGAACGCGGCGAGCGAAACCTCGCCTTTGAGTGTGAAGCTGGTGGTGCCGTCCTTGAGGCTGAAGTTCTCGAGCATGGCGGCGCCGGGCTGCTCGTGGTCGCGGATCTTCAGCGTGCCGGTGAGCGTCGCCGGTGGCGCGCGGTCGGGATAGGGCAGGTTGTTGGCGGCGGCCACGATCACAGGGAACTTCTCCGGCTCGAACATCCGGAGCATGTTCTTGTCGCGGGAGGCGTTTTTGGTGTTCATCGCCGCGACGGGGAACTCGATGCGGATCCTCCACGTGTCCCGGTCGAAGGCGGCCTGCACGAGGGAGGCA
This sequence comes from Verrucomicrobiota bacterium, assembly GCA_016219905.1. Lineage (GTDB taxonomy): Bacteria > Verrucomicrobiota > Verrucomicrobiia > CAIQCK01 > CAIQCK01 > JACRKA01. The sequence goes on from JACRKA010000119.1 coordinate 9,803, forward strand.
TCCACGGCGCCCGCGAAATCATGGAACGTGGACGAGCCGCGGAAAATGGCGTGGCAGGAGTTGGATGCCGGCGCGGGGGCCTGGGCGGTTGCCAGCAAGGCAACAAGCAGGCCGGTCCCGGTGGCGAAAGCGTAACGCAAAAGCTTCTTCATGTATTGGTTGACTCTATTGCCGCCGGGACCGCCCCGCCGGGTCCGGCAGCGACGCCGTTGTTTGCACTGGCGACGGTGGTGCGATTGTGCTTCTTTCGCAACATCATTTTGCGGCCGTCGGCCTGCTAGTCTGGCGGCGGGGGCGCAGCATCAGACCATGAGCGAGCACGCGCGTTCATTTCGCGGGATGGACCGGACACGGCATCTGGATGACCGGGGCCTGAAGCAGGCCTATGTCACCACGATGTTCGAGGTCATCGCGCCGCGCTACGACGACTTCACGCGGTGTTTCTCCTTCGGGATGGACAGTGGCTGGAAACGGGAACTGCTCGACACGGTCCTGCCGCGGCTCGCGCCTGACGCGCGTGTCGTGGACCTCGCCTGTGGCACGGGCGATCTCGCGCTGGCGCTGGCGGCGCGGGTGCCGCGTGGCGGCGTGGTGGGCATTGACGCGGCGGAGAACATGATCGGCCTGGCGCGCGAGCGACAACATCAAGCAGGGGTCACAAACTGCCGCTTCGAGGTTGGCGACATGGCGCGGACAGGGCTGCCGGACGCGAGCGCGGACGCGGTGACGGTCGGCTATGGTTTGCGCAACGTGGCTGACCTGCGCGCGGCGCTGCGTGAGATCGCCCGCATCCTCAAGCCGGGCGGCCTGATGGCCTGCCTGGACTTCACGAAACCCGAGCCGTTGGTGTGGCGGTTCCTGTTCCTGGAATACTTGCGGCTAGCGGGCTGGCTCTACGGGATGGCGTGGCACCGGCACGGAAAGGTCTATAGCTACATCGCCGAGTCCATCCGCCGGTTCGTCACGCCGCGCGGCCTGGCGGATGCCTCGCGCTGGGCGGGTTTCGAGATCGTGCAGTCAGACCGGAAGCTGCTGGGCGGCGTCTGCCTGTTGGTGGGCCGCAGAATCACGTGAGCGATGCGGGGTTTCGGGCGGGACAGAGGTCTGTGTTGTGTCGCAGGAGGAAATCGGGTAAGAATTAAGCACAGCCGACCGCACGAAGGTGAGCCATGCAAACGATCCGAGATTCAAACGTCCTGCCGCCCGCCGCGCCGACCGCTGTCCGGGAGACCGGCATGTCGCTGACGGCGATCGCCGAGCTGGTCATCCGGATCCTCTACTTCCACGGCGAGATCACCGCGCAGCAGCTTGTGCAGATCATCCGCCTCGCCTACGACGGCATCGTCAAGCTGGCGCTGGAGCATCTGCTCAAGGAACAACTGGTGGGACGCTCTGGCAGCCGCGGCATGGGCGAGATGGGGTTCCTCTACGTGCTCGGGCCGAAGGGCATGGTCCGCGCGAGGGAGTTGCTCGACATCAACCAATACGCCGGCCCGGCGCCGGTGCCGATGGAAGATTACCACGCAGTGGCCCAGGCGCAGACGATCACGCACACGGTGGTGGACGACCGGACCGTGCGGCAGTCGTTGATGCACCTGGTGCTCGGCGACGACCTGATCGAACAACTCGGCCCGGCCGTCAACAGCGCGCGCTCCATCTTCCTGCACGGGCCGCCCGGCGACGGCAAGACAGTGATCGCCGAGGCGCTGACCTCGATGCTCGGCGGCGACATTTACGTTCCCTATGCGATCCAGGTCGAGGGGCACATCATCCGGGTCTTCGACCCGGTGACCCATCAGCCCGTGGTGGCCGACGGCAAGCCGGAGGCGCTGGCGGGGGGCGGCGGGACGGACCCGCGCTGGGTGCGGTGCCGGCGGCCGACCATCATCGTCGGCGGCGAGTTGACGCTGGACATGCTGGAGCTGCTCTACGATACGGCGGCGAGGACCTACGAGGCGCCGTTGCAGATGAAGGCCAACGGTGGCGCCTTCATGATTGACGACTTCGGCCGGCAGCGGGTGCATCCGCGCGAACTGCTCAACCGGTGGGTGCTGCCGCTGGAGCGGCGCGTGGACTTCCTGTCGCTGCTGAAGGGCAAGAAGATCGAAGTGCCGTTCGATGTGCTCATCATCTTCTCGACCAACCTCGCGCCGAGGGACCTGGTGGACGAAGCGTTCCTGCGGCGCATCCGCCACAAGATCTCGGTGGGCGACCCGTCGCTGCAACAGTTCCGCGAGATCATGCTGCGCTCCTGCGAGAGCCGCCAGATCGCGTTTGAGGAGGCCGGATACGATTACCTGATGCGCGAACATTTCCAGAAGACCGGCCGCCCCCTGCGCTGTGTGCACCCGCGCGACCTGCTAGACCAGATCCTCGACATCGCCCGTTACCTCAACGTCCGGCCGGCAATGACACCGGAGCTGATTGACCGCGCCTGCCGCTCCTACTTCGTGGACTTGCGCTGAGCGCCGCCAGCCAGCCGGGCACGCGCCCACGCCAGCGCCTCGTCGCGGGTGCGGAGTTTCTCTTCGAGCTGCAACTCGCGCGCCTCGCGCAACAGCGCGCCCATCTCCGGGCTGCTGGTCATGCCGAGGGTGATCAGGTCATGGCCGGTGAGCAACGGCGGCGGCGCGGCGACCTCCGGCGGCATCTCGGCCTGCGCCCGCAGGAGGAACTCGTGGTTGGTCAGGTCCGCGTGGCTGGCGATGCAGTCGAGCCGGTGCAGTTCCAACTCCTCGGCAAAGGTCGGCCGGGACACGAGCGTTTTCAGCTTCCCCTTGCGCATCTCCGTCGCGTGGCGGAACCGCATGTGATTGCCCACGCACGCGACGATGCGGGTGATGTCGTCGTTCGGGAAGCGCAACCGCCGCAGGATGGTCCCCGTCATCTCCGCGCCGACCACATCATGCTCGTTGAAACGGATGCGGTCGGGCGCGCGCTCGAAGGTCGGCGGTTTGCCGACGTCGTGCAGCAGGGTCGCGAACGCGAGCGTCACGGACGGCTCGCGCAGCGCGTCCATCATCAGGCAGGTGTGGACAAAGACATCGCCCTCGGGATGGAACTGCGGCGGCTGCTCCACGCCCTTCATCGCGGCGATTTCGGGCAGCACGACGGCCAGCAGGCCGGTCTGGTCGAGCAGGCGCAGCCCGCGGCCGGCATTGGGCCGGGTGAAAATCCTGATCAACTCGTCGCGGATGCGCTCGGCGCTGACGATGCTGATTTGCGCGGCCATCTGCTGGATGGCGCGCAGGGTGGCCGGCTCGATCTCGTAGCCGAAATTGCTGGCGAACCGCACCGCGCGCAGCAGCCGCAGTTTGTCCTCCGTGAACCGCGCCGCGGGGTCGCCGATGCAGCGGATCAGCCGCCGTCCGATGTCCTCGCGGCCGCCGACGAAGTCGAGCACGCGTTCCTCGACCGGGTCGTAGAAGAGGCCGTTGATGGTGAAGTCGCGGCGTTGCGCATCGGCTTCCGGCGTGGAGAACGTGACGGAGACCGGCCGCCGTCCGTCCGCGTAGTCGTCATCGCTGCGGAACGTGGCGACTTCGAATTGCTCGCGCTCCATGAGCACCAGCACGACGCCGAATTGCGCGCCGACCTCGACCGTGCGGGGAAACAACGCGCGCACCTGCTCCGGCGTCGCGCGGGTGGCGACGTCGTAATCGTGCGGGGCGACGCTGCGGAGCATGTCGCGCACGCAGCCGCCTGCGAAAAAAGCCGTGTGGCCCGCCGCGCGCAGCGTGCGGACGACTTCATCGGCCAGATGGCGTTTGTCGGTCACGGCGTGGCACTATATCGCCCGTGGCGGGCGGCAACAAGGCGGGGAAGCGGACTTGGCGCGGGAACGCGGTGGCACGAGCCGGGTCAGTCCGGTCCGGCTTCCGTTGCCTTCTCGGACGGGTGCGTCCGCTGGAAGAACAGGTAGATCACCCCGCCGGCGACGCTCCAGATGAGCATGGTGGCGAACGTCATCAGCGACAGCAACAGCGCCTTGTCCTCCGACACGCCGGCGACGCGGAACGCGGCGACGAAGAGCGCCTCGCGCAAGCCCAGCCCGCTGATGGTGATCGGGATGGCGGCGATGCACATGATGGCCGGCACCATCAGGAAGTAGAACTGGCGGTTGACGATGATGTGCAGGCTCTCGCCGAGGCAGAGGACGCTGAAGATCAGGGAGATGTGCGTGACCAGCGACAGCAGGAAGGTCTGGATGAGCGCGGGCTTGTGGCTGGCGTAGGCCTGGTAGGCACCGATCATCTTCTTGATGCTGTTGCGGACCGAGGCGAACCGCTCGCGCCAGCGCTGGAGCCGCGAGGAACCGGCGAGGTTTTCAAGGCTGCGCATGATCGCCGTGCCGTGGAACAGCCGTTCGCGCCAGCGGTGCAGGAACGTTCCCAAGCCCGGCCAGAAGC
>JACRKA010000120.1 GCA_016219905.1 Verrucomicrobiota bacterium
CGATGTTGTTCTGGAGCCAGAACTCGTCGTCCGTCCCGTGGCGCATCGCCTCGACGAGCCAGTCCTCGTATTCCGGCGAGAACTACAACGGCGACGTGCCGCGGCGGAGCGGGAGGTTGAGCAGGTAGTGGAAGCGGTTCTCTCCCATTTCCTTGAGCATCCCGGCTGTGGCGGGATCGCGGCCCGCGCGGCTGCCGCGGCCGGCGTTGAGCATGATCCAGTTCCAGAAGCGCATCTCGAACGCGCCCGCGTTGCGCATGGACTGGCGGCCGAGGTTGGACATCGCGTCCACGGGGATGACCGTGGCCAGTTCCGGCGCGCGGGCCAGCGCCATCGCGTGCTGTGTGCCGCCGACGTAGGAGGTGCCGATCATGCCGATCTTGCCGTTGCTCCACCGCTGCCGGCCGATCCACGCCGCGCAATCCACGCCGTCGGGGCCGTCGTCGGTCATCATGTGCCAGACGCCCTCGCTGGCGTAGCGCCCGCGCGTGTCCTGCGCGATGAAGACGTAGCCGCGCGCGGCGTAGTATTCGCCAAACCGCTTGCTGCCGTTCTTGTTGTAGGGCAGCCGCGTGAGGATGGCGGGAAACTTCTCCACCGCGACCGCGCCGTTCTTTGCCGGCAGGTAAAGGTCGGTGGCCAGCTTCACGCCGTCGCGCATCGCGACCATGACGTTGGTGGTGACGACGACCTGATACTCGGTGTCGCGGGCCAGTGCTGCCGGCAACGCCAGCAGCAGTGCGAGCAGGAACGATGTTCGTTTCATGGCTGGAAGGGGTTCACTTCTTCTTCGTCTTCTCGACATGGGCGAGGATGGCTTCGCGCATCGCCGCGGTCGCCTTTGGTGAGTTGGCATGGCCGCTGGGCACGTCGTTGTAGATCTCCTTCTTGCCGGGCACGGCGTTGTAAGCGGCATAAACGCTCGACGGCGGACAGGTCGTGTCAATGAACCCGACCGTGATGATGCCCGCGGCCTTGCTGCGCGTGATGAAGTTCACCGCGTCGTAGTAGCGGACAGCTTCGAGGACGTTTGGCGGCGGCGTTTCGCCGGTGGCGATGAACTTCGGCCAGCCGTTGACGCGGCCCGCCTTGAAACCGGTATGGTCGCAGCCCGCCGGCACGCCCGCCGCGAAGAAGGTCACTCGCGGGTCGAGGCCCGCGGCGACGAGCGATTGATAGCCGCCCTGGCTGCTACCCTGCACGACGACGGTGCGGCCGTCCCATTCGGGTTGCGCGGTCAGGAAATCGAGCGCGCGCACCAGCCGCAGGAACATGCCAAGGAAGTAGATTGTCTCGCGCGACTCGCGGCCGCGGCGGGTGTATTCCTTCAACTCGCCGCCGCGAAGGTCTGCGTAGAACTGCGCCGGCTTGCCGTTGGGGATGCCGTGGGCGTTGATGTCGAGCGCCAGCAGACCCTTTTGCGCCCAGCCCACCGAGCCGCCGAGGTTGGAGCTGTTCACGCCCGCGCCGTGGACGGTGAGAATGGCCGGCAGACTCTTTGGTTTTGCGCCCGCTGGCTTCGCGAAGTAGCCGCTCACCGGTGCGCCGACGCAATCGGCCTGCAGGTCGAAGCAGTCCACATCCTTCACTGTTGATTTCACCGGCGTCAGCCGCGCGTTGACTGGCACGGCGGCGAGCTTCTTTTTCTGCGCGGCCCAGAACTCGTCGAAGTCGGCAGGCACCGGCAGGCTTGGCTTGATTTGCAGCGGATCAATCGCCGCGCCACCGAGAGCGATGCGCGTGAGTTTCTCCGGCCCGGCAAACCCGGCGCGACACAGCAGGAAGCCCGGCTCATCGAGCCTTCCGGTGACGGTCGCGCTGCCGCCGGCGAGTTTCACCTTGCCGTTCGTGGTCGGCGGCACGCCATCTTTCGAGATGATCCAACTCACCTGCGCGCCGTCCACGGGCTGCTTGTCGAGCAGCAGCTTGATGGTGAACGTGACGGTCTCGCCCTGTTTGTAAATCGCGCCAGGCCGGTCGGCGGTGACGCTGAGGGTGTAGTTGGTGGACTGCGCGTGGGCGATGGCCTGGAGCGCGACGATGGCGAGGAGGAGATGACGGAGGAGTCGAGGAATCATGGTGGATTTTCTGGCGTCTGGCGGACGCGAAGGCAAGCGGATTCCTACTCCGCGTCGAAGTCCAGCACGAGTTTGCGGTCGCCTTTCCGGATCGTCACGACGCCACTACCGAAGGCGGATTGGATTAACGGGCTGTCATAGACCTTCCGCGGCGCGTAGTTCACCGGTTGGCCGTCCACCATCGGCGGACGCGAGTAGTCGGCAAAGAGCGTCAGCACCGTCTTGTTTAGCCGGCTGGTGTAGTCGAGTCGGCGGTTCTCCCACTTCAACGGGTTGGCCAGGATAGCGTCCTGAAACGCGCCTAAGTCCTTGCAGTCGGACTTCCGCGCGACCTCGATGATGACGGGCGAGAATTCGTCCACGCACTTGAGCCACTCGCCCGCGTCGGTAGCGCCTTTCTTCTTCCGATGCTGATCCATCGTGTCCGGTTCCCACTCCGTCTTGCCGTCCATCACGCGCACGGCAGCAAACGCCTGCGGCGCTTCGGCGAAGACCCAGCCGTCGCGCTCGACGCGGCGCAGCGCGCCGTCGAACCAGATGCGCTGGCCTTTCGCGTTGCTGGTCTTGAGCCGTTGCACGATGAGCACGCCGCGCTTCTGGACGGACCAATGAGCGTTATAAACGCTGCCGCGTTTCGGCGTCAGCGGCTGCGTGAAGATGCGCGCGGTCGGATGGCCGGCGAAGATCACGCCTTCCCAACGGTTCTGGCTGTTGATGGCGGTCCAGTCTTCCTTCGGCCGCGCTTCGACAATGCTCGTGCCGATGACGAAATCCGGCGTGCAGTAGCTGTAACGTAACAAGCCGCCGCCGTCGGGCCGCAACGGATAGAGGCCCTGTGCGACAAAGAATGGATGCTTGGGATCGTTGACGTAGTTCGGCAGCGGCGCGTCTTCTTTGCGCGGCTGGGCGAGGCCGGGCCGGCGCGAGAGGTATTCGTAAACGCCGCGCCCCGCCACATCGAGCGCGAGGTCCGTGACGACGCGCGACGGCCGCCAGAACGTCGTCGCAGCGCACATGTGGCTCGGATGCTGGCTTTTTTCGCGACCGAGGCCAAAATGGAACCACGCCAGCCCGTCCATGCTGGAGCCGGCGGTCGAGTCGGTGCCTGGATAGCAGCGATGCCGGCTGCCGCCGCGGACGCCGTTGATTTGCTCGATGGCCCAGTCGGCCCAGAAAAGGTCGAGCAGCATCGCGAAACGCCGGCGCAGGACGGGGTCGTCGGCGAAGTCGGCGAGATTATACCAGCCGCCGAGGGTGTATTTGTTGTAGCCGGAGTTGCACTCGACCAGCAGGCCCTTGGCGGCGCGCTCGCGGGCGAAGCGTTTGAAGTAGCCGTTGAACGCCGCCGCCATCTGCGCGGGCGTCGTGCCATCGGCGTAGCGGCGGTCCTTGTAGCCGGCGTGCTGCGCGAAAATCTGCGCCGCGCCCCAGAAGCTGGCCCAGGCCTGGGCATGGTGGTTCTCGCTGCCCCACGTCCACCAGTCGCGCTCCGGCAGCGTCATCTCCAACCGGCAACGCGGCTCGGCCCATTGCCAGAGCATGTCGAGCAACGCCGCCTCGGCCTCGGTGCTCATTCGGCCGGGGAAATGTTTGCTGGCGCGGCCGAAGAGAAAGTAGATGCGCTCCAGAATGTAAGCGTGCCAGTGGAAGCTGCCGTCCTTGAGCGACGCGGGGAACTCTTTCTCGCGCTCGGAGAGGATGGCCTTGTCGGCGTCGGCGGTGCGCTCGTTGAGCCAGTAGGCCGCCAGCGCGAGGTCCTCGTAATGCCAGCAACCGTCCGGCGGATATGGCCGCGCGAGCTGCGCGCGTAGCACCACGTCGCGGCGGGCGTCGGCGTCGGCGGCGATGGCGCAGGTTGTGGTGCTGGCCAGGATTGCGGAGAGAATCAAGCAAAGCGTTTTCATCGCACGTCGCGTGTAGGGGATTCATGATGGCGGGTCAACACGTAATCGGGCAAGACTGGCCGGAATGCCGCGTTGACCGGGGGGCGGCGTTTGGACTATAACGGCACGCACACGGCGATGATTTTCCTGTTTGCCAAAGGCGGTGTGTTGATGTGGCTGATCGCGCTTTGCAGCGTGGTCGCCGCGGGCATCTTTCTGGAACGGCTGCTGCACTACCATCGCAACACGATCCAGACCAACGAGTTTGTGAAGGGCATCATCAACGCGCTGCGCCGCAACGCGCTGGTGGAGGCGCTTTCGATCTGCGAGGAGACGCCCGGTCCGGTCGCGAGCGTCGTGAAGGCCGCGATCACCCGTTACGACCGCTCGCGCGAGGAGATCCAGGACGCCATTGAGGAGGTCGGCCTGCTCGAGGTGCCACGGCTGGAGAAGAACCTCGTCGGCCTGGCGACGGTCGCGCACATCGCGCCGCTCCTCGGCCTGCTCGGCACGGTGATCGGGTTCATCTCGTGTTTCCGCACCATCGCGCACATCGGCAGCTTTGTGCACGTCGGCGATGTCGCCGATGGCGTGTGGATGGCGCTGCTCAACACCGCCGGCGGCCTGGCGGTGGCCATCCCCGCTTACGTTGCCTACAACTACCTCGTCAGCCGCGTGGACGTGCTGGTGCTCGACATGGAACGCGCGGCGACGGAGATCGTCGCTTTCCTCACCGGCTCGGAGCGCCCCGGCAACGGCCCGACCAAACCCTGACGTCGCCCCATGAAGTTCAAGCGACATCTGGAGATCGTCAAAGGCCGCATTGATGCCGTGCCGCTGGTCAACATCGCGCTGCTGGTGCTGCTGTTCTTCCTGCTCACTTCCTCGTTCGTGCTCCAGCCGGGCGTCAGCGTCGAGACGACCCAACTGCCGGTGTCCACGCTCTTCGCCGGCGCGCCGGGCCAGAGCGCGATGATGGTCACCGTCACGCGCGACGACATGATCTTCTTCAACGACGAGCGCATGGACTTGGTGCGGCTCAAGACCGGGCTGGAAGACGCTGCGCGGCGGTTCCCCGGTGTGCGCGTCGTGCTCAAGAGCGACCAGCGCGTCAGCTACGAGCGGCTCGTGCAGGTCCTCGACCTCATCAAGTCGGCCGGCATCCAGAACGTGCTGCTGGCCACGCGGCCGCTGCTCAACGCGCCCGCCACGCCGCCCATCAAGCCCGGGCACGCGCCCGGCGCGACGAGGACACCATGACCGGCCGGCGCAGCGTTGTCGTGCGCTTCTTTGCCGAGCAACCGGTGCTCGCGGCCATGATCATCGTCGCGCTGGCGCTCCACGTCGGCGCGGGAATGCTCTTCCAGGTCCAGGCCGGCACGGCGCCCATGAAAAAACCCGTTGAGCCGCGCGTGGTCTTCATCGGCATCGCCGACGAGACCGCGCTCGGCATGGCCGCCATCCGCGACCCCAGTCTCACCGCGTTGCCGTCGCGCCACGGTTTTTCCGCCTGGACGCTCGCCTCCGGCGCGCCGACCGTGCACCAGACGCCGGCCATCGCGCAAACGCCGCGGCCGCTCGCCAAGCGGCCGGAATCGCCCGCGCCGCCGGCGCCGCCGATGGCGACGGGTGTCAACGATTCGTTGCTGGGCCGCGTCAGCCCCGCCTCGCAGGAAACCGAGATGGAAACAGTTCCGTTGGCCGCCACGCAGGTCGCCATCACCGGCCCGGTCGCCGCGCGCGCGCGGCCCTCACTCACCGCCCACACGCCGCGCATCGAGGGCCTCGCACCTGCGCAAGCCACCGTGTTGCGCGTGGCGGCGGACAACCTCGGCCGCGTGCGCTACTCGCTGGTCGAGGAAAGCTCCGGCTCGGTGGCGGCGGACCGCAAGGCGGTTGAGTTGGTCAAAGGCTGGCAGTTCACGCCGCGCGACGGCATCGCGGACGCGCTGGACTGGGGCGAAGTGCGCATCCTCTGGGCCGGCGGCGGGGAGGCCGCGCCCACTGCGACGCCATCGCCCGCAATACCTGCCGCGACGCCGGGCGCGCCGGTTCTGTTGCCTGCGCCGGCAACGCCCGTGCCGCCGCCGATCCGGGGAGGCGCGAACCCATGATCCCCATCGAAGCTGGCACGGCGGTGGTGCTCTATCTGTTATCTTTTCTTGCGGTGATCGCCGCCGCGGGCATATTCAATGGTATCCGCCGCCGCGCGATGCGCGTGGAGCCGAAACCGACGCACATTTTCCGGTGCGCCCGTTGCGCCCACGCCTATCTGGACGCCGAGGAACTGGAACACGCCCGGTGCCCGCGCTGCGGCGCGGAAAACGAACCGCAGAGAATTTGAAATGGAGTATTGGAGTGGTGGAGTCATGGAGTCATGATGGAATTTCACCAACCCAACACTCCAATACTCCAACACTCCATCGCCCCAATCTCATCATGAACGTCCCCAAAGAACAGATCGTCATCCTCGACTTCGGCTCGCAATACACGCAGGTCATCGCCCGGCGCGTGCGCGAGTTCAACGTCTTCTCCACCATCCTCCGCCCCGACACGCCGGCCGCGGAGATTGACGCGATGTCGCCCAACGGCATCATCCTCAGCGGCGGCCCGATGAGCGTCTATCAGAAGGGCGCGCCGAAGCCCGACCCGGCCATCTTCTCGCTCGACATCCCCGTCCTCGGCATCTGCTACGGCATGCAGATCATGGGGCACCTGCTCGGCGGCAAGGTCGCCACGGGCCAGAAACGCGAATACGGCCGCGCCGAACTGGACCTCACCGTGCCGAGCTGCCCGCTCTTCGCCAACCTCGACCCGAAGCAGATCGTCTGGATGAGCCACGGCGACAAGCTCACCGAACTGCCGCGCGGCTTCGAGGCCGTCGCCCGCAGCGGCAACTCGCCGTTCGCCGCCATGGAACACCGCGAACACAGCCTCTACGGCCTCCAGTTCCATCCTGAAGTCGTCCACACCCCGCATGGCCGCGAGATTTTGAAGAACTTCATGTTCCGCGTCTGCGGCTGCCAGGGACTCTGGACGATGACCAGCTTCATCGAGCGCAGCCTCGAGCAGATCCGCCACGACATCGGCAAGGACCGCGTCATCCTCGGCCTCTCCGGCGGCGTGGACAGCTCCGTCGCCGCCGCGCTCATCCACAAGGCCATCGGCAACCAGCTCACGCCCATCTTCGTCAACAACGGCCTCCTGCGCAAAGGCGAGGCCGAGAGCGTCGAGCGCGTCTTCGGCAAACACTTCCACATGAAGCTCAAAACCGTGAACGCCACCCAGCTCTTCCTCGGCCGGCTTCGCGGCGTCACCGACCCCGAGCGCAAGCGCAAGATCATCGGCAAGACCTTCATTGACGTCTTCGAGAAAGCCGCGAAGTCCG
>JACRKA010000118.1 GCA_016219905.1 Verrucomicrobiota bacterium
AGAACCTGGGGTATTTCTCCAAAGTGACGACGGTGCCGGAGCCGACCGAAGTGCCCGGCCACAAGGACCTCATCCTCGAGGTCGAGGAGCAGCGCACCGGCCAGCTCGTGTTCGGCGCGGGCTTCTCCAGCGTGGACGCGCTGGTGGGCTTCGTCGAGGTCAGCCAGGGCAATTTCGACCTGTTCAACCCGCCGTTCTTCACCGGCGCGGGCCAGAAGGCGCGCCTGCGCATCCAGGTCGGCACGCGCCGCCAGGACTTCATCCTGTCATTCACCGAGCCGTGGTTCATGGACCGCAAGCTGGCGCTCGGCTTCGACATCTACCGCAGCGACAGCCAGTATCTCAGCGCGATCTACAACGAGGCTCACACGGGATTCGACGTCCACCTGACCAAGGAAATCTTTCCGTTCACCTCGGGGCGCATCCAATACGGCTTCGAGCTGGTGGACATCTATGATATGGACAGCAGCGTGCCGACGGTCCTGAAACAGGAGGAAGGCAGCCGCACCGCCAGCTCCGTGACCGGCACCATCACGCGGGACACGCGCGACAGTTTCCTGATGCCGACCCGAGGCAACCGGACCGAGGTTTCGTTGGAGGTCGCGGGCGGCCCGTTCCAGGGCGACACGGATATTTACAAGCCCCAGATCCGCAGCCAGCAGTATATCCCGATCCCGCTGACCTGGCCGACGCAGGACAAGAAGCACGTCATCCTGCTGGCCGGCGGCGCGGGCGTGGTGGACAGCTACGGCAATTCGAGCCGGGTGCCGTTGTTTAACCGGTTCTTCCTCGGCGGCCCGAACAACCTGCGCGGCTTCCGCTACCGCGACGTCGGCCCGAAGGTCGGCGATGTGGACAGCACCGCCACCAACGACCTGGACGAGCCGGTGGGCGGCGGCTCTTTCGCCTGGGGCACGATCGAATACATCATCCCGATCATCGAGAAGGTGCGGTTCGCCGTCTTCTACGACGTCGGCGTTGTCAACGTGGATGCGTTTGACTTTGCCACGAAAAACTACAACGATGACTTCGGTTTCGGCATCCGGCTGGACCTGCCGATCGGGCCGATCCGGTTCGATTACGGCATCCCGATCCGGACCGACAAATACAACAACCGCGGCGGACGGTTCAACTTCAACATCGGTTACCAGTTCTAACGCGAACGCTTGAACACACACCAGAGAACGGCAGTCCAAACGACCATGAAAACCACACGACTCATCGGAATACCCCTCGCCATGCTCACCGCGGCGGCGCTGCTTGCCGGCCCCGGCATCGCCTCGGCACAAGGCGTCAAGATCGGCAGCGTCAGTCTCGAAAAACTCTATGGCGAGTTTTACAAGACCAAGATCGCGCGCAAGACCTTCGAGGAAAGCCTGTCGGTCTATCGCAAGGACCGGCAACAGCGCATTGACGACCTCCAGAAGCTCAACGAGGAGTATCAGAAACTGCGCGAAGAGGCCGCCAGCCAGGCCCTCACGCAGGAAAAACGCGACCTGAAGGCCAAGGCCGCCGGGGAGAAGCTGGGCGAACTGCGCAAGGCCAACCAGGCCGTGCAGGACTTTGAGCAGAGCAGCCAGCAGTTCCTCACGGACCAGCAGCGGCGTCAGAACACGGCGATCATGAAGGAGATTCTGGAGGCCGTGCGCAAGAAGGCCAAGGATGGCGCCTACACCGTGATGGTGGACAGCTCCGGCCTCGGCAGCGCGGGCATCCCCGGTGCCGTCTATGCCGACGACAAGCTGGATATCACCGATCTGGTGTTGAAGGACCTCAACGCCAACGCGCCCGCCAACCTGCCCGCGAGCACATCCACCGGTGCCGGCCCCAGCTTCGGCGAGCCGTCAACGCTGCCACCGGCCGGCGGCACCAAGGCGCCCACGCCGCCACCGCCTCCTGCGCGCTAAGGACAGAGCCGGTGCGTAGAACCGCCAGAGAGATCAGCCAGTTGCTGGACGGCGAACTTGTCGGCAACGGGGACGCCGTCGTCACCGGCCTGCGCGGCCTCCAGCACGCGGGGGCGGGCGATGCCACGTTCCTGGCCCGCCCGACATTTGCGGCCCTCGCGCGCACGAGCCAGGCCACGGTCATCCTCGTCAGCCGTGACTGGAAGGAACCGGTGCCTGCGACGCTGATCCGCGTGGACAATCCCTCCGCCGCTTTCCAGCGGCTGGTCGAGATGGAAGCCCCGCCGGAGTTGAAGTTCGAGCCGGGCATCCACCCGACCGCGGTGATTGCCGCGGACGTGAAACTGGGCCGCGACGTTTCCGTGCAACCCTGTGCTGTCATCGAGGCCGGCGCCGTCATTGGCGACGGCACTGTCATTGGCGCGCATTCCTACATCGGTCACGGCGTCCGCGTCGGCGCGGACTGCGTGCTATGGGCGCGGGTCATCATTCGCGAGCGGTGCGTCATCGGCGACCGCGTCATCATTCACTGCGGGGCGGTCATCGGGGCGGACGGGTTCGGTTACGTGAACAATGGCGCCGGCCACCAGAAAGTCCGCCAGCTCGGCATCGTCGAGATCGAAGACGATGTCGAGATCGGCGCGAACACCACCATTGACCGCGCCCGGTTCGACCGCACGCTCATCAAGCAGGGCGCGAAGATAGACAACCTCGTCCAGATCGGTCACAACGTCGTCGTCGGCCGGCATGCCATCCTTTGCGGGCAGGTCGGCATCAGCGGCTCCACGGTCATCGGCGACCACGCCATCCTGGCCGGCCAGGTCGGCGTGGCGGACCATGTCACCATCGGCGAGGGCGCGATCATCCTTGCCCAGAGCGGCATCCACGCCGACGTGCCGCCCAAGGCGAAAATGTTCGGCACCCCGGCCGTGGCGCATAGTCTGGCCCAGCGCGTTGCCTTGCTGCGCGCGCGGCTGCCGAAGCTCTTCACCCGCGTCCGCGACCTGGAGAAACGCTTCGGCATCGAAACCGAGCCGGACACGGAGTAACGCACAGCCCGCCATGCAATTCGTCCCCACCAAACTCTTCCTCACCAAGGGCGTCGGCACCCACAGGCACGAACTGCGCTCCTTCGAGATGGCGTTGCGCGACGCGGGCATCGAGAAGTGCAACCTCGTCAATGTCAGCTCCATCCTGCCGCCGCGGTGCAAGATCATCCCGCGCAAGGTCGGCGAGCCGCTCATCCAGCCCGGCCAGATCACCTTCGCCGTCCTGGCCCGCATCTCCACCAACGAGCCGCACCGGCTCATCGCGGCCTCCATCGGCGTTGCGGTGCCGGCCAGCGAGGACGACTACGGTTACCTGAGCGAACTGCACACCTACGGCATGAGCGACCAGACCGCCGGCGACCTCGCCGAGGACATGGCCGCCGCGATGCTGGCCTCGACGCAGGGGCTGGAGTTCAGCGAAGACGCCGACTGGGACCAGAAGCAGGAGGCGTTCAAGATTTCCGGCAAGATCGTCAAGACCACCAACGTCACCCAGTCCGCCGTCGGCACCAGCCAGTGGACCACCGTCATCGCGGCGGGGATTTATATCTTCTAAGAGTGCCGCGACGGCATCCGCGCCTGTGGTGACGGGCAAATGGCGCACGCTCCGCCGCGCGTCCCCTTTTTCGCGCAGCCGTTCTCACCGAACTTGAAGTTGCGGCCTTATCGTTCGGTGCTATGGTTTTGGCGGCGGGGAAACCTATGATGCAGCGCAACGAACGATCGGGTCGCAACGCGAAAGTTTTCGTCGGGGGACGGGCTGTTATCGCGCGTTGTTTCACCAGCCGGAGCAGGGTTTCGCTTGCTCTGGTCATCCACCGCGTTGTTATCGCGAGCGTCGTCATGGGCATGATGGCCACGGGGGCGTTTGGCGCAGGTCAGGACCGGGCAACCAAGCCGCCCACGCTTCGCTATGATGAGCTTCTGGTTGCTTTCACCAAAAAATACGACACCAACCGGGACGGCAAACTGGATGAACTGGAGTTCTCCGCGGCGGTGGAAGACCTGGTGCAACGGGCGCTCATCAAGAAATACGACATCAACCGCGACGGCCGTCTGGATGCAAAGGAGCGGGCTGTGATGCGACAGGAGATGGAGGGGATCAAGAGAGCGGTCGTGATGAAATACGATGCCAACCACTCGGGCGCGTTGAGCGGACAGGAACAGGCCGCCGCCAACAGGGACCTGCTGAAGCAGGTCGAGCTGGCTTTGCCGAAACCGGATCGCAGCGGGTCAAAGTGAACTGCACATGGGGGATTGAGCCATGAAACTGCACCAACTTCCACCGGCCGCGCGCCGGAGCGTCGTCGTGTTCATCGGGGCCGTTGCGGGGTGCTGCTGCCTGCTGTTGAATCCGATGCCCGTTGCGGCCGAGAGGCCGTTCAATCCAAGCATCATGGGGCGGTTGTGGGACAAGACCGTTGGCGCGGCGTCCGACGCCATCGGCAATGCCATCACCGGCGCCAAGGACAACGTGATAGATCACGCCGAGAGGGTCAGCGGCGGGCTTTCTTCCTACCGCGAGGGCGACGAGAACCGTCCGGACCCCCAGCAACGGACGCAGGACCGCATCGAAACCATCGGCAAGGACGTGAAGGCGGTTAACGACGCGTTGAGCACTGCGGAAGGGCCAGGCAGGAAAGCGGTGACCTCCATCACCGACGCGACCCAGATCGCCTCGAACCCCAACCAGAAGGAGCAACAGCAACAAGCCGGTCAGTATTACGGCAACATGCCCGGCCAGATTGTGAAGGCCGTCGGCGATGCGGCCATCAAGGCCGTCGGCAACGAAGCCAAGGACGCCATGACCCGCAAGGATCTCGCGGGCAACCCGCTGAAGTCGGGTTCCGATAGCTGGACACAATACGGAGTGCGCACCGCCGTGGGCAAGGGAGTGGATGCCGCCACCAAGCCCCTCAAGAACGCGCTCGACGGCGTCACCAAGCCGCCGACCAAGCCGGCCGATGACCCCAACCAGCCGCCGCCGCCCCCGCCGCCCCCGCCGCCCGTGAAGGACGACACGCAGCCCCCTCCAAAGCCGCCGCCCACGGATTCTTCCAGCAACGGGACCCTGGACGACGCCATCGCAACGGCAGTGGTGCTGTCAATTTTTGCGGGAGTGGATTTGAACCAGTTGAACGACAACCAACTCCTCGGCCTGATTCAGGTCGCCGCCGCGATCAACCGTCCGAACCTCGGCGGCACATCCGGCGGGCCGCCTCAACCAACCGATCCCAACGCCCCGTTCCGCGCCAGCAACAATCCCGCGGGCAACGAGCCTCCCGGCGGCATCCAACTCGGCACCAGCGACTACGTGCCCGTCACCCAGCCCGGCGAGTCGCCGGGGATGACCACCTCTCTACCCGGATGGGCCACCACCACGCCACCGTCCGGCCCGACCGACGGCAGCAATCCGCTGCCCGGGCCTTACATCCCGCCTTACCTGACCGCGCCGGGCTGGAGCGGCCCGCAGCCGCCGTTGACTGGCATTGACCTGCCGCCGCCGTTGCCGGTCGCGCCGTGCCCGCCCAAGGGGCATGGGCATGGTCATTGAGGGCGGGCGGGTGCGCGAGGCGCGCGCTTACTTGACGTCACGCCATCGCTTGTAGAACCAATACCACTGCTCCGGGTATTTCCGGAGCATGACCTCCAGGCTTTGGTTCATCTCGCGCATGATCCGCGCGATGTCTTCCTCCAACGTCCCTTTTCTCACCGGATAAATCGTCCGCTCGATGATGTAACGCAACCGCTGGTCGTCCTGCCGCACGAAATACACGCAAAGGATCGGGCAGCCGGAGCGCAACGCGAAGTAGGCCGGCCCCTTGTAGGTGGAGACGGGCCGGCCAAAGAACGGCAGCTCGATGCCCGCGTCGCGCGCGTTCTCGTCGAAGAGCAGGCAGATGACCTTGTTCTCCCGCAGCCGGCGGAGGACGACGGGCAGTTCGCGCGTGATGTCAATCAGGCGGTTGTGGCCGCGGAGGCCGCGCCAGATGCGGTCCATGTAAGGGTTGGTGTTCGGCTTGAAGAGGATGGACATGTCGAAGCCGTGGCGCGCGCCGAACTCCGCGAGCATCTCCCAATCGGCCATGTGCGCGGAGGCGAAGATGACGCCTTTGCCGCCCTTGAGCATGTCCCGCATGTGCTGGATGTCCGCCGGGTCATACAGGCAGACGCGCCAGAACTCCTCGTCGCTCATCGTGGCGATCATGGGGAACTCGAACGAGGTGATGCCGAAGTTCTCATAGACCCGCCGCGCGATGCGGCGCAGATCCTCCTCCGGCTTTGTCCCGCCAAAAGCCAGCCGGAGATTCTCCAGCGTCCGCGCCTGCCACAGCCGGAGCGTCCACGCGAGCCAGCCGAAGAAGCGGCCGATGCCGACGACCGCGGGCCACGGCAGGCGTTGCACCACCGCGCAGGCGCATCGGGAGAACAGATAGACGGAGTAACGCCGCGCCGTCGCGACGGCGGGGTGCTTCCTGATCTTTCGTCGAAGGCTTCGCCCACTCATGGGGGAAAGGAGCGGACTAGGCGGGCGGAAATCCCGCCTACCCGATCGTGTTGCAGCTTTCCGCGTAGCTCCGGAAGGGGAGCACGAAGCAGCCGGACATCTTGACGACCGCCCCGTTTCGCGGATCAATCCGGAAATGGTGGACCTGGCAGTGGGGCATCCGATCCCACATGAAACTGTATTTGTCGCAGCCGAAGAGATAGTAGAGTTCCACGCGCTGCTTGCCGAAGAGCACGTTCCGCAGCTTCCGGCCGGTGACGACGGACCGCACGGCCGCCGAGAGCACCCGGCCGATAAACGACGGCCGGATGGTGCCGAGAAGCGTGAAGAAGTAGGCGGGTAGGTAGTAGAACCACGCCTGGAGCTTCCACGCAATCCTCCCCAGGAGAGACTGCGACAGTTGGCCTTGCTTGCGTTCCATCTCCTTGCCGAGGTCGTCGAATTTCTTCACGAACCGGTAAACGTCCTTGCCCGGATTGCGGATCGCCAGGTCGAGCAGCGAGTAGTAGGAACCATTCTTGCCGACCATGCCCACGCTGCCGCAGAGCGGATGGGGGATCGAATACGTCCACACTTTGGCGGGAAGCACGCCCGCCAGCTTCAGCGGCTTCAGCATCACCGCGTAGAGCGAGAACGAAAGCGTGGCCGCCTCGATCTGGAGTCCTTCGCGGAGGATGCCTTCGATACATTCCGCCGTGACCCGGTTGCGCAGGAGGTTTTCGGTGGAGGTCTGCCGCCCGCAGTAAAGTTCCGCGGAGATGGAGAGCTTCTTGACCACGTCGCTGTTCTCCATCGCGAAATCCACGACACGGGGCAGGTTCTGGTCGTTGACGCCCTTGACGATGCACACCGACAGCACGACGCGCGAGCCGGGGAACTTGCGCAGGTTCTCGATCGTCTTGCGCGGCGCTTCGTAAGAGCGGTCGCTGCCGCGGATCTTGCGGCAGATTTCCCTCTCGGTGCTGTCGAAGGCGAGATAGAACCAGTGCAGGCCGGTTTCCCGCACCCGGCGGCAGAAATCCTCGTCGCTCATCATCAGGCCGTTGGTGGCCAGATAGCAGCGTTTGATCAAGCCCGCGTCCCGGACGGCGGCGAGAATCTCGAAGAATTGCGGATGGATGGTCGGTTCCCCGCCGATCAGCACCAGGTGCGTCTCCGGCGAGGTGGTCTTCATCTCGTGGAGGATCCGCTTGATGTCCTCCAAGGACAGGTCCTTCCCCTTGGCGGTGGCGTTGATGTAACAGACGGGGCACGCCAGGTTGCAGCGGGTGGTGATATCGAGAAAAGTGATGGGGGACGATTTCCCCACGTGGTGCGGGCAGGCGGACACGCCCGCTCCGCAAAGCGACAGCGTGCAGTGCTCGGAGCATTCCTCGGGGGCGAGGGCCATCTTGCCCTTGAAAAGGTCGGCGTTCGACGAGGCCACATCGCGCACCTCGCCATGCTCCGGGCAGTTCTTGCGCAGCAGGATTCGCCCGGCCTCTTCGTAGAGCAACCCGTCAATCGTCTTGTCGCAGACGGGACAGACGCTTCTAGTTTGTTGTTGCCACATGGCTTTCCTTTGACAGCCCTTTCGTGAATCCCGGCTTGTTGAACCGCTCCGCCACGTGCTTCATGAGGACCTTCTTGTGCCGCTCCCAGGCGCAGACGGGGACGTAGCGGATGCTGTTGGACGGGCCTTCGGGATAAACAAACGTGGACGTGCACATCTTCAAGCGTTCCCCTTCCGTCGTGTCGTAATCCTCAAACGGCAGGATCATCACTTGAAGCGCCCGCTTGAGCTTCGTCTCGGCCCGGATCACGTCCTTCAGCCGTTTCCCCATGAGAGCCTTTCCGAAAATCCGCATCCAGGCGAACAGCGCCCCGGCGCCCCGCTTGCCGACGGCCGCGCCGAAATCAAAATGTTTGAAGAGGGCGCGGATCAGCGCCGCGGACGACCGGAGTTTCAGCATCCGCTCCGAGCATCGCGACGCGGTGATCGCCTTCGAGGCCTTCCGCAGGTCGTCCACCACGGCGAACAACCCGTGTTTGAGGAAGGCGGAGATCGGATGGAATCTCTCCCCGTCGGAGATCAGCGCCGTGATGCTCTCGCAGTTCGGGTGGACGCCGAGGAAGGGGGCGTTGCGCCACTTGACGGTCTTGTAGATGGGGGCCAGTTCGAGCGACCCCATCGGCACAAACTCCGCGCCCCCGCCGACCACGCGGCTGACCAGTTCCTCCACGTCCTCCGGCGTCGTCCGCTCCGGGTTGTAATCCAACCGCTCCGACGACCACATGTGCGCCAGCGGCATCATGAAGATGCCGCGCACCACGGGCTGGTGCTTCAGGCTATACTCAAAGAGCTGCCGCAACCCCTCGACGTCCTGTTCCTTTGACGCGACGGTCATGATGATCACCTTGCCGCGCTTCAGTTTGCCAAGGTTCTCCAGCGCCTTCATCTTCAGCTCGAGCGCCCCCGGCATGCCGCGGAGCAGCTCGTAGGACTTGCGGTCAAACCCATCCACTGAGATCAGCACGGTGATCTCCTCTTCCATCAGCCGCCGGCAATACTCCGGGTCGGCCAGCTTCAAGCCGTTGGTGGTCACCCGCACCGACAGCCCGTAGGAGCGCGCCATCTTGATGATGTCAAAGAGGTCCTCCCGCACCGTCGGCTCGCCGCCGAAAAGCTGCACCGACGGCGGCCCCGGCAGCTTCGACAGGTGCTCGAAGATCAGGCGGAAATACTCCCGGTCCGGCTCGAACTCGAACCCCATCGTGGGCACGTTCGTGATGCAGATCGGGCAATTCATGTTGCAGCGGTTGGTGATCTCCACAAACGCGATGTTGGGCACCTTGTGATGGCAGCCGAAACAGTTCAGATGGCACTCCTCTTTTTGGCCGATGGCCATGAACTGGTTCTTGTTGTGATAGGCGGCTGCGTTGTTGGAGATCAACGTCTCCGTCTCCCCGCACTGCGCGCAGCGTTTGAGGAGGAAGACCTGGTTGCCCCGCTGCACGCGCTCGGCCGCCACCGAGGCGCGGCACGTGTTGCAGAACGCGAAGTTGGAATTGCAGTCGCTCATGGTGTCACCTCACAGGATTGCGGTTCGCAATGACATGGACCCCTCTCGGTTCGGCCAGCGGCGGCGAGCGTAGCGCGTAGGGGGCCGCAAGCAAGCGCAAAATCCCGGCAAATCAGCGGAAACACGCGGACGGCGGGATTGGAGCGGGAGACGGGACTCGAACCCGCGACGTCAAGCTTGGGAAGCTTGCATTCTACCAGCTGAATTACTCCCGCATCCAAAGAACGCGAGAATAGAGCCACGTCCCGCCCCGCCAAGCAAGCGCCATTTTCACGTCGCCCCGCCGTCATTTCGGCTTCACGGCTCCGGCCCTCGGCACAACCCTTCCTTTGCCGGTGATCTCCAGCAACTCGATCCGCTGAAACGTCGTCGTGGCCTGATACGCGCCGACACCCAGCACGTTGGGACGACGCAACTGCCAGCGCGGCGTGACGCTGGCGTCGCGGTAGTCGGTCCTCCAATGGCAGATGAGCCTGCCGTCGAGGTAGGCGCGGACGCCGTCGCTGCGCACCTGAAGCACGGAGCGATAGCCGCGTCCGTTCTCCAACGGCGTCCCCGGCCGGAACGTGGTGGAGTTGTCCGTGGCGGGTTTGCCGGCGACGACATCGAAACCGAACGCGGTGCTGTGGTCGCACGCCATGTTCCACATCTGCGGGCGGCCGCGGTGCGAGATGAACTGCGCCACCGTCTCCCGCCCGTCCTGCCGGCAGAAGGTGATCGCGAAGTCGTATTCCTCCGGCGGCTCGAACGGGATCTCGATGCGCGCGAACCGTTCGGGCGCGCACGTCAACACGCCGCCGCTGGCGGTCCATTGGCCGGCGACGGTGTCGTGGGCGGGATCAATCAACGGCATCAGGTTGACCGCGCGCAACCACGCGGGGTGGCTCGGGTCGAACGTTTGCGCTGGAGCCGCCGCGCACGCGGCCAGCAGCAGCGCCGCGGCGATGGCAACGAAACTCATGCGGTTCATGGCGTCCTCCTGTGGGGTTGTTTCCTGCCGGGTTTATACGCCAACGACTGCGGTGGATTCAAGTGCGCCTTCGGGCGGCACGCCTCATCGGTCGCCCTGCCAGACAAGCGCCATTTTCACCGCGCATTGGAACAGCAGGGCGATTCGGTTGCCCGGCGCATCGGGGCGGCTGCGGGGTCTCAGGATGGAGCCGGCCAGGGCAGACGGAACGTCGCGACGATCGTGGAGGTCGCAACAAAGCGATGGCCGATATTGTCCACCATGACGCCAAAGCCCTCCAACGTCCTCACGCCCAGCAGCGCCAGATCGCCGGGTTCGGCAAAGACCACCTCATCCACCGTCTCAAACCCCTCCGTGCTGACGATGGCGTAACCGGTCTCGCGTGTGACCAGTTGTTTGGTGGCCGTGGTGAAGTTGCGTTTGCGCAACGGGGCCACCTTGATGGCCGCCAGCAAGTCCTTGGGCAGCCACGTCAACTCCGAACCGGTGTCCACCAACACCTCCGCCGGCGGGCTGGCCAGGCTCTCGTCCTTCGTGTTCCGTGCCACGATGCTGACTTTGAACAGGCTCATACAATAGAGATTACCGCGTCCGCGTCATCCGGCAAGCAAAGAAGAGTTACGGGTCAGGCGGCGACCGCGCCGTTGAGGCCGGCAATTCCAATTCGTTCGCTCACGGCAGGGAGACTGCATCATCTCCGGCTGCGCTGCAAGCGAAGGGTGCGCCGTCTCAAGGCGTGGTCTTAACTGGAGTCGTGGCGGCGGCTGGATTCAGCACATCGTTGGACGACTGAGAATCAACAGTAACCTGGATAGCTGGTTGAATCGGCGGGTGGGCCTGCTCAACCGCCCGGCGTAAATGGTCAAGGTCTTCGCGAGACGCAACACTCCCACCCAGACCAATTCTGTTATTTGTTCCCCACCAGAATCTGATTCTCTGGAAACGCGCATCCTTGGTGACAATGGAGCTGAGTATGGAAAAAGAGCGTTCCACATTGCGCCGAGTGATTGGCCCCTCAAGCGCCAATGCTAGCGCAATACATATCAAGACCAGCAACACTGTCCATTTGACAATGCTGCTCTTGCTGAAGCGTTGCGTTTCCATAATACCGTCGAGAATACGCTACTCCATCACTTCTTGAACGTGAACTGGGCCGATTGGCTGTAGAAGGCGATGGGGTTGCGGAAGACGAGTTGCTCGACCTGCTCGCGGGGCATGCCGCGGCGGACCAGTTCGTGGGCGACGCGGGGGACGCTGAGCGGCTCGGAGGGGCCCCAGTCGGCGGAGGAGTTGATGAGGAGGCGCTCGACGCCGAACTGCTGGGCGATGTTGGCGCCGCGCTCAATGGAGAGCTTGGTGGTCGGATACACGGTGATGCCGCGCCACATCTTCGGGTAACGGGCCATCATCGGCATCGTCTCCTCGGTGTTGTGGTCCATCACGACGAGTTCGTGGTCGAGCTTGACCTCCTCGATGATGGCGAGGGTCTTCTCGACGCCGACCTTCTTGTATTGGTGGGGCGTGTGGATGATGACGGGGCAGCCGAGTTGTTTGGCGATGATGAGCTGCCGGCGGAGAATCTCCTCCTCGTCGGTGGTGAGGCGGTCGAGGCCGACCTCGCCGAGGGCGACGACGCTCTCGCGCTTGAGGTAGTCGGGGAGCATCTCGACGACCTGGTCGGCGACGAGGCGGTTGTTGGCCTCCTTGGGGTTCATCGAGACGGTGCAGAAGTGGGCGATGCCGTAGGCGGCGGCGCGCTGGCGCTCGTAGCCGATCATGTGCTCGCAGTAGTCCACGTAGGTGCCGACGGAGGTGCGGGGGCTGCCGAGCCAGAAGGACGGCTCGACCACGGCCTCGATGCCGGCGAGGGCCATCCGTTCGTAGTCGTCGGTGGTGCGGGAGTAACAATGGATGTGGGGGTCAATGATGCGCATGGTTTGTAAGAGGGGCGAATATTGCGCGGCGCGGGGCGGGTTTCAACGTGAATCTTGACGCCCTCGCTGGGGACAGTTCGACTGCCTTAATGCGCCAACGTTACT
>JACRKA010000124.1 GCA_016219905.1 Verrucomicrobiota bacterium
CGCCCCAAAGATGAGAGAGGTGACGGTGCTGGTTTTTCGGGTCGTCCTTGTCTTCGAGCCATTCCTGGAGCTGGCCGTGGCGGCCGACGAGGTTCGGCGCGATCTCCTTGCGCATCGCGTCAAGTGTCGCGGCAAACTCGCGGTCGCGGCGGAGCACGCGCGCGGCCTCGGCGGTGTTGGCGAAAAGCGAGCGGACGATCTGGTGGTCCATCGTCGGCCCCATCACGAGGCCGCCTTGCTCGGGCGAGTTCGACGGGCCGCTGATAAGCCAGCCGGTGAGCGGGTCTTTGATGAGGAAGTCCGTGAAGAACTCGGCGGCACCCTTCATCGCCGGGTAGGCGCGGCGGGCGAGGAACTTTTTGTCGCCGGTGAAAAGGTAATGTTCCCAGAGATGCTGGCAGAGCCACGCGCCGCCGGGGACCCAGATGCCGTGGTTGCTGGCGTTGATCGGCGCGGTGCCGCGCCAGAGATCGAAGTTGTGGTGCAGCACCCAGCCGCGCGCGCCGTAGTGGGCCTGGGCCGTCTTGCGGCCCGACTCGACCAGTTCGTCAATCGCGTCGAACAGCGGCCCGGCACACTCGCCCAGGTTGGCGATCTCGACGGGCCAGTAGTTCATCTCGGTGTTGATGTTGCACGTGAACTTGCTGTCCCACGGCGGCCGGAGCAGGTCGTTCCAGATGCCCTGCAGGTTGGTGGGCTGGCCTCCGGGCCGGCTGCCGGTGATGGTCAGGTAGCGGCCAAACTGGAACGTCAGCACGGCGAGGCCGGGGTCGTTGCCAGCAGCAAACTCCGCGATGCGCTGGTCGGTCGGGTTCTTCGCCGCGTCGGTGCGGCCCAGATCGAGCGCAACGCGGCGGAACAGCGCCTGATGGTCGGCGATGTGGGCGGCGCGCATCGCGTCGAACTTCCGGCCGCTGATGCTGGCCATCTGCTTCTCGCAACGCGCCGCCGGGTCGGCGCCCATGTCGCGGAAGTTCTTGAAGCTCGTCGCGCCGACCAGCACCAGCGTCACCGCGTCGGCGTTCTCGACGGCGAGCTGTTCGTCGCTCGCGGTCAGCTTGCCGCCCTCGGCCACCGCGCGCAGCCGCGCCTCGAACTTCATCCCGCCATCTTCGACGTGGCCCGCCAGCGCGAGCGCGTCCTTGCCGACGGCGCGCGTCGTCGCCGGCTTGTGTTCGCTCGTGAGCCGCGCGACGAAACTGACGCGGCCGGGCTTGCTCGCCATGACGCGCACGATGATGGCTTGGTCGGGATGGCTCGCGAACGTCTCGCGCGTAAACGTCACGTCGCCGATCTTGTAGCGCGTCGTCGCGGTGGCCGTGTCGAGGTTCAGGTCGCGACGGTAGTCGCCGGCCTGCTCGTGGCCGGCGAACGTCAGCCGCAAGTCGCCGAACGGCTGGTAAGCCTTCTGGCGCAGCGGCTCGCTCATGAACTCCTTCATGGCAAGGTCTTCCGCTTCCTTCTGCTTCGCGCGGGCCGCCTTCCATTTCTCCTGCGACCCCTTCGATTTGCGGTCGGGGTCGAGCTTCAGCGCCTCGCGTTCGAGATGCCTCATCTCCTGCAGGAACTGGCGGAGTTGCGGCAGGAATTTCACCGCGCCGTCGTGCTGATACTCGTGCGGTTTGCCGGTCCAGAGCGTGGATTCGTTGAACTGGATGCGGTCCTCCGGCGCGCCGCCGAACACCATCGCGCCGAGCCGGCCGTTGCCGATCGGGAGCGCCTCCTCCCATTTCGTCGCAGCCCGGCGATACCAGAGGCTCAACGGCTCCTCCGGCGGCGCAACTTCACTGGCGTCGAGCCAGGGGCCGTCGGTTGCGAGCAGGCTCACGGATGCGAGAAGAACAGGGAACAGGCCGGCGGTCTTCATGACCGAAGTGTGGATGAACCGCCGACGGATGAAAAGCGGCAAGCGCGGCTGGCCCGCATGGCAACAAGGGGGCATGGAGACCGGTTAGTCGTGTTTGCAGCACCGCGCAGCAAAGAATGCACAAGAGAAGCCTTGCCCGATATCTGGCCGAGGCGTATAAAGTCGGCCGTTTCGGGGGGGATCCAGCCCGAGCGGGATCCCACAGACAATAGTGATGCCTTGATGAAACTCTCGCGAGCGTTTCATGCCTTTCCTTGGAGAGGCGTGGTGGGACTGTGTCTGGCGACGGCTACGGTGGCCAGCGCCGCGAACTACTCCTTCACCAAGATTGCCGACGACGCCGACGGCACCTTAAACACCTTCCGACCCGCCGGTGGCGTCAATGCTGCCGGCACCGTCGTCTTCTCCGCTCTCGGCACCAATGACACCGCCGGCATCTATACCGGATCGGGCGGCGCCGTCACCACGGTCGCCCAGGCGTCTCATTTCGATTTGGGTTATGACTGGGGCGCGGTGATCAACAACGCCGGCGGCATCGCCTACTTGCAGCACAACGGCTACGGCACCAACGGCAACCCGAACTCGGTCGTCTATAACGCCGGCGGCGGGCCGGTCGTCGTCGCCTCCGGCACCGGCAGCCCCTACATCAACGTCAATCCGCCCGCGCTGAACAACGGCGGCACGGTCGCCTTCGGCGCCTCTGCGGCAACCAGTTTCAGCCTGTTCACCCACACCGCCGGCACCACCACCGAGCGCTATCACTCCGACGCGAACTCCATCTACTTCTACGGCCTGTCCACCTTCGTCCATCTCAACGACAGCGGCACCTTGGCCTTCAACGGGACCATCGGGCCAGGCGCCCAGCAGGTCAACGGCATCTTCAAAGGCCCCGGCGGTTCCTTCACCACCATTGCTGTCGAAAACGATTCGACAAACCAGTTCATCGCCCTCAGCCCCGCTCCTGCCCTCAACAACGCCGGCGTCGTCGTCTTCCAGGCCACCAAGCTCAGCGGGTTTACCACGACCACCGGCATCTATTCTGGCAACGGCGGCCCGCTCACCACCTACGCCGACACCGCCGGCCCATACTCCACCATCTATAACCCCGCCATCTCCGATGGCGTCGTCGTCGCCTTCCGGGCCGACACCGACACCTTCATCAACGACGGCCCCAACGGCATCTTCACTGGGACCAATCCTCTCACCGACCACGTCGTCCGGATCGGTGACCAACTCTTCCCCGGCCTTTACGTCACGGACCTGTTCTACGACGGCGCGATCAACGAACACGGCCAGATCGCTTTCCGTTACACCGTCCAGTCGTTTGATCACACCATCACTCGAAGCGGCGTCGCCCTGGCCACGCCCGATACCTCGGCGCCGGTGCTCTCCAACATCCTTCAAGTGAACGTAGGCGGCGGGCCGACGACCATTGGCGGCATGCAGGCGACCTTCGACGCCGTCACGCAGGATGGGCGGTTCTCCGCCGACTTCTTCCGGCCTGACACCACCGCGGACCTGGCGTTGCGCATCGGCGACGACGCAGCCGGCGCCGTGGACTTCAGCCTCGCTTCGCTTGACTACCAGGTCTGGCAACTTGAATTCTCCGGCGTCTTCACTGGCAACGCCGACCTCGTCTTCCACTATGACGACACGAACCTACTCGTGGATGAGTCTGCGCTCCAAATACGTCACTTCGTGAACGGCCAGTGGGAGATTCCCGGCCAGACCCTCGATACCGTCAACAACACCATCACCCTCGCCGCCAACAGCTTCTCCCCCTTCGTCCTCTCCGCCGTTCCTGAGCCGGGCACCGGCTCGCTGCTGGCTGCGGGCGGGCTGGCGCTGTTGCGGCTGAGGAATCGCCGGAAGCATCAGCGCGACATGCCGGCTTGATCCAACTCCCTGCCCGCCCTGCGTGGCCCCCGAAAAAATAGCCGCCGGGCTGCGGGCGACTGCATCGTTGCCCGCGTTTATTCCACCGCAAACAGACGGCGGACTCCGGCGGCTTAAACTGGAAACTCCTCTGCTTCCAAAGAACTTTCCCGCCCTCCCGGCGGCTCTCGTTTCCGGCGTAACCTAGGCCGCTGCGCGCTGAATGCAAGCGACGGAAGCGCGAGTGGAGACAGCACAAATAACGCTGGCGGAAACCCGGCCGCTGGCAAACATTAGGGCCGCCGAAACCCGAACCCAGCTGCACACCATGAAATCATCCCGTGTCGTGAAGTGTTTGATTGTCCTCACCGCGTGCCTGCCGCTGTTGTCGGCCCGCGCGGACTGGAGGGATTGGTTGAACAAACTGCGTGGCGGCGGCTCGATCAACGCGCCGGCCTCATCGTTGCCGGCGCTCGGCGGGTTGACGCAGTTGACGCAGGAGGAAATCGCGCGCGGCCTGAAGGAGGCGCTCGGCAAGGCCGTGCAGAAGGCCGTCGTGGATCTCGGCAAGCCCGGCGGCTTCCTCGACAACATGAAGGTCAAGATCCCGATGCCGCCGCAGCTCGAAAAGGTGGACAAGGCGTTGCGGATGGTGAAGCAGGACAAGATTGCCGACGATTTCCAGATCACCATGAACCGCGCTGCCGAGCGCGCGGTGCCCGTGGGCGCATCGGTGCTCGCCACCGCCGTGTCGCAGATGACGCTCGAAGACGCCAAGGGCATCCTCAAAGGCCCGGACGACGCGGCCACGCAATACTTCCGCAAGACCAGTTCCGCCACGCTCACGGAGCGGTTTCTGCCGATCGTCAAGGACGCCACCTCGCAGGTCGGCGTGACGGCCAACTACAAGAAGCTCATGGGCAGCGCCGGGTTCCTCGGCAACTACCTGAACAAGGACGTGATGGACATTGACGGCTACATCACGCGCAAGTCGCTCGACGGCCTGTTCGTCGTGATGGCCGACGAGGAAAAAAGCATCCGCCAGAATCCCGCGGCGCGCACCACCGACCTGCTCAAGAAAGTCTTCGGCGTGAAACAGTAAGTCCCTGTCTCCAGCGGACGATTTCAGCCGTGCAATCGGCGGGATTCTTGGTCAAATAGCGGCATGAGCCAACCAGCCTTCATCTCCCGTCGCAGTTTCATCCGCACTTCAGCCGCCGCGCTCGCCACGCTGCCTTTCGCTGCACGATCGGCTCCTTCCGCCAACGCGGCCATCACCCTCGGCTCGCGGCGCGAGTTGTTCGTTGACGACTTCCTCATCGCCAGCCTCACGGGCGCGGAACTGAAGCTCCACAAGCCGGAGCCGCGCGACGTCGCGATCGTGTGTGACTCGCCCTGGGAGGGCAACACCTCCGCCTACTACACAATCTTCCGCGACGGCGGCCGGTTCCGCATGTATTACCGTGGCTCGCACTTCGACGAGAAGACCAAGAAGGGGACACACCCGGAGTTCGCCTGCTACGCCGAGAGCAAGGACGGCATCACGTGGACCAAGCCCAAGCTCGGCGTCTGCGAGTTCAACGGCTCCAAAGACAACAACATCGTCTGGACCGGCGACGGCTCGCACAACTTCGCGGCGTTCAAGGACGCCAATCCCGCCTGCGCCGCCGACGCCCGCTACAAAGCGCTGGCGGGCGGCATGACGCTCGTCAACGGCAAGAAGAAGAGTTGCCTCAACGCCCTCAAGTCGCCCGACGGCATCCGCTGGAAGCGGATGGCAGACGCCGTCATCACCGCCGGCGCGTTCGATTCGCAGAACCTCGCCTTTTGGGACGCCGAGCGCGGCGAGTATCGGGCCTTCTGGCGCATCTTCACATCGGGCTACACCGACGAGCGCGGCTGGAAACCGGAGGGCGTGCGCGCCATCCGCACGGCGACCTCGAAAGACTTCATGCACTGGGAAAACCAGGCCGACCTCAAGTATGTGGACTCGCCGCCGGAGCATCTCTACACCAACGCCGTGATGCCCTACTTTCGCGCGCCGCACTTGTTCATCGCTTTCCCCACGCGCTTCCAACCGAAGCACCAGCAGGTGGAGCCGGTCTTCATGAGCAGCCGCGACGGCGTCCTCTTCCGCCGGTGGAGCGAGGCGCTCATCCCCATCACCGCGCCGAAAGACCGCGACGGCAACCGCAGCAATTACATGACCTGGGGCCTGCTCCAACTGCCCGGCAACGACCGCGAACTCTCCGTCTATGCGACCGAGGCCTACTACACCGGCCCCGGCAGCCGCGTGCGCCGGTTCATCTTCCGCACCGACGGTTTCGTGTCCGTCCGCGCTGGCGGCGAAGGCACGCTCATCACCAAACCGCTCAGGTTCAAAGGTTCCCGGCTCCTGCTCAACATCGCCAGCAAAGGCGCCACGCGTGTCGAGTTGCAGGACGCCGATGGCAAACCGCTGCCCGGCTTCACGCTCGAAGACTGCGCGCCCATCACCGGCGACTTCATCGAGCGCGCGGTGGCGTGGAAAGGCCGCTCGCTGTCCTCGCTCTCCGGCAAGCCCGTGCGGCTGCGGTTCGTGCTGAAGGACGCCGACCTGTATTCGCTGCGCTTTGCTTCGTAGAAAAGGATCCAACCATGAATCGTCGCGATTTCCTCAAGACCTCATCCACCGCGGCTCTCGCGCTTGCTTCAGGCCCGTTCATCCTCAACGCCCAATCGCCCGCGAAAAAATACCGCACCGCGCTCATCGGCTGCGGCTGGTGGGGCGGCAACATCCTCCGCGAAGCGATGGCCAGCGGCGCGTGCCAGGTCACCGGCCTCTGCGACGTGGACGAGAGCCAGCTCGAGAAGACCGTTGCCAACATCATGAAGGACTCCGGCGACCAGCCGAAGCGTTACAAGGATTACCGCGAGCTGCTCGCGAAGGAGAAGCCGGAGATCGCCATCGTCGCCACGCCCGACCACTGGCACGCACTGCCGATGATCGCCGCCGTCAATGCCGGCGCGCACGTCTATGTCGAGAAGCCCATCAGCCACACCGTCCACGAAGGCCGTGCGATGGTGAAGGCCGCCCGCGACGCCGGCCGCGTCGTCCAGGTCGGCACGCACCGCCGCATCTCGCCGCACAACGTCAGCGGGCGCGAGTTCCTCCGCTCCGGCAAGGCCGGCCAGATCGCCATGGCGCGTTGCTTCGTCAACTACGGCGGCAGCGGCCCCGAAAAACCGCAAGCCAACGAGGAACCGCCGAAGGGACTCGACTGGGATTTCTGGTGCGGCCCGGCGCCGTTGCGGCCGTTCAACAAGAAGATCCACTCGCGTGGCTTCCGGCAGTTCCTCGACTATGCCAACGGCACGCTCGGCGACTGGGGCATCCACTGGCTCGACCAGGTGCTCTGGGTCACCGGCGAGAAATGGCCGCGCAAGGTCTTCTCCACCGGCGGCCGGCCGATCACAGGCAAGCCCGTCAACGACGCCAGCGGCCAGAC
>JACRKA010000016.1 GCA_016219905.1 Verrucomicrobiota bacterium
AGCCACATGCCGCTCCTACGGAGCTTGGCGTTCTTTCGGCATCACTAGCTATAAACATGACGCTCCTACGGAGCTAACGAATGGCCAGAGCTTTTCTTGCACAGTCTCTAAAGCCGGGACACCAACAACCTGCGTCAGAGAACTCAGACGTTCTGCTTTCCCGTCGCGGCCCGAATAATTTCATTGCTTCTGCCCTTTGTCTGGCGCATTTTACCCGCAATTCGCTGCCGAGAAAGTCCTGTCGGTGGGCGCGCCCACGGGCCGCCGCACAGGACGGAGGTTCCAAATGAAAATGCCGTTCAAGTCGTGCCTTCTGAAATCCGCCGTCGCGTTGCTGGCCTGCGCCGGCCTGCTGGCGGCCACCGCCCCTTCGACACGGGCCGGGTTTGATTTCGACGAGAGGGGCAACGCATTCATGACCGGCCAGGCCATCGTCTGCTTCAGGGCGGGCACCCTCGACCTGACGGCGCGCACAATCCTCGCCAGCCTTGGCGCCGACCCCAACAAGACATCGTGGTTTGACTCGGTGCAAAAGAACATCTGGATGATGCCGGACGCCACGCCCGCGGTTTACGACGCGGCGGCGAAGCTGGCGCGAATGGGCCTCGTTTCCTTCCCGGACGCACAAGATGCGCTGTTGTTCTGCACAAGGGCGGCGGGGAACTCTTCGATTGAATTCGCCCACCCGAACTACCTGGTCAAGACCGCTGCCGTGCCGAACGATTCCTTTCTCACGCTGCAATGGGGCCTGGTCAGCGGCAAGAACGCGCCCAACGATCCGGTCAACAACAGCGCCAACCTCAGTTTCGGCAAGATCGGCAACTTCCCCAACGCTTGGGACATCGCCAAGGGCAATGGCATCCGCATCGGTATCGTGGACACCGGCTGCGACCTCATCCATCCGGATCTCAAGAACAGGTTGTTTCTCAGTGGCGGCGCTTTGCACATCCCTGTCGCCCCCGTAGTCATACCCGGCACCCCCATCGCCCCCGGCGCGCCGTGGGATGACAACGGCCACGGCACGGTGGTGACCGGCATCGCAGGCGCCCAGAGCAACAACAGGACCGGCATCTCCGGCGCCGCGCCAGGCGCCATTATTGTCCCCATCAAGGCAGCCAACAACTTGGGCACGGCTACCACCGCGCAGATGATCACAGGCATCGGTAACGCCCGCGTCCTCGGCTCAAAGGTCATCAACGTCAGCTTGACCCAGCCTGGCGCCGTGGGCCTGACCGCGGGGTTGCAAGCCGCTTTGAACCTGGTCATAACCTCGCGGGCCATCGTCGTCGCCGCGATGGGTGACGCGGTGCCTCCCGCGGCGGCGCTCTTTGATTACAGGGAGCCGGCAGGCGCGCCGGGCGTGATCGCCGTCGGTGCGCACGACTTTTTCGGGACGCGCAGCCCGTTCTCCGTCAACGGGCCGTGGATCTGCACCGCAGCGCCCGGCGGCTCGGCATGGACCTCCGGCGGGGCGGGCGGAGGAAGTGCTTTCACCTTCCCTGCGCTCCCGCCCTTCCCAGGATCCCCGTGGCAGACCCTGACCAACATCTTCTCCACTTATCCGACCTACTTCCCGAACGGCTTGGGCGTCCGGGGATACATCTTCGCCGGCGGCACCTCCATGGCCGCCCCGTTCGTGTCGGGCGCCGCCGCGATGCTTTTCGAGAAAGAACCCGGTTTCAGCTCCGCCCAGATGTGGGCGCGGTTCGCCCGCTTTGCCAATCGCGCGACGCTGCCGGCGGTCGTGCAGACCAATGTGATCTGGACGTCGCCCACCGGCAGCTACGTCTATAACCCCGCCCTGTTCACGTTGTTCCCGCCGACCTCGCCGGGCATCAAGAACCCGACGGCGGCGACGTTGCTGATCAATACGCCGCACAACTACCGTATCGGCCACGGCCTGCTGGACGCCTACCGGCTGTTGGTCGGCATCGAGTGCCCCGCCCTGATGCCGAACGGCGCCCCGGTCAACAGCGTCCCGACCGGCTACGTCCGCATCTTCCCCTATGCGCCACGCCACATGTTCACCACCACCAACGACATCACAGGGGCATTGAACGGCATGGACCAGCCGGACCGCAATCTCGTGAGCATCGCGCTTGCCACTAACTTCAAGGCCATCATGGTGGACGACAAGGGCAAGCTGCTGCCGGGCGGATTGCTCTACCTGCGCTTCGTCCGGGGCCTGATTCCCGGCTCGCCGATCACCTCCCTGTCGCCGTTTGTAACCGGAGTCACTCTCGTGCAACTGTTTGACGACGGTCTCGCCCTCCACAACGACACCCTCGCCAACGACGGTATCTATGGCTCCGTAAGCTTGGGTTGGTCGGCGCTCTACCCGGTCGGCAGCAGCGTTCTCTTCCAGTATAACGGCTCGGCGCCCGGCCAGCAGTCCAACACCAACGTCTTCTTCGGCCTCCGCCGCTTCTAACCAGGGCGGGCCACGGCAGAGTTTGCATCGAACCCCCGCGCCGCGTGGCGCGGGGGTTCGTGTTTTTCAGCCAGAGTGGGCCGGGCGTCCCGCACGGCCAATCATCCCGTGGCGCCACGCGCCGCTGAAGAGGCTATGGAAAACGCGCAGGCCGTTCGTCAGCTCCGTAGGAGCGTCATGTTTATAGCAAGCGGTATCGAAAGAACGCCAAGCTCCGTAGGAGCGGCATGTGGCAGTCGCGGAGGCGATCGGCTCTGCACATGTCGCTCCTACGGAGCTTCCGCTGTTGCCAGAATCGTCACTATAACCATGACGCTCCTACGGAGCTGGCAGACGGGCACAGCATTTTCCGCACAGCCTCTGAACCGCGCGACCGCAACCCCCGGAGCCGGCGGGCAGGCAGGGATTTTCGTTTTGCATCGCGCCGTCAATGCGCTAGGGTTTCCGGCCTTATGAATCGCGAGATGAGCCGCTTCACGCGGCGGGTTGGATTTCTGAATGTGGCAGGGGCAGCGGGGATGCTGGGCGGGGTTCTGGCCGCCGCCGTCTGCTTCACCGGTTGCGGCGACCCACCCATCACCGCCCAGCGCGTGCCGAAGGAGAAGGACCCGCACACCGCCGCCGCCGCTGCCGACCCGCACGCGCACGGCCACGGCGTGACGCCGCCGACGCGGGCCGCGCTGGAGTGGAAGCTGCCCGCCGGATGGAAGGAAGCGACGACGGGCCGGATGGCTCTCGCGACGTTCGCCATCGCCGGCGAAGGCGGCGCCGAGGCGCAGGTCAGCGTCACCGCAATGCCCAACATCGCCGAGCACGAGGCCGACATCGTCAACATGTGGCGCCAACAGGCCGGCCTGCCGGCGCTCGGCAAGGAGGAGGCCAAGGCCAGCCTCCAACCCGTCGAGGTCGGCGGCGAGAAGGGCAGGCTCTTCGAGGTGGCCACGGCAGCCGGCGGCGCGACCGGCCCGAAGCGCATCGTCACCGCGATGGCCCATCGCAGCGACACGAGTTGGTTCTACAAGCTCACCGGCGACGCCAAGACGGTCGAGGCGCAGAAGCCGGCGTTCCTCGAGTTCCTCAAATCCATCCGCGTCAAGGAAGCCGCCGCGCCCGCCGAAGCCGCAGCGCCGGTGGCAGCGCCGCCGCCAACGCCCGCGCCCGCAGCCGGGTCCGGGCCGAAGTGGAAAGTGCCGGCGCCGTGGCAGACCGTCGCCGCGGGCCAGATGCAACTGGCGAAGTTCGCCGTCCCGGCGCGCGGCAGCGCGAAGGCGGAAGTCGCCGTCAGCGTTTTCCCCAGCGACACCGGCGGCACGCTGGCCAACGTGAACCGCTGGCGCGGGCAGATCGGCCTCGCCCCCATCGCCGAGGCGGAGTTGCCGAAGCAGATCACGGCGCTGGACCCGGCGAACCCGCAGGCGTTCCTCGTGGACCTGAAGAACAACGACCGGCAGCTCATCGCCGCCATCGTGCCGCGCGGCGGCCAGTGGTTTTTCTACAAGCTGCTGGGCGACGCGGCCGCCGTCACGCCGGAGAAGGACGCGTTCGTGGCATTCGTGAAATCGGAGCCGTAAGGATGATGGACCGCATCTGGGCTTTCCTCACGTCGCTGCGGCTGACGGTGGTGTTGCTGGCGTTCAGCATCCTGCTGGTGTTTGTGGGCACCGTCGCGCAGGCCGACGAGGGCCTCTATCAGGCGCAGGAGCGCTACTTCAAACACTGGATCGTCTGGGGGTTCAGCTTCTTCGGCCACAAGGTGCCACTGCCGCTGCCCGGCGGCTACCTGCTCGGCATGATGCTGCTCGCCAACCTCGTCGCGGGCCACATCAAGCGGTTCGAGTGGAGCTGGCGGAAACTCGGCATCCACCTGACCCACGTCGGCATCATCCTGCTGCTGGTGGGCCAGCTCACCACCGACCTGTTCTCGCGCGAGACACAGATGCGCTTCGCCGAGGGCGAGACGCGCCACTACTCCGAGAGCGCGATGAACCATGAACTGGTCTTCATCGCCGACGCGGACGCCGACACGCAGGAGCTTGTCGCGGTCCCGGCCAGACTCCTCGCGCGCGGCGGCGAGTTGCGGCACGAGCGCCTGCCGTTCACCATCCGCGTGAAAAGCTGGTGGCCGAACTCCGAGCCGGCGTTCCGCCCGCCGATGCAGCAGAACGGGCCGCCGCTGGCGCCCAACGGCATCGGGCGGCACTTCGATTTCAAGCAGACGCCGGAGACGCGCAAGATGGAGGACCGGAACATCCCGACCGCCGTCATCGAGATCGTGCCGCCGAAAGGCCCGCCCGGCGCGTGGGTCGTGTCCGCGTGGGCCGGCGACGAGACGCTGGTCGCGGCGGTGCGCGCGAGCTATTCCCGCCAGGCTGGCCCGGAGATGGGCAACCAGATCGGCGACCGGCTGATCGAGCCGCAAACTGTCGAGGCCAACGGCAGGAAGTGGTCGTTCACGCTGCGGCCCGCGCGCGTTTACAATCCTTTCTCCATCACGCTGCTGAAGACGACCCACAAGGTTTATCCCGGCACGGACATCCCGAAGGATTTCCGCAGCCGCGTGCGCATCGAGAACCCGCAGACCGGCGAGAACCGCGAGGTGGAGGTGTTCATGAACAGCCCGCTCCGCTACGGCGGGCTGACGTTCTACCAATACCAGATGGGGCGCGACGAACTGGACGCCAACCGCGGCACGAGCACGTTGCAGGTCGTGCGCAACCCGTCGTGGCTGACGCCCTACGCCGGCTGCATCATCGTCGGCGTCGGGTTGCTCGTGCAGTTCATGATCCACCTCGTCGGGTTTGTTTCGAGGAAAAGGGCCGTATGAAAAAGTGGCTTCCGTTCATCGTCGCCGCCGCCATGGCGCTGTGGGTCCTCTCCACGGTGCGCGCGCCGGCGGACAAGGACTTTGCCTACACCGAATTCGGCCGCCTGCCCGCCGTCTTCAACGGCCGCTGCCAGCCGCTGGACTCCGTCGCGCGCAACTCGCTCCTGCAGATCCGCGAGAAACAGGCCGCCAACATCGAGCCGTGGAAAGGCGAGTTCGAGAACCCGAAGCTCATCCCCGCCATCGAGTGGCTCGCGGCCGTGATGATGAAGCCGGAGGTCGCTGACGCGTGGCAGGTGTTCCGCATAGACCACCCGGAACTCGTCTCGCTGCTCAAGCTGCCTGAGAAGGACAAGGAGAAGCAATCCGACGGCAAGCATTATTCGTGGAACCAGATGCAGCCGTCACTCGACGCGCTGGAGAAGGAGACCAAGCGCGCGAGCAAGGTCGAGGGCGCGCACCGGACGCCGTTTGACCAGGCCGTGCTCAAGCTCCAGCAGCGGCTGATGCTTTACACGCGGCTGAAAAACACGCTCCAGCCGCAGGACGCGCAGGACTGGCCGCGGGAGCTGGCCGAATACGAAAAGCTCATCGTGCCGGGCATGGCCGCCATGCACGCCCAGCAGGCCGGGAAAGAACACGACAAGGCCGTGCTCGAAAAATTCTTCGGCTTCTTGCAGCGGTTCGACACCATGAGCGGCGTCGAGCCGCCGTTGGTGGTGCCGCCGCATCACCCGGAGCGGTCGCGCGACGGGTGGATGCGCATGGGCGAGGCGCTGATGGAGATGGCGCGCGGAGGCAAACTGCACGAAGCGGCGCGCCACTATGCCGCGATGGCCGGCGCGTTCCGGAGCGGCAAGCCCGATGAGTTCAATCGCGCGGTGGATGCGTATCGCCAGACGCTCGCCCCGAAGTTAGGCCCCGAACTGACCAAGGCCGACCGCGAGTGCTTCTTCAACCGCCTCCAGCCGTTTTACATCTCGATGGTCATCTACGTGCTCGCGTTCCTGCTAGCGTGCGCGTCGTGGGTCAACATGTCCGAACCGTTGCGCCGGTCGGCGGTTTATCTCGTGGCCCTCGCGTTCATCGTGCACACGGCGGGGCTGGTGTTCCGGATGTGGCTGGAGAGCCGGCCGCCCGTCACCAACCTCTACTCCTCGGCCATCTTCATCGGCTGGGGCGCGGTCGTGCTCGGCATGGTGCTCGAGCGGTTTTATCGTGACGGCATCGGCACCGTCGTCGCCTCGGCGGTCGGGTTCATCACGCTCATCATCGCCCACCATCTCTCGCTGGGCGGCGACACGATGGAGATGATGCGCGCGGTGCTCGACACCAACTTCTGGCTCGCCACGCACGTCGTCACCATCACCATCGGCTACTCCAGCGCGTTCGTGGCGGGCTTCCTCGCCGTCATCTACGTCCTGCGGGGCGCGTTCACGCGGACGCTGAGCGAGGCCACCGGCGCGGCCCTGTCGCGGATGGTCTATGGCATCGTGTGCTTCGCGACGCTGTTCAGCTTCGTCGGCACGGTGCTCGGCGGCATCTGGGCCGACCAGTCCTGGGGCCGGTTCTGGGGCTGGGACCCGAAGGAGAACGGCGCGCTCATCATCGTCCTGTGGAACGCGCTCATCCTCCACGCGCGCTGGTCGGGGACGATCCGCGAGCGCGGCCTGATGAACATGGCCATCGCCGGCAACATCGTGACGAGCTGGTCGTGGTTCGGCGTGAACATGCTCGGCATCGGCTTGCACAGCTACGGCTTCATGGACGCGGCCTTCTGGTGGCTCATGGCGTTCGTCGTGAGCCAGCTCGCGCTGATCGCCATCGGCCTTCTGCCGGACGATTGGTGGCTCAGCCTCCGCAGCCGACCGCCGTCCTCGCGCGGCGGCAGCGACGGGAAGCGGGGGAAAGACAGCAACGGCGATTCCAAGCTCGCCTCGGCTTAGCCGGAACGATGCAGTTGATTTGGGGGAGCGCACGCGCCCTCGCGTGCAGCCATCGGCGCCTCGCCGATGGCCTGCTGTTGTTGCAAGTCACACCGTTGGGTTCGC
>JACRKA010000121.1 GCA_016219905.1 Verrucomicrobiota bacterium
ACTGGCGGCAGTCGAACAGCCCGGCGTGCGCGGCGACGAGCTTCATGGTGGCGATGTTCGACCGCATGAAGCCGGTGTCGTCGGGGCGGAAGAGGTTGAAGTAGGTGCCGAACGCGACGGTCTTCAGCTTCAGCTCCTTGAGTGCGTCGGCAAGCGACTTGAGTTCGTCCGCTGTCGGGTGGAAGAAGAACGAAAGCTGTATCGTGTCGAAGCCGGCGGCGGCGATGGCCTTTGCGTTCTTGTGCAGCTCGGCGGCGGAAGCGGCTTGCAGCATCATGCCGAGGTGAATGTTGTCCTTCGCGGTTTCGGCTCCGAAGATGTTCTCCGTGCCAAAGCCGGCGACTGTGGCTCCAACGGTGCCGATAAAATGCCGGCGTGAAATCATTGGGGTCATCATGGTTGTGTCCTCATAATCGCTCGCAGCTTCATAGGCGTCCTTCTTCCAGTCAAACCGGGACGCATGGTGCCCATGAACCTCCTCAAGGAGCGGCGACACTCCTGTCGCCGCAATCGTTGGGGGCGACAAGAGTGTCGCCCATCCTTGAGGTTCATGGAGCGGAAACCTCCAGCGTGCGCCCCTCCTCTGCCAGTTCCGTGCTCGGAAAGACGGCCTTGGCTTCGGCGAGAATCTTCGCGGCTCTGCTTTGAGTGTAGTGGATGAGCACCAGTTTCTTGACGCTGGCCTGTTGGGCGATACGCGCGGCGTCTTTGGGGGCGGTGTGAGCGCCGTCATGAATCAGCAATGACGCGCCTTTGGCGAACTCCGCGATGGGCGGGTGATGGTGCGTGTCGCCGGTGAAGACCGCGCACGCGCCGCTGGCCTTGTCAGTGACCTTATAGACCAGCGCCTGCTCGATCCGGTTTGTTCCTGAAACGTGGTGCGCCGCGAACGTGTCGAATCGCAACTCCGGCGTCTCGAACTTGTCGCCTGCGGCGAGCGGAACCAGCTTGCGGTTCACCGCGAGTTCCGGGAAGCGCGGGACCTGCAGGAACGCGTCGGCCGCCTCGACGACGCGCTGGAGGTTCTCGCTGGGGCCGACGATGTTCAGCGGCGGGCCGGGGCGTTTCCGCAGGCCGATGTAGAACAGTAGTTGCGGCAGACCAATGTAATGGTCCTGGTGGAAGTGCGTGATGATGATGGATTCCAGCGCCAGCGGATCGAACCCGTGCTCGCGCATCCGCAGCGCCGCGCACCAGCCGGTGTCCACGAGGTGCTTGCCGTTGATCAGGAAACAGGCCACCTCCCGGCGCAAGTCAGGGATGCACGAGGAATCGCCGATGATGGTGATCTTCAGCCGCGATGCCGAAGCCGCGGCTTTCGCGGCGATCACGCCGCCGATACCGGCCGCGCCGATGGCTGCCACGCGCGCAAACTCACGTCGGGTTATGTTTGGTGGTTTCATGGATTGGTCTTTTCCGTGTGTTGCTTCACGCCGCTGAGCGGGTGCTTGCAGACGGCGTCCCAGGCGAGTTCCTGGAGGAGGCGATTCAGTTGTTCGGCTTCGGACACTTTGCTGAGGGCCGCCGGCACGGGCAGACCGATGGGGCTGCGGCGATAGATCACCGCGAAGTGGCAGTAGGTGGACAGCACTCGGACCGGCGCGTGCGCGTGCCCGAGCGCGTCGGAGAACAGTTCGCTTTGCTTCGTGATCCCCGGTGCTTCGCCTTTGATGACCTTTTCGCGCAGGCCGAGCACCGCCTGACCGACGGGGACGATGAACAGCGCCTGCTTGCCAAACTTCCGATTCAGCGCGCGAATGTAATCGTCCATGCTCTGGAAATAGGCGGCGTGCATCTGGCGCAACTCGGCGACCGTCCGGCTGTCGCGATCCACCTGCTTCGGCCCTTTGCCCGCCTCCAACACCGTCGGGTCGTCGTAGGGCACCCAGAATTCCTGGACGGTGACGCGGATGTCGGGATTGTGTTCGAGACCGAGCGCCGTGAGTTTCTCGATCCCGTCGTCGGGCAGATAAATCGGCGACAGCGTCAGCACCTGGACCGCTCCGGTTTTCAACGCCGGCTTCACCTTGTTCTTCTCATCGGGCAGGTTCCAATGCTGGAACACATGCGACCCGCCGATGCCCTGCACGCCGACCTGCACGTGCCCGTCCACCTTCGCCTTGGCGGCGATGTCGTTCAGGATCGCCGGCATGTAAAGCAGCAGGCTGTGCCCCGCCGTGAAAATCCGCTGGCCTTTGATCGGCGCATCATCCGCAGCCGTTATCCTCCCAGCATTTGCCGCGACCAGAACGAAGCCGATGATGATCGGCGCAAGACGCTGCGTCCAGAAGGGGCTTTGGGTTGTGTTCATACTATTCCGTGTCGCTGATGTTTCGCAGCGCCGGCGTCTTATGCAAGACGACATCAGAGCTGCTGCAGGCAGCCGGATGAAAGCCGTTTCGAATTTCATCGCCCAGTCACTTCACCACCGCCCGCTCGATCCAGCCAAATTCCGGTTCGCTGCCGATGCGGCTCAGGATGTGAAACTCGAACGGCGAGACGGTCGCTTCGAGCGGCCCGGCCGCCGCCTGCACTCTCCCGGTGAGGAATTCGCCGGTTGGTCTGAACTTCACCTGCTGCCAGGTGGCTGAGGAAACGGCGGCGCGCGGTTCCAGGCGCAGGCTGTGGGGCTGGGCGTCGTTGTTCCAGACGCAGAGGATGTCTTCCGGGCCTCGTCGGAACGCCTTGATCACGAGTCCGCCA
>JACRKA010000116.1 GCA_016219905.1 Verrucomicrobiota bacterium
GCTGGATGTCGTATTCCTTCACCATCTTCTCCACGAGGTCGAGCTGGTCAACGGGTGGCTCGCCGGTCAGGCCGCGCAGGCCGAGCTTGCGGGCGAACTCGAACAGCTTGCGCACGTTGGCCTCCGCGTTGGCCTTGTCCTGGAATGGGGCGTTGTTGAAGTAGGCGTTGACGGCGCGGACGCCGGTGGCCTTGAGCTTTGCCTTGAGCACGGCGATGTGCTCATCCGAGAGGTTCATGTCCACGACGACCTTGGGGTGCTGCGGGCTGAGTTTCTGCCAGAGGAAGAACTCGATGACATCACCGCCGCACTCCTTGGTCTTCTCGATGGCCTCGAAGGCGGTGAGGTGGCGGAACGTGTAGGTGGCGATGCCGACCTCGATGCCGGCCGGGCGCGGGCCGGCGGCGGCCATCACCGGGAGGAGGGCTGCCAGGGTGGTGAGTAATCGCCGAAGGAGGGGGGTGCTGTTTTTCATGGAACGTCCTTTCGTTGGTGAAAGCGGCCGGTGGCGAACACTTACTGTGGGCGCGAGGCTACCTTGCGGGGCGGAGACGGGCAAGCCTCGCTTTTCAGAGGGTGCGGATTGCCTGCTGGCGGCGCCGGGCCGGATGGTTTATGCTGGCGGGCATCAAGGCAGGAAACAGAACAAAGGATCCATCATGCAAAAACAATTCGTCATCGCGCTGACCGTGCTCTTTGCGTTCGCGTTCGGCTGCGGCAAGAGCGAGAAGACCTACAAGACCGCCGAGGGCGAGGTTAAAGTCAAACACAAGAGCGGCGAAGTCACCTACGAGGCCACCACCAAGGAGGGCAAGTTCACTATGGCCGCCGGCGACAAGGGCGTCGCGTTGCCCGCCGACTTCCCGAAAGACGTGCCGATTCTCAAGGGCGCGACCGTGAAGATGGCCATGACGCACGGCAAGCAATTTCACGTGCAACTGCAAGCGCCCGGCGCCATCACCGACGCGACGAAGTTCTACGAGGAAGGGCTCAAGGGCCAGGGATGGGAGATCGAGACCACGATGAACATGGGCGACTCCACCATGCTCTCCGCCAAGAAAGGCGGCCGCCAATGCGCCATCGTCGCGGCCAAGGACACCGGGGGGACCATCGTCACGCTCACTGTCACGCCGGAAGGCTCGTAGGCCGGTGTTGGTTTCAGCCTTTGCCCATCTGCTCGCCGAACTTGCCGAGGATCCTCACGAAGCCCGGCGCGAACTGCGCCGCGTCGCCCTGCACCATCGCGATCACCTCGGCTAGCGTGAAGAATCTCCCCGACTCGATCTCGCGTGGGTTGGGCCGCGGCGTCGCGTCGGTCTGGCAGGTGTAGAACATCACGTGTTCCCACCCGGTCTCGATGCAGGCCGGCAGCTTGAACAGCGGCGTCAGCCCCGGCGCGTCGGCGGGCGTCAGGCCCAGCTCCTCCTCCAGCTCGCGCACGGCGCACGCGTCGTAGCTTTCGCCGGCGTTGAGGTGGCCCGACGCGGACGAGTCGTAGCAGCCGGGGAACGTGTCCTTCGTCGCGGCGCGTTTTTGAAGGAACAGTTCCCCCTGCGGGTTGAACAGGAACACGTGCACCGCGCGGTGCCGCAGCCCGCGGCGGTGGACCTCGCCGCGCGTGGCCTGGCCGATGACGCGGTCGTCCGCGTCCACCACGTCGAAAACCTCCTCCTGGTTGTCCGTCGTCATGCGCGTCGCGACGCGAATCGCCGCAGGCCGCGGATGAGCCATACCTGCAACACCGCCGCCGCCGCAACGCGGGCCAGCGCGCCGCCAAGCGCCAGCGCGGCGCACAGCCGCAGGCCGTGGGGCGCAGTCACCAGATGTTGCGCCGTGATGTAGTTCAGCGCCGATTCCGAAACGGCTGCGCAAGCCCACGTGAAGCCCACGAACACAACCATCGCCGCGAGGATGGCGCGCGTGAGGTTGCGCGACCAGGCCGACAGCCACAGCGCGCCGACCATCACCAGATAATAATGGAACACGCGCGTGGCCACCGTCACCGGCGTGCCGGCCAGCATGAGCACCGAGGAAGCTTCCGCCAGCTTCGGTTCGCCGCCGGCGGCCCAGAGCGCGAGTTGGCAACCGGCCAGCGTCGCGGGCACGTAGCTGACCTTGCGCATCAGCCGGGCCAGTTCGT
The DNA here is from genome assembly GCA_016219905.1 of Verrucomicrobiota bacterium. Lineage (GTDB taxonomy): Bacteria > Verrucomicrobiota > Verrucomicrobiia > CAIQCK01 > CAIQCK01 > JACRKA01. Next base: position 2,141 of record JACRKA010000116.1, read on the forward strand.
TCCAGACCAGCGCGGCGTTGGTCAACGGCGTCGAGGCGAGCAGTTCCAGCGCGCCGTCCTGCTTCTGCACGGCGAACGCGTGCGCGGCGTAGAGCGCCGCCGCCAGGTCCACCAGAAACCAGCACACCGGGAAGTAAACCCCGGCCATGCCGTGCGACAGCTCCGCCCAGCTCATCCGCGGCCTGCTCACCAGCAGGATGGCGGTGAACATCACGAGGAAAAACGCCGCTGCGCCCGCGGGCGTGAACCGCCCCGCCGCCGCGAGCCGCCGGCGTGACCGCGTTTGGGGTTCGTCGCCCTCGATGGGTTCCGCGCTCAACTCCGCCTGTTCCCATGCCCGCAGCCGCGCCGGCCTCCACATCCGGCCGCTCGCGGCCACCAGCGCCGCCGCCAACGCGAGCGCGGTCCCGAGCGACGCGCCGCACCGCGACCAGCCGGGCGCCGGCCACACGCGCAGCAGCTCGTGATGGAAGGCGTAGAGCGGACTCCACGCGTCAATCCACAGCGGCACAGGATTGGTGCTCCGCAGCTCCAGCCACACCAGTTGGACCGCCGAGGGGAGGATGACGAACCACATCAGCACGGCGAAGAAACTCAGGATCACCGCCTGCGAGGCGCGGGGCACGATCATCGCCGTGACCAGCCCGATGGCCAGCCCGCTGACGCCCGCAGCCGCCGCGGTCATCAACAGCCGGCCCACCTGCGCGTCACCGGGCGCGCCCAGCAGCGCGGCCGTCAGCACCACTGGCGCGCCCGCGGCGAACACCAGCAGCAACAGCGCCGCGCGGCTGGCAAACTTGCCCCACACCACGTCCCAGCCGCTGAGGTCGGTCAGCGACAACAGGCCCGCCGTGCGGTGGCTTCGTTCCTCGGCGACCGCCAGGCTGCCGAGCGCGGGGCCGAGCATCGCCACGAGGCAGAAGTGCGCGCCCGCCAGCATCTCGAAGACCGCCACCGCCGTCGCACGCCTGCCCGGCCCGACCGTCATGCCGGCCAGCGCGACCGCGAGCGCGACCACGCTCAACCCGATGAGGCACCAGACCAAAGCCCGGTATCTGCGGAACGTCTGCCGCCACTCCATGGCGAGCATCGTGCCCCCCAGGCGGCTCATGCCTTTCGCTCCTCGGTCAGCCGCAGGAACAGCTCCTCCAGCGCGGCCGCCCGCTCGCGCAGCGCCACGAGCTTGAAGCCGCGCTGCACGAGGCAGTTTGCGATGAAGGCATGGTCGGTCACGCCGGGCCGCAGCCGCAACTGCAGCCCCGGCCCGTCCGGCTCGACCGACTCGACCTGTTTCTGCGCGCTGAGAAGCAGGCAGGCTTCTGCGGCGCGATCGGCCACCTCGATGTAGAACTGCCGCGCGCGCTGGATGTCGCGGCGCAAGTCCTCCAGCGGGCCGCAGAACATCAGCCGGCCGCGGTCGAGGATTGCCAGCCGGTTGCAGTGGTCCTGCAAGTCGCCGAGGATGTGCGAGCTGAGGAAGATCGTCTTGCCCGCGCGGCGCAGTTCATCGAGCAACGACATCATCTCGGCGCGGGCGCGCGGGTCCAGGCCGCTGGCCGGTTCATCGAGCAGCAGCAACGGCGGGTCGTGGATCAGCGCGCGGGCCAGCGCCAGACGCTGTTGCATGCCGCGCGAGAGCGTGCCGATAGGCGACTGACGGCGGTCGGTGAGCCGCACGCGGTCGAGCACCTCGCCGACCACGGTCAGGCAGCGGACTTCCGGGATGCTGTAGGCCTCGGCGAAAAACTGGAGGTATTCGGCCGTCTTCATCTCGCGGTAGAGACCGAAGTGGTCCGGCATGTAGCCGATGAGATGGCGGACGGCCTGCGCCTCGGCGACCACGTCGTGTCCGAAGACACGGGCCGTGCCGGCGTCGGGCGTCAGGAACGTCGCGAGGATGCGCAGCGTGGAGCTTTTGCCCGCGCCGTTGGCGCCGATGAAGCCGAAGAGGTCGCCGTGCTCGACGCGGAAGGAGATGCCGTTGACCGCCACGGTCGCGCCGTAGCGTTTCACCAGGCCGGTCAGTTCGATGGCCGGGCCGTTGGGGGTGGTTGGGCGATGAGCGTTCGCGTCAGTTGCAGCCATTGTGCAAGACTCAGTTCCTCGGCGCGCGCCGTCCTGGGCAGTCCGAGGCGCGCCAGCGATGCCTCTAACGTATCAGATTTTATCCAGCCGCCAAGCTCGGACTTTGGCAGCGCGCCGCGCAGCATCTTGCGGCGGTGGCCGAAGCCGGCGCGGACGAGTTGCTTGAACGGCGCTTCCAACTCCGGCTCCAGCAATGGATGCGGCGCCAGCCGCAGCGTCATCACGGCCGACCCGACCTCCGGCGCGGGCAGGAAACACGACGGCGAGACCAGATGCGCGCGGCGCACGTCGTAGTAAAGCTGCGTATAGAGCGTCAACGCGCCGTAGTCCTTCGTGCGCGGCGCGGCGGCGAGCCGGTCGCCGACCTCGCGCTGCAAGGTGAGCACCATCAGCGACGGCCGCGTCGGTGACTCGACCAGCCGCATCAACAACGGCGTGGAGATGGCGTAGGGAAGATTGGCCACCACTTTGAGAGGTGATGAGTGACGGGTGACGAGTGACGCGAAGTCAACCTCCAGCGCGTCGGCGTGGAGGAGTTGGAGGTTGGAGCGACGGCCAAGGCGTTCGCGGAGGAACTCATGAAGTCGCGCGTCTTTCTCGACCGCCACCACCCGCCCGGCGCGATCCAGCAGCAGTTCGGTGAGCGCGCCGAGGCCGGGGCCGATCTCCAGCACGGTGTCGCTGTCACGGAGGCCGGCGGCGTCCACGATCAGGCGGGCGATGTTCTGGTCCACCAGAAAGTTCTGGCCCAGCGCGCGGCTGGGTCGCAGGGCCAGCCGTTCCAGCGCGGCGCGGGTTTCGGTCGGTGTCACGCGGGCATGATGAGACATGGGCGCGCCGGGCGCAAGCAGGTCCCCGCCCCGCAACTTCGGGTGCGGGGAGGTGTTCACCCACATGCTCCGGCAACATCGCCGGGGGGAAAACTTAAACCCGTAGGAGACAGATTATGAAACGCTCGATTCTGACAACCCTCGTCCTCACCTGCGCGCTGTGCGTCGGCGGGCCATTGGCCGCGTTTGCGAAGGAAGGCCATGAACGCGGCAAAGGCGGCAAACATCACGGCGGCAGCCCCGTGGACGGCGCGCTGGCCAAGATGACCCTGACCGACGAGCAGAAGTCAAAGGTCCAGGCCATCAAGGAGAAGTTCCACACCGAGATGAAAAAGTGGGAAGCGGACCACAAGGCGGAGATGGACGCCGCCAAGGCGGCCCACGACAGGCAGAAGATGAAGCCGTTGATGGAGCAACGGCAGACGAAGATGGAAGGCATGATCGCGGAGATCAAGAACGTCCTCAACGAGGACCAGAAGACCCAGCTCCAACAGGCGCTCGACGCCGCCAAGGCCGAGCACGGCAAGCACGGCAAGAAACATTAACCGCGCTGTTCTTCAGCTTCAGGGACGCGGGACCGTTACCGCGTCCCTGTTGCTTTTGCCGCAGCCGCAGCCTCCACCAGCGCGCGAAAGAGCGCCGCGGCGTGTTCGTGGCGTGTGTAGAGCCGCTCCGGATGCCATTGCACGCCGATCGCAAACTGGCGGCCGTCCAGTTCAATCCCTTCCACCACACCGTCGCCGGTGCTGTGCGCCACGAGATGGAACTTCGGGGCGACGTCACGCACGGCTTGATGATGGCTGCTGTTGACGGTGAGCTTGCTGCCGCCCACCAGCGCCGCCAGCCGCGACTTGGGCTGGACAAGAATCTCATGCACCGGCTCGGCGATGCGCTTGTCGTGGTGGTCCACCTTGTTGCCGAACGTGGAGGGGATGTCGAGGATCAGCGTCCCGCCACCGGCGACGTTGAGGACCTGGCAGCCGCGGCAGATGCCGAGCAACGGCTGGCGGGCGTCGCGCAGCACGCGCCGCGTCAGGAACAACTCCATCCGGTCGCGGACCGGGCTGATGGTCTTGAGCGTCGGTTTGACCTCCGCCGTCACGCTCGCGCCGTAGAGCGCGGGATCCACGTCGCCGCCACCGGTGAGAAGCAGGCCGTCCACGCGCGCCAGCAACGCATCGAGCACGACCTCGTCGTCGGTCAACGGGAGCACGAATGGCAGCCCGCCCGCGGCGATCACGGCGTCGGTGTATTCCTTATTGATAGAGGCGGCGAGCCGGCCGCCGGTTTTCTCCTGCACATCCGGCGTCAGCGCGATGACGGGTCGGTCTTTCACGGGGGAAACATTAGCACAACCGGCGGGCGCTAAAAGCGATGTTTGCGGAACAGCAGTGCCCAGACATACCAGCGGGCGTAGTTGCGGGCGACTTTGAAGACCTTGAAGGAGCTTTTGCCCTTGGTGCGCGCGCGCCAGACGGTGGGCACCTCGGCGATCTTGCAGTTCTTGAGGAACGCCTTGACGATGATCTCCAGCGAGGAGGCGAAGCCGGCTTCCTCGATGGTCATGTTCATCAGCACGTCGCGGCGATACATCTTGAAGGCGTTGCTGGCGTCGAGGGTGGGCAGGCCGATGAGCCTGTGCAGCGACCAGCCGACGAAGCGCGAGAGCCACGATTGCGGGCCGGGGCCGCCGATTTTCCCGCCGCCCTCCATGTAGCGGCTGCCGCAGCAGACATCGTAGCCTTCCTCGATTTTCTTCAGCATGGCGGGGACGGTCAACGGGTCGTCGCAGAGGTCGGCCATCATGGTGACGACCACGGGCGTGGTGGCGGCGCGCCAGCCGGTCAGCAGCGTCTGGCTGATGCCGCGGACGCCGGTGTTGTGGACGAGGCGGACGTGGGGGAACTCCTTGCCGAGCCGCTCGACGATCTCCGCGGTGCGGTCGTGGGAGTGGTCGTTGACGACGAGGACCTGGTGCGGGATGGTGAGCTTGCGTTCGAGGTCGCGGAGCGTCTCTTCGATGATGGCCTCTTCGTTGTAGGCCGGGATGACGACGGTGAGGTCCATGAACGTGGGGCAAGGTTAGCGGGCGGGCAGGGGGCGCGGCAAGAAACGTTTTGTCGCGGCGCTGGCTCAATCGAACTCTTCGTCGTCGCCGAGGTGTTCCTCGACCTCATACCAGACTGCGGTGGTGAGGCCGCGGCCGGCCAGCTCACTCTTCTTGGCCCAGGTGACAAACGGCCGCTGGTGCTGCCAGTCTTCGTCGGTGGTCAGCGCGAGCAACGCATCGTTGATGCGGCAGATGACGATCTGGATGAGGGGCAGTTCGCTGAGGTGGCCGACAGCGGAGGAGACGCGGCCGCGCAGGTCGCGCAGGAGGCGCTGGCCGTTGCGGTTGTCGGTGGCGATGGTCTCCAGCCAGAGCGCCTTCGCGCCGGGGATCTGGTCGAGCGGACGGATCGCCAGCCGGAGACGGCTGTAGTGCCACGACTCGTCGGCGTAACTGCCTAGCGCGTCGTTGATGCGCGCGACCAGAGGTTCAAGAGGGGGAGGATCGGTTTTCATGGGCGGGGGGTGGGCATGTTGCGCTTTGTTGAACGAAGACTATATTCGCGGTGTCCAAAGGACAGCAACGACAGACGATGAGAATTTGATTCGGGTGGTTGCACGTTCTTCAGAGGGGTTCCCCACCCCCACCTCCTTGGCGTGCGCCACCCGAATCGTTTTGGCGCCCGGCGGGAGGTCTTGCGGAGCATGGAAGTTGTCCTATAGTAGCGCACCTGAAAGGAACTTGCGCGGGGCGACGATATGACCTACAACACCGCCGTTCCGCAAACAAATTCATGCGCAGCCTCCCGCAGAACGGGGCGGACAGGAGAATGATTATGGGTCGGATTTATGACGACATCACGCAGACCATCGGTCGCACGCCGCTGGTCCGGTTGAACAAGGTCTCAAAGGGTCTCAACGCCACCGTGCTGGTGAAGTGCGAGTTCTTCAACCCGCTCAGTTCCGTCAAAGACCGCATCGGCGTCTCTATGATCGAGGCCGCCGAGCGTGACGGCACCCTCAAGAAGGACACCGTCATCATCGAGCCGACCAGCGGCAACACCGGCATCGCGCTGGCCTTCGTCTGCGCCGCGCGGGGTTACCGGCTCATCTTGACCATGCCGGAAACGATGTCCATCGAGCGGCGCGTCCTGCTCCGGATGCTCGGCGCGGAGATCGTCCTGACACCCGGCAAAGAAGGCATGCCCGGTGCCATCCGTAGCGCCGAGCAGCTCGTGAAGGACACCCCCAACTCCTGGATGCCGCAGCAGTTCAACAACCCGGCCAACCCGGAGATCCACCGCAAGACCACCGCCGTCGAAATCTGGGATGACACTGACGGCAAGGTGGACTTCATCGTGGCGGGTGTCGGCACGGGCGGCACCATCACCGGCGTCGCCGAGTTCATCAAGAAAAGGAAACCCTCCTTCAAAGCCATCGCCGTCGAGCCGGTGGACTCGCCGGTCATCTCGCAGGCCAAGGCCGGCCAGCCGATCAAGCCCGCGCCGCACAAGATCCAGGGCATCGGCGCCGGGTTCATCCCGCAGGTGCTCAACGTGCCGCTGGTGGATGAGGTCATCAAAGTCTCCAACGACGACTCGTTCACGATGGCCCGCCGCCTTGCGCGCGAGGAGGGCATCCTCTGCGGCATCAGCAGCGGCGCCAACGTCTGGGCCGCGCTGCAACTCGCCGCGCGGCCGGAGAACGCCGGCAAGATCATCGTGACCATCGCGCCGTCCACCGGCGAGCGTTACCTCTCCACCGCGCTGGCGGCCGAGGCTCGCGCCGAAGTCGGCGCGTAGGCGGGATTGGAGTGATGGAGTGTTGGTGTTGTGGAGTAATGGGTATGGATTGATTCCGTTCTCCCATCACTCCAATACTCCACCACTCCACCATTACTTCAGCAGTGGCTTGATCTTGTTCTCGAACTCCTCCTTCGGCGCAAAACCGACGTGCGGTTCGCCGACCTTCTGGCCCGTCTTGTCGAGGATGAACGTCGTGGGGATCGCCTCGATGTTGCCCCAGGTTTTCGTGGTGTCCTCGCCGACGACGAAGACCGGATAGTTCATCCCGTTCTTCGCGTAAAACTCCTTCACCGGCTCCACCGCGTCATCCAGCGACAGGCCGACCACCACGAGGCCCTTGTCGCCATAGGTCTTCTGCAGTTCGATGAAACCGGGGATCTCCTGCCGGCAGGGCGGGCACCAGGTGGCCCAGAAGTCCACGATGACGACCTTGCCCTTCAGCCCGGCGAGATAGGCGTCCACGTCGGCTTTCTTGAGCGTCTTGATCTCTGCGGTTGTCTTCGGTGTTGTCGCTGGCGCCGCCTCCGGCTTGGGGCCGCAGGCCGACAGGGTGATGAACGTTGCGAGTGCGAGTAACGAAGCGGTGCGGGTTGTCATGAGGTTCCTTTGGTTGCGCCGAACGTAGCGCGGGGCGGCCCGCGCGGCAAGCGGCATGACGTTCGCGAAAGGAACCGCCGAATAATCCTCGCCAGCGGCCCCGCGTTCCGCTAAACATCGCGTCGTCAGCTTCAGGAAGCATCGAAGGAGTGTGGGGAATGAGATCGCAGCGAGAGACAAAGATAGCTGGGCTGTGTAAGCGAATCAGGGTTCACGCGATGGCGGAGCTGTTTCCGCTGTTCCGCTGTTCCGCTGTCATAATTATTTTAGTGGTGCGCGCGGCGCGTCCTTGGCGAAAGTCAATCCGATTACCCTCGCAGTTCCCGCTCGACGCGGCGGCTCTCCACTTTCTTCCGGGATTCTTCTCGCGGCCTTCCGTGCCAATCCCGGCTGTCGCGGGTCATTGCCGGCCTGCCGGGGGCCTTTTCCCGCGCCGTTGGGTATTCATACCCTGCCACATGGTATGAATACCGCGCGTCAGGGTATCCATCCCGCGCGCTATGGTATGGATACCCAACCAATCACCAGAGCCTCCTGCAAACCGGTTTGCC
>JACRKA010000117.1 GCA_016219905.1 Verrucomicrobiota bacterium
AACTCGCCGCCCATCACGACGAGGCGGTGAACCTTCGTCAGCACCAGCGCCGGTTCGCGCCGCCAGAGTTCGGCGAGGTTGGAGAACGCGCCGACGCTGCACATGGTCACGCTGTCGTCGGGCTGCGCGGCGAGCACGCGGCGATACACGTCGAGCGCGTCGGGCATCTGGTCGTCCGGCTTGGCGTCGTGCGGGAACTCGTCGCGCAACGCGCGCGTGTAGGAGCTGGTGCGCTGGAGGTCGGTCGGGCCGACCTTGTCGGTGCCGATGGGGATGTTGGGCCGGCCGTAATAGGTGTTGATGGCGTCCACGGCGGCAGCCGAGGCGTTGGTCTTGTCCTTGCGGTTGGTGACGACGGCCAGCAGTTCGCACTCATCGCGGTCGGCCAGCGCGTGGAGCAGCGCCAGCGTCCCGGCATCGTCGCAATCGCCCGACATGTCAGTGTCGAGGATGACGCGGACGCTCGCGGGCTTCGGCTTCGGGCCGAGCGCCTTGTTGACGAGGAAGCGCGGCTTGGCGTCAGGGGAAACGCACTTGCCGGCCAGCACGTCCTCCTCGCGGAACTTCGCCATGAGGATTTCCGCGTCGGTGTGGCGGTTCCAGTCGTAGAGGATGTGGATGAGTCCGTCGGGCGCCTGGAAGCCGTCCGGATACGACACGCTTGCACGCTCGTCGAGCAGCAGGCCGCCGCGCCACGTCTTGCCGTCATCGTCGGAAAGAAACGCCGACATGTGCGAGCGTTTTGGCAGCCGCTCCGTGGTCGGCCCGTTCTTCACCAGCAACAACCGGCCCGACGCGAGCCGCCGGATGAAGAAGCGTGCGCTCACGTTCTTGATCTCCGCCGGCTTCGGCTCGCTCCACGTGCGGCCCTTGTCCGGCGAGAAACTCTCCGCCATGCCATACTTTGTGCGCGCGAGCATCCAGAGCCGGCCGTCGCGCAACTCGACAATCATGTGCTCATCGAAGTCGCTCTCTGGAAACGCCACGCCGCCGCGCCGCGCCCACGTCTCGCCTTGGTCGGTCGAAACGAAAACGTGCGCCATGCGGTGCGGGTCGAGGTCGTGATGGGCATCTCGGAACGTGAGCGGCTTGATCTTGTCGCGCGTCCACAGCGACACCGGCAGGAGCCAGTCGCCGTTCTTGAGGACGGTCGGTTTCGCAAGCGTGCAACCGTCGGCGATACGCACAGGCTTTGACCAGACCGGCTCGGCGGCATCGGGATTGTCGCAGCGGATATACCAGTCCCCGGCACGACCATCGAAGAACCCGACCAGGCTTTGGTCGAAGAACAGCCAAACGCGGCCGAGCGGATCGGTCCAGACGTTGCCGACCAACGCGCGCCGCTGGGGTCTGCCGCTCGGGTCCGGCGCGCCAACGGCGAGGCGCGGCTTCGACCACGTCGTTCCGCCGTCATCGCTGGTGGCGAGGATAAAATAACTGTCGGGCTTGTCGCCGTTGCCGGTCCAGCAACCCCAGATGCGGCCCTTCGGCGTCCGGTCCATGCCGAGGATCATCGCGCCGGGCCGCGCCTCGTCCTGAAACTCCGCGCCGGGCGACGTGATGATGACGGGCGGCTCCAGTGACACGTCGAGCACCTCGCGCGGGGGCGGCGGCACGACCGGCTCCGCGGCGCCGGCGCTGACGAGGGCCGTGATGAATGCAATCGTAGCCGAACGCGCCAGCGTTCGGACTTTCGCCGACGATGGGGCAGCCGAACGCTGGCGCGTTCGGCTACATCGCAGAGGAAACACAGACAAACATTTCACGTTTTTCAATGACCCTATCATGGTTTGGTTCTCGACCGTTCTTTTGCAACAGGTTTTGGCGCGGGCGCGTTGCGCAACGGCCAGTTCGTGTTCTCTTCATGCGCGGCCTTCAGGCACGCCTCGATCTTCGCGACGATTTCGGGATGCGCGGCGGCGACGTTGTGTTCCTCGGCGGCGTCGGTGCGCAGGTCGTAGAGTTCAAGTGGCGCGCTGCGCCGCTCGTTGCGGAGACCTTTCCAGCGGCCATCGAGGAGGACGGCCTGCGAGGAGCCGGCAGCGTGGTATTCCCAGTAGAGGAAGTCGTGCTTCTGCTGCTTGTCCGCGTGGCCAAGCAGCGTCGGCGCGAGGCTGATGCTGTCCAACGTGGAGCCGGCATCTTGCCGGCTCGCTGCAGATTCCGCCGGCAGAGATGCCGGCGGCACGTTGACTCCGGCGAGTTCCGCCGCGGTGGCCATGAAGTCGCCGCAGTAGCCGACGTGTTTGCTCACGCTGCCGGCTTTGATCTTCCCCGGCCAGCGGGCGATAAACGGCACGCGAATGCCGCCATCCAGATTGTCACGCTTGAAGCCGCGATACGGCCCGGAGGACTTGAAGAACGTCGTGTCGTAACCGGTGAACTGCTTCAGTTCCGGCCCGTTGTCCGACGTGAAGATGACCAACGTATTCTCGCCGAGGCCGCGTTGCTTCAGCCGCGCAAGAATTGCCCCGACCTGCGTGTCGAGATACGTGATCATCGCCGCGTAGCCTTTCTCCGGCTCCGGCCACGGCTTGTTTTTGTAAAGGCCGAGGTCGGGAACTTCCGCGCCGTTACCGAGTTCTTTTGCGGCCTCGTTATTCGCGTGGGGAATGGTCGTGGCGAAGTAGAGGAAAAACGGCTGCAACTTGCTGCGCTCGATGAACGCCAGCGCCTCGTCGAGCATCAGCTTCGGGCTGTAGGCGACGCGCTTCGCGGCAATCCCGCCGGTGCCCCATGCTCCGTCTTTGCCGACGGGGATGGGCCGCACTTCGTTGGACAGCTTCACTTTCTCGCGATTGCGCCAGAGCCACTCCGGGTAATACACGTGCGCATCAACCTGATCGAGATAGCCGAAGAAAAAGTCGAAGCCCTGCAAGAGCGGATGGCCCGGCGTGTCGTGGTCGCCGAGGCCCCACTTGCCGACGAGCGCTGTCGCGTAGCCGGCCTGCTTCAGCAGCTTGGCCACGGTAACGTCATCGGGCATGAGCGATTGCTTCAGCCGCTGCGCCATCGGCGCGTTGCCGCGCACGCGGCAACGGCCGCCGTGTTTGCCGGTCATCAGCACGCAACGCGACGGGGCGCACACGCTCGCGCCGGAATAGAAGTGCGTGAACTTCATCCCCTCACTGGCGAGCCGGTCAATGTTCGGCGTCCGGATTTCCTTCTGACCAAAGCAGCCGACATCGCCATAGCCGAGATCGTCGGCGAGGATGAAAATGATATTGGGCTTCGGATCGTCCGCGGCCGCCACAGGCGCGACGGTCGCTGCCACACCCAGGAGGGTCAACAGGAATCGTTTCATGGGTGGTCGAGAGCGGGAGGCGTGGAGCGGCTACTCTCCAAGACAGAGCAGTTCGCCGGTCTGGGTGGTGAGGAAGAGCCGTTGGCCGGCAATCGCGAGGCCGTCCCAGGCAGGTTGAGGAACCTGGGTTTCGGCGAGCACGCGACCGTCCTGTGTCGAGAGGCTCTTCAACCGGCCATCCTTGTGGACGACGAAAAGGCAGCCGTCGCCCGACAGCGCCAGGGCATGGAGCTCGTTGTAAAGCTGCGCGCCCGGAGGCCTGGGCGTCGGCGCGTCCCCGGCGGGCGCGTAGGGGTTGAACTTCCACGCGGCTTTCTCGGCGAGGCGATGGTTCCGATAGGGCGTGCCGCCCGCGCGGGCGGAGCTGGCAGCCGCCCATCCGGTGATCCATTTGTCTATGAAGACCTCCCCCTGTTCGAGATTGAAATCGCGCCGGAAGATCTCGGTGGCGCCATCGAGGGAACTGAAGAGCGTGCGGTCCCGGAACACGCACAACGGCCGGCGGCTGGGTTCACCGGGGAACCGGTGTTGATGCCGCGGACTGTAGGTCCACCATCCGCGCGGCACACAGGCGGTTCCCCCGCCGGTGTTGACCGCCGCGAATGCGTTCCATTTGTCAACGTTGACCTCCTTCAAGTCGCACGAGAATTTCCAACGCGACAGGGTGATGCCGTCGCCCTCCTGGTGGAGGATGTCGAAGGGATCAAACTCCAGCCCGGAGTTCTCGTAATAAGGATCCGACTTCAGCCCGGAATTCTTCTTGGGATCCTGGTGCGGGATGTTGTCGAGGCGGCTGACCCAGCGGCGTTCGCCGGTCATCGGGTCCACCGCAAGAAGCAGGATGCCGCCGTCGGCCAACGACTGGCGGCCCGCTGCGAAGTAGGCGCAGCCGTTCATGATGAGGATCGCGCCCGGCACCGGCCAGGGAGATTCCACCTGGCCGCAGACGACGATGCGTTCGTCGGTGGGCGCCACTCTCATGCGCCAGACCAGTTCGCCCGTGTCCGCGCGCAGGGCATACACATGGCCCGACGCGGAACCGAACAGGCACAGACCGCGGTGGATGGCGGGCGGCGAGTCCACGCGCCCCTCCGCCGTGAACCGCCAGCGCACCTGGCCGGAGCGCGCGTCAACCGCGATGACTTCGTGCGCATCGGGCCGCGCGACGTAGGCAAACCCGTTGGCGACGGTGGGCGCGCTCAGCGGCCCCTTGACCACTGCGTTATCGCGCCAGTCGTGCAGGATCGGCCCGATGGGCGCGTCGTTCAGCATCGCGACTTCGGCCTTGGGCGCCAGTTGAACGGCCCACAACCGGTTCAACGATTTCGGGCCGGCGGCGGTGGTGCTGCCGCTGCGCCACGGGTCGTTGCGGTAGAGCGGCCAGTCGGAAGGCTGCGGATCGGCTGCGTCAGTATCGGCTCGCGCCGGCCCTTTCTGGACCGGAAACTCGAGCTGGCTGATCGGCAGGTTTGCGGGGCTGCGTCCCGGGGCGCGAGGGGCCAGCGCCACATACCCGCGGAGCATGGGCCAGCAAGTGCAATGTTTGGGCGTGGTGTAGATCAACCCGTTGGCCGGGACCCATCCGCCCTCGCGGGAACAGTTGGCTTTGGTGATCGGATTGGCCACCATTTTTCCAGTCCGAAAATCCGTCAGGTGGAGCACGCCCGACAGCATGTAATTGGGCGTCGCGACCGGCGGAAAACAGTGCGTCAACCAGGCGGGGTGGGTCACGAGGGTCTTGCCGTTGGCCGGATCCAGCGCGGAAATCTGGATGGGCAGGCGCACGGTCCGGGTCTTCTCCAGCGTGTTGGTCTTGCCGCCGTGCAATACCCACAGCCTGTTGTCGGCAAACATCGCCCGGGACTGGCGATTGTGGTTCATGCCGGGCGGGAAGGCCTTTTCCCAAAGCGGCTTGCCGGTGGTGGCGGAAACCAGATGCAGGGAATTGCCGCGGTCGTGGTCGTTGAGCGTGGACACCTCGAACGCAAGCCGGTTGCCGTAGAGCACCGTCCGCGAAACCTTGGCGAGCCACGGATAATCGGAGCAACGCCACTTCACCCGGCCCGTGCGGACATCCAGCGCGACGGCCTCGAACGGGCGCGCGCCGGTGGGCTGGCCGTGAATGAAGGAGACGATGTCGCAGCCCACGATCAGGTTGTTGGCGTTGACCGCCTCGAACCTCCACAGCGTCCCGCCCGTCCTGGCGTCGAAGGCGCAAACGGCGTTCGTGTCTGCCGCGACGACCGTCTGCCGGTAGCAGGCGAGTTGCCTGGGCCGGGAAATGCCCGTGAATTCGCGGACGGTCTTGCCCGTGCCCGTGTCGAACGCGACCAGTTTGCCGTTCGCGACCGCGAACAGTTGATCGTCGGAGGCGACCGGGCGCGCCAGGTTGGCGGCGAGCGAGGGCAGTTCAAAAACGGCGGCGTTGGGTTGCGCGTTGGTGAGGGTCAGGTGCCAGAGACGCAGGCCGTTGAAACTGTCGCGGGCCAGGACGCCGCCGTAGAAGTTGCGGCCGCCGGCCGTGACCAGCCCTTCAATCTCGCGGGTCGCGGCGGCGATCCAGCGGACGCGCTCCGGCGGAGCGACCAGCGTGTCGCGGGACACGGCGTTTCCGTCCGCCCCGTGACGCGGGTGCGACCACCCATCCATCCCTTTGGGCCAGGGCTTCCGGGCCGTGAGCATCAGACGACCATCGGCAGACCGGACCTCACGGATGGAGAGAAAGCCGGCGCGATTGAGTTGACCTTTGGACGTGGGCTTCGGAAGGGCCACGATCACCGATCCCTCCGGCGCGAGCACGCGCAGAATCTCCGCCGCAGGCATCGTGACGTTGCCGGCGATGACGAGATTGACGAGGTTCTCCGTGTAGGGCAGACGCTGCAGGTCGGCGACATGCTCCACCGAAGCCAGACCATAGTGACCCTCCGCGCGAAGCTGCTTCCTGGCTTGCCCGACCACCGACGGATCCGGGTCGAGGACGTTGACCAGGTAACGTCCCGTCCGGCTCAGTGCCACGGGCGTTGTGATGTCCGCGGCGCCGAGTTGGACGACCAGGCCGCCCTCGAGTCCAACCGTTCTGGGGTCAACCACGCTCGCGGAAACCTGCGTGGCAAAAAGTATGACGGCAAACCAATGGATTCTGGATTTCATGGTCTTGGCTTTTGGGGCGGTTGGCTGCTGAGTTGGACGAGCGCCTCTTTTTGCGTGGGCCGTCATCGTCGTCGTTGCGCTGACGACGGCGGCAGTCTTGATGAAGTGCTGCGATTGCACATCGTTTTCATTGTTGAGAATGTCTCGCCAATTGTTCATGGGGTGCGTGTGGACATCGCATATCACTGCATGATTGAGACGCGAATCTTACTGCCCTGCCGTTGCGCAAGCCAGAGGCTTCTTCGGGAGTGCGGTATGCCTCCCGTCCAGCGGAGCAGGCCGTCTCCTTCAAGATGATTCACGATGTTCGTTTTCGAGACATTCACCGGCATAATCCAAACGAATTGCGCCGAGAATGCCAGAGACCGTGCGGACTACGGTTTGGCCGAAACCGGAGGGACGCCTTCGGATGCCGAGCTCGGCCGAATTGAAACCGAGAAGGCATGTTCCCGATGAGTCTGCAATTTCCTGAAAGCAGCAGCCACTTGAGCCGATTCCGCGGCCGCCAATCGGGCATCAAGCGTTCGCACTGTTTCGGTCAAGGTGACTTTGTTCCCATTGCTAACGACTTTGCGACTGGCATCCACGAAGGAGTTCCTCAGGATCAAGTCGTCGGGCTTGGATTTCAATCCAGCCCCAGCAGGGAGTTCAACCTCATAAATGGCCACCGTGGGATCACTGGGGTGAAAGCGGAACGGCCGTGTGCGAGGCAGGTCCAGTGCGGCGGTCCAATCCTGACCCTCCTTGTGGCTGACTCCCAACCGGAACATCAGCCCGTCGCTGGAGGGCGACGCGAAGCGGGGCAAGGTGTAAGACAGCCGGCTCTCAAACCGGTCTCCTGGCTCGTTGGCATCGGTCATGGAAAGCTCCAGTAGTTTTTGTCCATTCTTCCTGTAAGCCGCCTCCAGTTGTTTGCGAAGTTTTTCCAGTTCAACCCCTGTCATGCGCGTTTTCGCCGCTTGGGCCGGCGGGCCGAGCAACTCGTGGATTTCGGTCACCGTGGCGCTGCCGTTGGGATTGAGTTTGACCTCGGTGCGTTCGAAGCCATTCTCCTGCGTCACCACATACGGCGGCAACAAGATCACGTCGCCGCTCTTCTCGCCGATCCGCAAAGCCTGCGTTGCCGAACAGAGCACCGGCAACCGGCCCACTTTCACCCGACCGGCAGCCGGATCCAAGTAAAAGGCCTTTCCCTTAAGCCAGACCTCGAGGATGCAATGGTTGAAAGTGGCGATACCCGGATTGGAGGTGTCAAAGCGCCGGCCATAGCCTGTGCCCAGCAACACCAGCGAGGCTGGGAATCCCGCCTCTCGGCAGAGAGCCTGCAACAGCAAGGACTGGTCCTTGCAATCGCCGTAGCGGTTCTGAAGCGTCTCCGTCACCGTGTGCGGCTGATGGGAAGACCGGCCAAATGCAACCGCGACATAACGAATGTCTTCCGTCACCCAGTCGAAGAGCGCCTGTAGAAGCGCCTCCGGGTCGGCATGCTGTGCTTTGAGTTCCGCCACACGGGTTTTGGCCTCTGCCGGCAGTTGATCCCTGCCCGCACAAAGCCCTCGATACCAGGCTGCCACGGCATTCCAAGTGGTGGCCGTGCAGAACTCATAACCCGACCATGTTTCAAAAACATCCGGCGAAAAGAGTTCCGGTTCCGGCTCGTTGAGATGGCTGGTCACCAGCCGGCATTGCAACAGGCCGGCTGCGGGCTTCGTTTCGGCCAACGGGATTGCACATCGAACGGGTTGTCGCAACAGGTTCAGCGAGGAGGGAAAGGTCACGGTCATATCTCCCATCACAATCGCCTTGCCATTCGTGATCCAGCGCCAACTCATCCGGCCGGGCATCACCGGTTTGGTGTGCCGCTCCTGGACGACATCCAGAATCTGACCTTCCTTCAGGGGAGGCAGGTCGAGGGTGATCCTGCGAACATCCCAATAGACATTCTGGTTGCTATAGGCATGCTCATCCTCGACCAAGGCGGCATCCAAGGGGCGGCCCTCCCCTTTCAGGTTCCAGATTCGCACCGACTTGATCGTCACCTTCTCGTAGGAGGAATTGTAGTTCGCATACACTTCGGGCTGCGGGCTTTTGTCTGGATCAATTACGTAGGTGGCAGTGCGACTCAACGCGGTGGCCGCCCCGTCGGCAGCAACCTTCACGTCCGCCCAATCCAGCAATACGACAGATCCCAGATGAGCCGGCAAGACTTCCGGTCTTGGCATCCTAGCAATCGCGCTCTTGAGCGGGTCCTCAGCAGCCAGTTGAACTGTCTGATAACCGAGTGGTCCGTTCTTGAAAGCCGGCAGATACTTCTTCAGATACTTGTCGAAATCCTCGGTTTTCTGGTAACCGCTTTCCTGTGCCAGCACTTCCCCCCTGTAATTCAAGATCAGCAGATTGGGGTAACCATCCACGTTGTATTGCTTGGCCACCGCTTCATTCGCCTTGGAAATTTCCGGATTGATCCTGACCAGCACGCAGCCGACAAGTTGTTCCTGGATCACTGGAGCCGCGAAGGTCTCCCGCTCCATCTTCTTCGACCAGCCGCACCAATCCGTGGTCACATCCAGAACCACAGGTTTCTTCTCCGCCTCCGCCGTCTTGAGGGCGAGCGCATAATCGTCCAACCAATCGAGCTTCAGTTTCCCTTCGCTTCCCGGGGTGGGAATCTGGGCAACGGCGGGAGGCGGCGACTTTGGGAGTTCGACCGGAGTGGACGGCGCGGCGGGTTGCGGCGCTTGCGCTGGCGCACTCGGCACAGCCGCCGGCGGAACCACGGGGGCGCTCGCGGTTGTGGGCGCGGGCGCCACCGGCTTCACGCTGCCGAACCGTTGATACGCCGCATAACCACCAACAGCCAGCAACACCAGAGCAACAGGGATCGCGAGCTTGGACGCGGTGGACTTGGACGATGCCCCCCTCGCCGCCGGCATGACGAACCTCTTCTCTGTCGTTTCAAATCGCGCCTCAACCATACCGAAGGCGACCTGGTCGCCATTCTGAAGCACGGCCATTGCCACCTTTTCTCCCCGAACATAGGTGCCGCTTGCGGATCCCACGTCCTGAACGACGTATTCACGGTTCTGGCGCGCGATGACGGCGTGGTGGTCGGACACGGATTCGTCGGCAATGCAAATGTCGTTATCCGATGCACGCCCGATGGTGATCTCCTCCCCAATCAACTCGATCATCGCGCCTGTGAGAGGTCCTGTGATCATCCATAGCTTGTCCATGTCGTCACCTGCCTTTCGAGCATGCACTTCGAACCACGAAAGTCTTCCCGGTCGGTTCTCCGATGGGCTTTGGAAAACTCCTGTCTGCGAGTCTAGGACCACGTCATGTGTGCGTCAACACCAAGGTCGGCCAGCGACGCACGCTGCTACCGGCACGCAAGCCACACACGATCCCGATCAGCGAGGTTTCATGGTTTCAGCCCCCTTGGCGGCTGGCTGCTGAGTTGGACGAGCGCCTCTTTCACGCGCGCGGCGAGCACGTCGTTGAGGATGAGGAACCGGTCACGGCCGCCGGACTTCTTCGGCTTGAAGCGGGTGAACCCGTCGTCCTCCACCGTCACCTGGCCGGGCTGCGACAGTTCGAAGAAGCCGCGGTCGGGCAGCACGGCGTAGAGCACGGCGGTCAGGTCCCACGTCGGACGGTCGTGCGGCGGCGGAGTATAGAGGTAGTAGGCCTCGGCCAACGGATGATGCGGCACGTAGCTGTAGTCGCGCTCGATGCTCACCGCGGGATACGGCACGGCGATGCCAATCTCGAAGCCGCTCCAGACGATGGGCGTGGGCCATTCCTTGGCGAGCTTCTGCGCGGCGGGAATGTCCTTGATGACGTTGTATTCGAGATAATGGTTGTTGTGGTTGACCGTCTGGAAGCCGCCCGCCATCACCGAGAGCAGCTTCACCTTCTGCTTCACCAGTTCCTTGCCCTTCAACGGTGAGCAGTCGTCGGCGGGCGAGTCCAGCAGCGCGGCGAAGTTGGAGAAGAAGCCGACCTGCACCAGCACCAGCGATTGGTCGGCGGCTTTGCCGAGAATCTGGCGGAGCAACTTCACCGGCTCCTGCGTGTCGGCGCTCGACTTGAGGTCGTGCGGGTAGCGGTCCGCGAGCAACAGGAACTTGCTGCCCTTGGGCAGCGACTCCTTGCGCGTGCAGGCGATCGGGATGTCGCCGCGGCCGTAGAACGTGTTGATGGCGTCCACGAACGGCCCCGCCAGTTCGTCGGGCTTGGTGGTGGTGACGGCGAGCAACTCGCAATCGCCGCGCGTCATCAGCGAATGCAGCACGCCCATTGCGAGCGCGTCGTCCACGTCGTTGCCGATGTCGGTGTCGAATATGATCTTCACCGGCGGCGCTTTCGGCGGCGGCGACGTCGGCGCGGGCGCGTCGGCAGCAAATGCTTCGCTGGTGGCGAGGCCGCAGAGTGTGGCCAGTGCGATGTGGAGAAATGCATGGCGTGGTTTCATGACGTGTTGTTCCTGCTTCGGGATATGGCCGGTTCTTTTCGCATTTTCGCCGGCGGTTTTGCCAGCCGTTTCGTCAGCGCACAAACCCGGACGATTCTTGAACCGTCCGAAGATGTCCTGCCGTGGCGTTCGGGCCATCGCCAGGCGACGATGC